>JBCDFI010000017.1:0-22883 GCA_039178155.1 Cyanobacteria bacterium P01_H01_bin.105
GGCAATATTGCAAAAGCTAGATGACCCATACACTCGCTTTTTGCCTCCCGAGCAATATCAGAGTTTACAGACCAACACCTCTGGAGAATTGCTGGGAGTAGGGTTACAGATTGCCAAGGACGATGACAATCAACATCTACGAGTCATTGCACCCATCGTGGGATCTCCGGCAGATCGAGCCGGTCTATCTCCAAAGGATGAAATAATCGCCATCAATGGCATACCTACTCAATCATTTTCGTTAGATGAAGCTGCGGCGCGCATGCGTGGTCCAGCAGGCACTATTGTTACCTTGGCAGTTGAACGTGCGGATGCTGAATTATTTGAGGTCAACCTGACCCGCGAACGCATTAATCTTAATCCTGTATTTTCAGAATTAAGAGCTGAGGGGAAAAATAAAATTGGCTACATTCGATTGGGGCAATTCAACGGTAATGCCGTTGAAGATATCCGCAAAGCAGTGACCGACCTAAGAGCTCAAGAGGCAGCTGGCTATATTCTTGATTTACGTAACAACCCAGGCGGTCTTTTGCAAGCAGGCATTGAGATCGCAAGACTCTGGTTAACCGACAGTACTATTGTCTATACCGTCAACCGTCAGGGCGTATTTGAGAGCTTTGAAGCAGGTGCTGAAGCTTTGACCCAAAAGCCCTTAGTTGTCTTGGTCAATGGAGGGACAGCTAGCGCGAGCGAAATTTTAGCGGGGGCTCTCCAGGATAACCATCGAGCTCAGCTAATCGGGGAAACTACATTCGGGAAGGGACTCATTCAGTCTTTGTTTGATTTGACTCATGGGTCTGGTCTAGCGGTAACGGTTGCTAAATATGAAACTCCTGACCACCACGACATTAACAAGCTAGGGATTACACCTGATCGAACTGTGACCACTGAGCCACTTACTCGCGATCAGTTTGCAACTAGTGAGGATGTGCAATATCAAGCAGCCGTTGAGATATTAGTGGAAGAAATTATCCAGCCCGTGACATAAGCCGTGTCGCCAAAAACTCGCACATATCACGATCCGCTCCATGGCGCTATCACCTTGGATAGCGCCGACCCGGTGGAAGCATTGCTAATAAAACTCATCGACACATCGCCTTTTCAGCGACTGCGACGAATTCGTCAGTTGGGGCCAGCTAGCCTGACGTTTCACGGAGCAGAAGGGTCGCGATTTACGCACTCTCTAGGGGTAATGGAGATAGCACGTCGGGCATTTGACCGATTAGCCGCTATTTATTCCGAATTAAAGACATATCGTGCGGCGGTCTTATGTGCAGCTCTGCTTCATGACGTGGGTCATGGTCCCTTCAGCCACACTGCTGAAGATGTATTTGGTGGGCACCACGAGCACTGGACTCTGCGAATTTTGGAGCAATCTCCCGAAATTCGTGAACGATTGGATGGGTTTTCCTCCAACTTACGCGTTGAGATGCAGCAGATTTATCAACATCAGCATCCAGTACCTTGTGTGTGGCAATTGGTATCGAGCCAGCTGGACTGCGATCGCATCGATTACCTTATGCGTGATAGCTACTTCACCGGAGCCTCCTATGGTCAACTAGACCTTGACCGCATCATTTTGGCCCTCGATTACGATCCAGCTAGTCAGCAGCTAATTGTGGCCAGGAAAGGACTAGGCGCGATCGAGCACTATTTAGTGGTGCGTTACTTTATGTACGCCCAGATTTATAACCATCCCAAAAATTTAGTCGCTACCTGGGTTCTAGAACAGATTATCCATCGGGCACGAGCGCTAATGGCAGCCCAAAACCTAGAAGCAGACGCCACAATGACAGCCTGGTTAAGCCATAAGATTGACGATCTGCCTTTAGCACAGTATCTGTCGCAGGATGACTACGTCATGCACTATCACCTGCAGCGCTGGCAAACCCATGGAGACTCAATTCTCTCCGACCTATGTCAGCGGTTTGTCAACCGTCGACTGCCAAAGGCAACAGAAATTAGTCAATACAGCTATTCACAGCAGACAGACATTTTATCCACAGCGCGGTGTCAGGTCTATGGCCTTGTCTTAGACCCCGAAATCTATGTCAGTCTTCGCCATATCAGCAATCGAGGCTATACCCTTTATCAGCGGGGCATCAAACTCAAAACGCCTGAAGGACTAGTAGCTATTAGCCAGCTGTCTCCTTTGGTACAAACCTTGATTCAACCGTGTCACCGGACGTGGTTATTGCATCCTACTAATCTAGCCATGGGTAAGATTTTGGATAGTTTTAAGCCTCTAACCGCCAAAACCATAGAATGATTTGGCGTCTATTACGCTGCACCAGTTAACCTTAAAGGCGCAAAACACTAAGCACTGTTTTAGGAGCTACTTACAGAAGCGCCTGACTCTTAGCTAGCTCCTGGAAATCCAAACTAGCTAACTGTTCGTAGGCTCTGTCAATAAAGCGCTTGCCACGAAGAAAGCCAAGATTGGCACCTGGACAAATATAGCTGAGAGTTTGAGGGGTAAATTCCTCTAAAAGTCGCCGAACATGGTGCAGCTGGCGAGGCCAGTGAAACGTTTTGGACATCCGTAATGGGGTAGTACCTTGGCGAATCGGCAGAATATGCCGCCCAGAAAACAAGATGCCCCCTTGCTCTGAACTGTAGAGACAGGCTGAACCGGGAGAGTGACCGGGGGTCCACAGGAGGCGATGCTCCGGCGTCAGCTCCAACTCTCGATGAAATGTTTGAGTCTCAACCTGAGGTAATAAGTAAGCCTCTTGCTCTTGTAAAACAACCTTGCACTCAAAACGAGCTTGCCAGTCACGCACCCGACTGCTGCCACCACGATGGGTAATGACCAGCCAATGCAGTCCCCCCTGCTGCGCGATAAAGTCTAAATTGGCCTCAGTCCAAGCTGGACAATCGACTAAAATATTTTTTCTTGCAAAAGAATCACAGTCCGATGCTGCCGTCTGCGTTATTAAATAAGCGGTACCGCCCAAGGTCTCACGATTGGGAGAAAATGCGTAGGTCGTAGCATCAAGACCAAACACCGACTGAGGTAGCTTTGGGGTCGCTCGGGCTGTTTCACTGATTACAGGGCTATTGTCCAAATTTGTTTCTAAAGTAGACACCAAGATCTCCAAAAAGCTTTTGCCTATTATTCTAGGGTCTTGCCTGGTAGGGTAAATCAGGCCCTACCAGGGGTTGCATTGTGGGTTTATGACATTTGTACTGTTATCGATATTACTGGGAATATTGACCTACTTGGTCATTCGTCGTGGTGTTGCCACCATGACCCGCGCCCCCGTTTGGCTATTGTGGCTTATTATTATGACGCCGATTTTAGCGTTAACGGTATGGGTGCTTAGGCATGGCAGGTATGCCCCACCTGGTTTTTTTATTCTGGGGTTATTTGTTATTTGCCCATTGATATACACATGGGTGGTGTTGGTCGGTCGACGCCCTCAAGTACAGCAAACAGCAACCGCCTCATCGTCTCGTCCTCGCCCAGAATCGCCACAAATGCTAGTGGCACGGGAAGACGAGGAGCGTTTACGGGCATGTTTCCCGTGGTCTGTTTACTTTTTACAGAAAATTGAACGCCGCCAGCAGGTAACGATCTGTCGCGGACGACTCAAAGCGAAGCCAGCCGTTGCCCACAGCACTGTGCAGCAAAATGTGCGATCGCAATTTGGCAATCAGTTTTTGGTAGTTCTACAAGAAGAACGCGACGGACAGCCTGTGTTTGTTCTAGTGCCCAATCGCCAGACAGACAGCCCTTCTAAGGGCAGCGGTTGGGCATTATCTATCGTGTTGTTTATTTTGACGCTAGGTACGACTACCTTGGCAGGGTTACTGCTCGTAGGCGATCTATCGTTATCAGATCTGCAATCACAGCCGCTAAATTTAGTCAAAGGGTTAGGCTATAGCTTGGCTGTGATGATGATTTTGGCCGTAAGAGAATTGGCTCACTACGCCATGGCTCGCCGTCACCACATTCCGGCATCAGCCCCCTTCTTTATCCCAGTGCCCTATTTTCTGGGTACCGTAGGCGCATTTATACGAATTAAGGCACCCGCCCCTCACCGTCGAGCTTTATTTGATTTGGGCATAGCTGGTCCCTTGGCGGGTTTTATGGTGACTCTACCCGTTTTGATTTGGGGATTGGCCCATTCTCAAATTGTGGAGTTGACCGAAGAGTCAGGGCTGTTTAATTTTCAGTCACTAGATCCAAAGGATTCTATCTTGCTGGCACTGCTAAGTAAGGTGGCTTTAGGGGGCAATTTTCAGATGGACCAGGCAATCTCTTTGCATTCGGTTGCGATCGCAGGTTGTTTGGGGCTAGTACTCACGGCCTTGAATTTAATGCCCATAGGCCAGCTTGACGGCGGTCATATTGTCCATGCCATATATGGCCGATGGAGTGGTGCTGCCATTGGTAATATTGCCCGAGTTCTAGTTGCTGTGATGGCCTATCAAAAGCCAGAATATTATTTACTCTGGGCACTGCTACTAATATTTATGCCAAGCCGAGACGATCCGGCGCTAGATGACATTAGCGAACTTGATAACGTTCGCGATGCTTTGGGGCTGATGGCAATGACCCTTTTAGTCCTGATAGTGCTACCCATGCCCCAAGCAATCAGCGCACGCCTTTTCTAATCAGGTTCGAGAGCAACAACAACGTTTTTTCTTCTAACCCTTATCCATAAAGCGCACTTAGCCATAAGTTCATGATGGTTTTCCGTACACCATCCAAATAGTGCTGTAAAGGTAACAAACAGACTAACCTCACCCAACCCCAATGCCATCGTCCCCAACACCCAAACCGACCGTCAACTTTTTCACATCAGCTATGCTTCTATTCGGAGGCAGCTTCGGAGGTACCCATCTAACCGCTTTAGTAGCCCCTTACTCTCAATGGAGTGGCGTGGTTGGGTTCTTCATGTTCCCGGTTGCTTTTATAGCTGGTATGCGACTGTGGCCTTGGGCTGATTCACTAATAGAAGGCATTCGCTCACTACCAAACCGCATTAAGCGCTCTAAAAGGGCTCCAACTAGACGAGGTAAAAGAGTCCTGGGTTCGTTTGCTTTTGTCGTTACATCGATAACGACCTCCACCCTATCAGGGCTTATACTCACACCTCCAGCTATGCAGGTAGTCGTAGACCCAGGGTACAAAATCTTAATCTCTGCAGGGACTGCGTACGGTGTCATTTGCTGGTTGTTGATCCAGCTAGGCTACTTACAGCAGGCTCATATCTATCCTAACGACTCCTAGCTGTTTTCAGACATGGGCTGTTTGACAATCACTCATGGCGTTGTATGACTAATACAGACTTGACAGGTCGCTGCTGTATGGGCTTCCCACTGCTATCTAAGCGCCCATAGTAGTTTTGAATGGAGCTTTGAACAGGACCACTGCTCACCCAATCAAACAAAGCCAGCGAGGATGAACTTCCTCCGTCTAGATTTAATGCTTTTTGAAGCTTCAAGATACTCATAAATTCAGCCAGCTCAGCCAGAGTCATGCCTCCAGCTGGCTCTGTCTGTGCCACCATTACCCAAACTAGGGTGTCATTTTCAGTTATGCCGATAGCGGTGCGAGCATTACGTTGAAGACTGCCAATTGCATCACGGGTGATAATACCGTTGGCATAGTCAGTAAAGCCCTCCGCCAAGGAAGCATCGTCGGGCAAAAGTTGCGGTCCCGCACCAAGAGCACTGTGTAGAGTACAGCCATCAGGGACAACCGAATTGTGACCTGTAATATCGTAGCGAACGCCATCATCACAGTCATAGCGCCGAAATTCAGAGCGATTGAGAATTTGCTCAATATAAGGAGCGAGATCGGGATTATTAACCAATCGTTGATTTTCACGAGGATCGGCTACTAAAGAACCGTTAACAGTGATAAATGAGGTCGTTTGACCATTATTGGGATCGAAAAAGCCACCGTTTAAGGCGGCTATGGCCCCAGTGTCAGTCACAAAATTCTCAACCGGTTTTAGTTCATCACTAACCGCTACCTCAACCGGATAATTAGGCGGAATGGTCACCACATGAACACGAGCTACGGGCGCATTATCACTAGGCCAGTTTTGGATTGTCAGATTAGGCTGAAGGATATCTAAGGTTGAAGCCGGGATAACAGGCTCCGATTGCTCGGATGGTACAGCACACTGAGTCAGGCCAACTGCTACCCCCAGTAAAACAAGTAACCACGGTGCTAACTTTTTACCCAGCTGCATTGCGAACCCGCTCACTGTAGTCTTCAGGGCGCAGCTGTCGAAACCCCTGAAAGGCTAACTGACGCAGGCCTAAGGGTAAATAGGACAATAGCCTGCCGACTTGAGCTTTAGCAGATAGCGCACCACTGGTAGCCAAATCCTGAATCAACTGACGACCACGCTGAACCTCACCATTTTCAATCAGTCGCATGGCCAGCACCTGTTTGAGACCGTTGAGTTTAGAGCAGCGAACCGCGTCTAATTCAGGACGCTCGGTAAAGCGATAGCTCTCTAGGCAAAAGATTTTAGCAGAGAGAAAATGAATATCCTGTTTTAAGCTAGTTTGCCCACCATGAAATCGATATTCCATCAATCGCTCAGGGATAAAGTAACCGGTTTTACCGATCATGGCTAGCCGTACTAGCAGGTCAAAGTCTTCGCAACCATCGGCTTCAAATCGCATGAAGTCTACATCCTTTAGACAGTCTTTGCGAAAAAGCGTAGACCCTACCTGCAAGCTCTGATGAACAAAGGTTTCTTTAAGTAGATCATCGATAACAGCCTCAGATAGTCGATCTTTACCCCATTTGGCCGAGTTAGTATCCGTTGCAGCCTCATCTCGCTCGTTGCGAGCATTAATCACCCAATGGTCAGTACAGACAAAATCTACACTCGGTTGCGTATCCATCACAGCAACTGTGCGCTCTAGAAAGGTGGGGGTTAGGGCGTCATCATCATCAAATTTGATGAAATAGGTTCCCTCAGCAGTGTCATAGCCTGAGCGCATGTTGCGGCTGCGCTGAATATTTTGCGGATGGCGGATGTATCGAATACGCGGATCATCCCACTGAGTAACTTGCTCAGCCGTATTATCGGGTGAGGCATCATCACAGATAATCAGCTCAAAGTCGCTGTAGGTTTGATTGAGGACACTCGTTACCGCATAGGGCAGAATATGAGCCCGATTATAAGTGGGGATACAAATACTGACTTTAGGCACGGTGAGTATAGGAGTTATGGACATGTTGGTCAGTCGACATACCTGTGAGCTTACTTAATGCCGATAAGGATTAAATAAAGATCATCGACGCCCAATGTATTGTTTTATGTAAGCTGCCAGAATTGATCCAGTTTATGAATCAATAGCCCCATGGGAACGAGCAGTTATATGTTGATTCTCGGCGGATTGGTGGCAAAACTACCTGTAGATGTCGCTATAGATTAGTTGAGAACCAATGCCCCAAGCTTTTATGGTTGCCAACGACATACCTGCCCAGCCAACCACATTTTTTCCAACGGTTTCAGTGATTGTGCCCATTTACAATGGCGAAACCGATTTACCAGGTTTGATTGAATGTCTATTAGGACAGACTTACCCGGCGGATCGGGTGGACTATTTATTAGTGGATAATGACAGCTGCGATCGCACCCCCGACATCCTCAACGAGGCTATTACCCAAGCTCGGGCTACCAACCATACCCTCAAGTATCTCAGCGAGACCCAAATTCAAAGCGCCTATGCCGCACGCAATACTGGCATCCGCGCAGCGACAGGGGAAATTTTAGCTTTTACTGACGCCGACTGTTATCCAGCCACCACCTGGCTCGAAAACTTAGTTCAAGGATTTAAGGATGATGCGATAGGCCTATGCGTAGGCGAAATCAAGGCACTACCTGGAAGCACATGGCTAGAACGCTATGCCGAGCGTAAAAATATCATGTCCCAACAGGACACGCTAAATCATACATTTTGTCCCTACGGCCAAACGGCAAATATCGCCGTTCGTACCTGCGCCCTTAAAGAAGTCGGATTATTTCGCCCCCATATGACTACTGGAGGCGACGCTGACATCTGTTGGCGACTACAGCAGGGAGGCTGGCAACTGCACTATGCCAAAACGGCAGTTGTACAACACCACCATCGCACCACCCTCAAAGAACTTCGCAAACAGTGGTATCGCTATGGACGCTCCAATCGATATTTACACCAAATACATGGCGTTAAACTAGCCCGTCCATTGATGGCTCATGAAACCCGCTATTCGCTCGCCCGCTGGATAGCCAAAGAACTACCGGCTGGACTTGTGAGAATGGCCATGGGCAAAGCTGATTTGATTGACTTAGTCATGACTCCGATTGGACTTTATTGCTTTCGCGCCCGTACCCTTGGACAGCGAGAGTCACGCTTGCCGGAAAACGCGGCAGACATTGCTTGGTTAGACAGCGATTAATCTAGAAAACAAACAGTGCCTACCTTTGCCGATTACGGACCATCTGCCCTTTCCATGGGTCTATCCAACACTCTGCTCTTACGACTTACCCTCACTCCCCATGCGTCTGCTTGTTCTTTCTCTCAACACGTTTCCCTATCCGCCCAGCCACGGAGCAGCCGAGGTTCGCACGTTTAATCTACTCAGACAAATCGGTCCGCTCCATGAGATCACATTGGTGACCCATGCAACACCGAATGCCACTGAGGACAATATTCAAACCTTGAAACAGTGGGTCAAAGCAGTCAGAACCTTTCCCTTACCTGACAAACCAGACCCTAGCCAAGATCGGCATCCAATTAAGCAGGCTCTGCGTCTAGCGCAGTTTGTTATTACCGGCACTCCCCCCAGTGTCACCTTTAGATTTTCACCAGAAGTCTATACCTGGGTAGGACAGCAGGTCGAAAGCGGAGCGTATGACGCAGTTATTTGTGAGCATGGTGTCAATGAAATGTACGTGCATCCTAAATTTCGCGAGCGGGTAAAAACGGTGGCAGATATCCATAGCTCTGTCTACGGCTGGGTATATGACCATTTGGAAGCTGGGGCATCGGAAAATCCATTACGCGATCGTCTGTACCTGCCCCTTCTGGCCCGCTATGAAAAGCGATATTGCGCCAAATTCACCCATCTAGTCGCTACGACACCAGACGATCGGGCTCATCTTCAGCAGCTGGTACCCGATGCCAATATCGCCATCGTGTCTACAGGCGTAGATCTCGAAATATCTCCTTATCGCTCCGATGACCCTGGTGGTCAGTCGTTAATTTTTATTGGAGCGATGGATTCGTCCCACAATATCGATGCCGCCTGTTATCTGGCAAAAGAAATCTTTCCGCTAGTCAAGCAGCGTTATCCTGAGGCAACGTTGAGCCTGGTGGGAACCCGTCCGGTCCCGGTAGTTAAAGCACTCGACCAGTTACCTGGCATTACGGTCACTGGTCGAGTACCGTCGATTACAGAGTGTCTGCAGCAGTCAACGGTCAGCGTAGTTCCCCTACGAGCTGGACTGGGGATTAAAACCAAAACTTTGGAGTCAATGGCGGTGGGTGTCCCGGTTGTGGGTAGCGATCGCGGCCTTGAGGGGATGGACGTCGACATTAATGGAGGGCCGCTGCGAGCGTTGCGGGCCAACTCTCCAGAACAATATGTAAAGGCAATTAGCCGACTATTTGAAGATCCGGCATTGCGTCAAACACTATCCGAAAATGCTCGACAGATGATTGAAGCTGAATTTAACTGGGAGAGCCTCGGGCTACGCTACGCTCAGGTGCTATCCTCCTAGGCATTGGCGCGATCGCAGTTTTCCTTATGGGTCTGAGCAAATCAAGTCCATCCACCGGACAGGTAAGGCTTTTGGTACGTCCCAAAACAGGACGCATTCCCTGGTGGTGGCTGAGCTGGTTAGCCCTGGGTAGTGGTGCGGTGTTTATGCTGGCCGTGATTCTATCGGGAGCCAAACTCATTGTTGACCCCTACAGTCCTAACTGGTTAAAAACCGCATTCCCTACGTTGGTCAACAGCTTTGAGGCATCCCCTCAAACCGCAGATGAAATTCAAGCCGAGATCCGAGCACAGGGCATGACGCTTGGCAAACCAGTGGTCTGGCCCAAAGCTGACCAGCCAAAAACCTGGTTTTATCCCATTTTGACGACTGACGGTGAAGCCATTCAAGAACTTTGGGTCTATCGAGTCCAGGGCGAGCAGCTACAGCGGATTGAGCAAGTCGCAATTCGTCCCCTAAAAGAATCCTTTATTACAACGCCACTCGTCGGTACAGCCTCTCAGGTCGCCAGTGTAGACAGTGACGCAGCCCTTTCATCAGTCCAGTTAATGCCTGGAAAATCAGCAAATGAGCCCTGGCTCTTGTTAGAAGGCCAGCGTCGCTACGGCAACACCGTCATGCGGTATGGCCAAATGTTGAGCTATCAGCCCCACTCTCAAAGATTGCATCGATTGATGAACTGGTCGAGCCCAGCCAACCAACTACCTAAGTGGCTCAATAGAGAAACGGGAAAACAGCTCATTATCGATCAAAGCGTTGGACTACGACCTAGTTTTTTGCTGTATCAACTCGTACCCAACGATCCGCCTCGTCTACAGGAGATTTCTCTGTATCGTTCGGTTTATGAGTCAGAGTTGAGTTCATCTCTCTATGACAAAGCCCTACAGCTTTCCCAGGGAGCCGTATGGTCCCATAGTTTGCAGATGATGGAGTCTGCCAAAACAGCCTTAGGACAAGACTGGCTCCCCGAGGCTCAAGCTCAGCTCGACTTAATCCGGTTGCACGCTGAACGCACCGAGACCCAAACCAAACAAACCTGGTCTAGTCAGCAGCAGCATATTTTGGCTTATTTAATTGATGGCCAATGGAACAAGGCCCTCAGCACGTTGGAAAACAATCCTGCTATCTATGACTCCACCCTCAAACGATTAGAACGGGATTTTGATGCGCTGTGGCGAGGAGTGACTACACACTTACAGGTACATCCTCAAGATATAACCACACAGATCTGGGGGGCATTACTGGTAACATCTCGCCAGTCACCGGAAGCTGGTGAAGACTGGCTTAAGAAAAAGACACGTTCAAAAATAGCGTTAGAGCGACTGCAAACCTTAGAAGGCAAGTATTTGGTCCATGGTGATAGCAATCTTGCCAGCGTAGCGGTTAGCACGGCAACATTACCAACGACGAGTGACTCGGGGCGCTACCGTAGTTTGGTTGGTCAGGCCACTGCAATTGGGACACCGGGAGATGAATGGTTGCGATCGCAAACGCTCCCTACCCTGATACCTGGCCAAACCTGGTATCACATTGATATACAACTACTCCAAGACAGTTCTGGCTGGGGACGTCCCCCTATATCCATAACAGCCGCTCATTTCTGGGCAGAATCCTCATCTCTCCGTGGTCAAATACAGCTCTTTAGCGGCAATCAATCCGTTACTGGAGTAACCGTTCACGGTGTCAAAACCACTAGAGAAGGGTTAGCTTTTTTGGCCACTGGCCCCATAATAGACGGTCCTGTCCTCGCCGCTACTCACAGTAGTAGTCTGCAATGGCTAACAACACTGTCTTGGCAAACAGCACCAGCGCCGTCCATAGAAAGGTACGACATCCCAGGTGGGTCATTGGATGACAGCAACGCGGCTACAATATCCCCACAGACCGACTCCGCCACTGATTCGCAGCTTCTTTCCCAATCACTACCACAGACCCTGATCGCAAATACGATGCGTCACCAATTGGGTCTGACATCTGAACAAACAGTACAGCTTTATAGCTATTTGCAATATGCCAGGGTCGATCTCATGGGAGATACCGCCACAGAACATATCTTTTCAATTGGCCCTGGATCGCCTCCTGAGCTAGCTCTAGGTCCAGGTAAAGTTATGATTTTCTCTAACACTGGGGACTTGCTCTACAGTGATATCAGCCAGCAACAAACACTATTAGCAATGACGAGAAAAAGCCCTGAAAGACCGGCAACCCTTCTAGTGCAACAGACAGATCGTTACAGTTTGATTGGATTTTGAACCAGCGCTTGAGCCAATAACTGTTGTGCCTCACTAAAAGGCAGAGGTTTGCCAAACAGATAACCCTGACCAATGTCGCAGCCAGACCGCTGTAGAACCTCCAATTGTTCTATCGTTTCAATACCTTCTACCACCGTTTGCATGCCTAAGCCATGGGCCATGGCTAACATGCTTTCTAATAAAACCTGAGTACGTTGATTGGTCAGCAATTCTTGAACAAATGCTCGATCAATTTTAAAGCCATCTACCTCAAAACGAGTGAGATAGTTAAGGCTTGAAAAGCCGGTACCAAAGTCATCTAGAGCAATATGAAAACCAGCCTGCCGACACTTTTGCAACATACTCAAGGCTACAGGGTCTTCCATAAATACTCGTTCCGTAACCTCAAGCTTAATCTGGGTTGGGCTCAGCCCATATTGATCGGTGATGGCTTTCAATTCGGCTAAGAAGCTATTCTCAGCTAGCTGCCGAGGAGCCACATTGATGCTCATAAACAACGGTCTTGGACAAGCCATCTGAAACTGTACTAAATCACGACAGGCCTGCTGCAATGTTTGCTGACCGATAGGAATGATTAACGATGTTTCTTCAGCAATGCTCGTAAATTCCCCAGGTGAAACATGGCCACGGGTGGGGCTCAACCATCGCACCAATGCTTCAAAGCCAAGAATTTCCTGGGTTTGAATATTAACCAGCGGCTGATAGTGGGGTCGTAGCTGCTGGTTGTTCAAGGCTTCTCTGAGTTCCGATTCCAGACGCATTTTATCGAGACCCTTATCATTGTCTGATGATGAGGTCTGTTGCACTCCCATGGCCACTTTTGGATATCCAGACAGGGTGACTTGGGGTGTACTGCGTATCCGGTGGAGGAGCGTGGTCACTAAAAGCTGCACAATGGGGTCAGCCCCTTGGATACGTTCTGAAATCTGACGACTAGAAATCGCAACGCACACGGTCTCTTCAAGGGCCTTGGCTGATGCTGAGCGGGGGGCCGTATCCATAACCGCCATTTCACCCAGCACATCACCACTTGTAAGTACATGTAACGGAAATAATTGACCATCAACACTGACAGCAATTTCTACCCTTCCTGACTCAATGATATAGGCCGAATCTCCAGGATCACCCTCGGAGAAAATAACTTCGCCAACCTTAAAGTGCTTGAGTGCAGAAGAGGAGCTCCAGTTAGACATAAATGTCTTGCCCAGTGAACAACAGAAATTAGTTAGTAAAAATCACGGGGATGCACAGTAAAAGGACACGTCTAATATTGATTTGGTTTCCTAGGCGATCTGTATATCCTTTATAACAACTACGAATAATCACTGAAGCTTAAACTAAACGATAGTTATAAAGGGGGGACAAACACCATTTTGGGAACTAAGTGGGGCTGATTGTCTTTAATCTTAAATATACCAATACCTAAAAATGGACAGGCTTCGGTCACTACTCGTAAAGGCTGCTCTAACTCAATAGTGGGAGTACTAGGCAAACGCTGGCCCAAGCACCATCGATGCCCTAATTCAGGAGATAACAGTATCGATGGCAAATGCGCCATGGCCACCGCTGGAGTAATCAGCTGTAAGTGTTCTAATTGTTCAGTTAATCTTTCAAAGGAAATACTAGTATCTGAAGTAAAACCGCTACTTTTTGTACGTAATAACGTAGCTAAAGTGCCGCCCACCTCTAAAAGTTGTCCTAGATCTCGAGCAATCGAGCGAATGTAAGTACCGGAGCCACAGACAATATCTAAGGTAAGCGTTGGGGCTTCACCGGGCTGCCAATCGACAACATCAAGTCGATGAATGACTACCTTACGACTGGGTACATCGTCTGGCTTCGCTTGACCTTTACGAGCCAGGTCATAGAGCCGTCGACCACCAACATGTACGGCACTATATATTGGCGGGGTTTGCTCGATTTTTCCTTGAAAGTTAGCCAGCTGTCGGGTTACTCTCGCCAGAGTCAAATGAGCTGCTGAAGTTTGAGCCAGGACGTTACCCTCCAAATCGTCGGTGTCAGTAGTCGTTCCCAACTGCACCACGGCTCGGTAAGCTTTATCGCTAGGTAAATACTGTAATAGGCGTGTTGCTCGCCCTACGGCAACAGGCAAAACTCCTGTCGCTGCCGGGTCTAACGTGCCTGCATGACCAATCTTTTTCGTTTTGAGCAGACGACGCAGCTTAGCAACACAATCATGAGAGGTCCATCCAGCAGGTTTATGTAGATTGAGAAAGCCGTCGGGCATAGACTACGCGCAAAAACAACGTTAGGGATAAAACCAATGACTAACGGTTTTATCCTACCAAGACTATTGGTAGGGCTACTGGGAAGATGGGGTAGACGAAGGATTGGAAAACGTTGGTGGTTCTGGCTCATCTAGGAGCACTTCTACAGCCTCTGGCTCTGGCACAGCTTCAGGAGATTCGATCGAGTCGGTGGCTGAGCGGGGTGGTCGGCCTAGTTGATCAACTAATGTCGGACCTGTAAGACTTTGAACCAAGGTGAGTTGAAGCGTTTCTTGATTGAGTTGAGCTATGCCCGCCGCCGTTAGTAAGGCCTCATAGGATATGTCTCCGCTCAGCTGCTGGGTCAAAAAGGCTAAACTAGTCGCCTCCAGATAATCTCTTGCTAGAGCTGGATCGGGACCAATAATCTCATCAGGGAGATCGAAGGCTTCATTACCTGTAACCGCAATGGTGGAAAAATGAGTGCCCTGGCGCATTAATAACAGATAACGTTCAGGCTGAGTCAACCAGGTAAAGGGAACGAGTTGTTCTTGAAGTGCAGGGGCAACGGTATCGGCCCCGCTGGAGACAATCATGGTAGGGGTCGTCACTTGCCCCATGCTTTCTTCCCCAAACAGGACACTAGTGATAGGATTTATTGCGATCGCAGCTCTGATCCGACCATCCTGTAGCGATAAGGTCGTTTCGCTAGGCTCAGCTAGCTGACTCGCCTGACACTGTAGCAACAGTGACACATTGAGCGACAGAGAACTCGGAGGACAGCTTTCTCTGAGCACCTCAAAATCAAGACTGGCCCCTGCTAGAGCCAACGCAGTATATCCTCCAAAGGACTGCCCGACTAATCCCACTTGAGCAAAATTGATCAAACTACCGTACTGAGTTGCTTCCCGCTCTAAATAATTGAGCAAAGCAGAAATTTGCTGAGGACGCTCAATAAATTCTTCATTATCAACCACAGCAGCCGACCGACCCACCAATAGTGCATTAATTTGCTCAGCATTACTGCCGGGATGATCCACGCTCAACACCACAAAACCATGGGAGGCCAGATGTTCTCCCAAATAGGCATAGGATGTCCGGTCATTGCCTAAGCCATGGGAAATAATCACCGTAGGTCGATTACGCTGACGCTGCCCCTGCAATGTCGGTAAATAAATATCTGTCTGAATCGGTGCGTTTGGCAAACTCTGGCGTTCAACCTGATAGCGTCCAGGCTGTCGGGCTTGGTTAGCAAGGGAGCGAAGACGAGCTTGTTGAACCTCTGAGATTTCTTCTGTGGGGGCACCCAGACGTTCTAATAAAGCAATAGACGCATCTGTCTCATAGATCGCTCGATTAATCTCACGTAGAAGCCCCAATCCTCGATCCAACTCAATCCGCATTTCCGTCGATGGAAATTTCCGAATCGTGTTCAGTAGGGTTAGCCCTTCTTGCTCATCAGAAACTGCGACTAATATTGCCCCTCGCAATGCTCGTAAATCACTGCGTCGTCCCTCAGTACGAATAAAGTCAGCCGCAATATTCAGTAAATACTCTCCTTGCTTTGTATAAAAAAAGCGATCTAGCAACACCACATCTACATTGATTGTGTCAATATCTTGCTCTACGCGCCAGGTTAGTGCGCGTCTAAGTTCTTCAATGTCGTAGTCCTCGGGCAAAAACTGTGCATAGTAGGCCAACTCATCACTTAGAACACCGTCCTCAACCCACTGATCTAAATCCGCTAGTTCAATCGAACGCTCAAGCGGACCAAACGCAAAGGTAAGTCGGTCTGCGGCCTCACCTGGAAGAGCTGTCGCGAGGACAGCTCCTACCCCCATGGTGAGGCGTTGTAAGCCTTTAATCACAGCCGATGTGCACAGTCGTTTCATAAATAATCTTGTGTTCGCAGTCAGAGTATTTGCAATCAGACAACAGCCAGCAAATCTGTATTAAGAGGATGTCGATTGCAGCAACGCCAGCAAATCTTCCTCGCTTAAACGCTGAATACCAAGCTTTTCAGCCTTAGCAAGCTTTGATCCGGCATCTATACCGACCACAACATAGCTCGTTTTTGAACTAACTGACCCAGTCACTTTACCGCCGCTTGCTTCGATTTTGGCTTTGGCCTCACGTCGGCTCAGGGAGGGTAACGTACCGGTTAGCACAAAGGTTTTTCCCGTCATGGGAAGATCCGTGGGTACTGCTAATGGAGGAGGCCCCTTTAACTGCACACCCACCGAACTCAATCGCTCAATTAACCGCTGGTTAGCAGCCCCTTGAAACCATTCGTGGACTGAGTAGGCGATTTCTGGACCAATACCGTAAACCGATTCAATCTCTTCAGGGGGAGCCTTAGCCAAGAGGTCTACTGTGTAGAATTGCTTAGCCAAGAGTTGAGCGTTAACTGCACCTACATGCCGAATCCCTAATCCAAACAAGACTCTCGACCAGGGCTGAGATTTGGAGGATGCGATCGCATCTACCAGATTTAGAGCACTCTTTTGTCCCATCCGTTCTAGGGGCAGCAAATCCTCTACCGTCAGTTCATAGAGATCGGCCACAGAACTCACTAACTTTTGTTCTAGAAGTTGCTGCACCCATTTTTCTCCCAACCCAGCAATATCCAAAGCTTGACGGCTAGTCCAATGAATCAGATCACCTCGCACAATCGCGGGACAAGTGGGATTAATGCAGCGAGTGACCGCCTCATCCGCTGGTCTCACCAGTTTTGCATCACATTCAGGACAATGGGTCGGCAAGCGACAGAGTTCAGCCCCTGCTGGTCGCAGATCTGGTAATACTCGAACTATCTCAGGAATGATTTCGCCAGCCTTGCGCACGATAACGGTGTCGCCCTTGTGTAGATTGAGTTCCATCAGACGATCGGCATTGTGTAAGGTGGCACGGGCAACAGTCGTACCGGCTAACTGCACAGGGGCTAATTCTGCCACGGGGGTAACAGCTCCAGTACGACCAATTTGGATGGTCATATCTTGCAAGATTGTGGGGGCTTCTTCAGCAGGATACTTTAGAGCAATTGCCCAGCGAGGAAACTTTTGGGTGAATCCCAGCCGCTGCTGTAGCTTTAAGTCATTGAGCTTAACGACAACACCGTCAGTCAGATAGGGCAGCTGGGTGCGAGCCCGGTCCCAGTAATCATAAAACTGAGCCACATCGAGCGCGGTGGGGCAAAGTTTACGGTTAGGATTTACTCTAAATCCAAGCGTTTGCAGAGCTGCTAAGGAGTCTTCCTGAGTGTTGGGCAAGTCCAGCCCTCCTGCTCCCTCAGGCAGCAGCAGCGTATAGGCAAAAAAGTCGAGTCGGCGCTGGGCGACCACCCGAGCATCTAGCTGGCGCAAAGTGCCTGCCGCTGCATTTCGAGGATTGGCAAAGGGGGCTTCCTCATTGGCTTGACGATCGATATTAATGCGCTCAAATACATCGTTGGGGATAAATGCTTCCCCTCGCACCTCCACCCGTGGCGGTGGATTATCGATGTGTAGTCGTAGCGGAATTGAGCGAATGGTGCGGACATTTTGGGTAATGTCTTCTCCACTAATGCCATCACCCCGAGTCACACCTCGGGTAAGCAGACCATTTTCGTAGGTTAGGGCCAGGGCATTGCCGTCGATTTTGAGTTCAGCTACGACAGCCGCCTGGTCGATATCGGGGGTTTGTCGCTGCCAGCGAGTTTCCCACTGACGATATTCGTCAATATCGAAGGCATTTTCCAGGCTGTAGAGTGGAATGTTGTGCTCTAGGGCCGTGAATTGGCTAGCCGGTCGTTCACCCACTCGCTGGGTAGGGCTGTCAGGGGTAACGAGCTGGGGATGCTGTGTTTCTAGATCCTGTAGTTCGCGATAGAGACGGTCATAGACTTCGTCAGGCAGATCAGGAGCATCTAAAACATAGTAGGCATAGCTCGCTTTTTGCAGCTGAGATCGCAGCTCGACTATACGCTGGCCCACAGTGTCTAGAACGGTTTCTGTCATATCCTTAGCGACCTAAATAAATAAGGGACAACTCTACGAGCCCTCTGAATTTTACCTGAGGAAATTCTTAGGTGGGAGCCCCACAGACACACCCATAGGGATGTCATGCCATGGGGGGAGAAGCTATACGGAAGAAGTCTGTGACAATCAGTAGTGTCAAACAATTTTTCTCTTTTGCAACTCAGTGGCGCAGCTTTTTCCTAACCTTGATACCCGTCTGTGGATCTTGGCAGCAGGTCGATTACTCTCCCAGATTGGCATTGGATTTACCTTATTTTATGCACCGCTATTTTTTGCAGATGATGTTGGGCTATCGGCTACTGCCATCGGCTTAGGTCTAGGCAGCCAGTCGCTATCGGGCATAGTCGGCCGGTTTGCCGGAGGCTCCATGGCCGATTCACCCCGGTGGGGTAGACGACGAACGTTACTGCTCTCAGCCGCGATTTCAGCGGTAGCTGATGGCTGTTTTGTGATCACCCACGGATTTGTGGGATTTGTCATTGCAAATTTGTTGATGGGTCTGGGCGTGGGGTTATATTGGCCTGCAACTGAAGCAGTCGTGGCCGATCTAACAACTGCAAAGAATCGAAGCGAAGCATTTGCAATTGTGCGTTTAGCAGATAGCTTGGGGCTGAGTGCAGGTGTGGTGATTGGTGGTGCTGTCATTGCTGCTTTTCAAGCCTATCGATGGCTCTTTGCCCTAGACGGCATTACCTTTATTGTGTTCTACGTCATCGTGGCGATGGCAATTACAGAAACCCTGAGTCCTCACATTACGGCTGGGAATTTTTGGCAAGGGTGGCGGGTGGCACTGCGCGATCGCACCCTGCAAATTTACGTCGTGGTCAATAGTCTATTTACCCTTTATCTTTCTCAAACTCAGAGCACCCTTCCCCTCTATCTCAACCGCTTTACCAGTCTCGACAATCATGCAGCCGTAGGTGGTATTTTCACTTGGGCAATTGTCATGACGGCCCTTTGCCAGCTGCCTGTAGCTCGCTGGCTTAAACGCTTTTCTCATCCCCATGGGCTGATGATTGCCCTTATCTTTTGGGCATTGACATTTTTGAGCGCTTGGCTAGTAGGACAACAGCTGATAAGTCCCCTACTATTTGTCCTAGTAGGCCTAACAGCGATGGCATTAGGCACTGCAGCTTACACTCCGATCGCCTCAGCCTTAGTCGTTGGGATAGCGCCTCCTTCATTACGGGGTGTATATCTATCTATCAACTCCATGTGCTGGGCTGTAGGATATCTCATTGGTCCACCTCTGGGTGGCTGGGCGTTAGATAACACCATGGCCCATCAATTTTGGCTATGGCTAATTGTCAGCACCTTAGGAAGTGGAAGTATTTTGTTACTGTTACAATCACAGCTCCTAAAAAAAGAGCATCAGAATTAGACTACTAGCACCAAAATGGCGAGGGAATATCTTAATCCAAGTCAATCACGTCAGGAAAAATGTTAGGTGAAAACATTTCCCAAAGCGCATCTTGATAGGGCGCGTAAAATAGTGCCTGTTCATGGGTTACGTAGTTTTTAAACTCTCTCGCTAACAGATGCAACATCTGTCGTACCAACTCCCAATTCACTCGCAGCGTGGGATATAACATGACACACAAGGGAAACAGTTCTTCTTGAATAGAATCAAAACGTTGTTCCAAAACACAGGTCCACAAATAAACCTGAAACATTTCAGTATCTCTAATGCTAGATACCCGTATTAAGGGGCTATTAAGCCGATCAGTATACGTAGAGTAGTTGGGATATAGCCGATTGATACGATCAACAACGTTATTCGCGATTGTAGTTATATGAGGTATCAGGGTTTGAATAACGGTTAGACGACCGTCTCCATAGGCATAGTTCGCTGCAGCGCTATAGGCCCGTTGAAGTGGCATATACAAATGATCATCAATCACCTTGAAATACGATGCCAGTATCGTCCGTTCTGAACTGGGTGAGCTATCTACCAACATTTTTCCACAGTAGTGGAACTGCATACTAACAAAGCCAATCAATCTAGGATCTACAGAGGTATATCTTTGCCGAAGTTTCCCTAAAGCTGTCGAGATGTTGACAGATAGACGTTGGGGAGTAATTTCTTCGGCATAAGCTGCTAAAGCGTTTGAATAAACAACATGAACATCCTTCGATACCTTCCACGGATCGATCAATGCAGAGTTGATACCATGCCGTTGAACTTCATAGGCAAGCAAGGATTCGGTTAAGTGCCAAGCCTTGGCGCTGGCTGTTCTTAATTCTGACATCAGCCGCTGCACAATGATTTTTCGGGGTTTTACCTCAAACCCATTAGACCAAGACTGACTACGAGCTTCTAAACTCCCCAAATATTTTTTGGCCCAAAGCTCCGCTAACTTGGCTGGACTAGCCATAGTTTCCATGACATTGCTATTTACAAATTAGTAATCTAAGTTCATTCACGAAGATGTCTGTACACCTCCATATACTGACTGGCAAATTTAGAATGGGTTATTGGGTTAAAGCAACCTCAGGGGAAGACAAATTCACATCTCCCTTACCATCAGCATATCTTCATATGTACAGACTAAATATTCACCGTGATGAACGTTTACGGGAAAACTTTAGTAATGTAGCCCAGGCAAAATAGAAAAAGACAGGAATTGATAAGCTCTAAAGTTTTCAATCGATATCGCGATTTTTAAGCAACGTCAATAACATCAGGGAAAATATTGGGTGAGAACATTTCCCACATCGCTTCCTGATAGGGCGTATAGTACTGCGCTTGCTCCCACCTAACATACCAGTTAAATTCTCGACTCAATAGGTGCAACATTTGTCGTACCAGCTCCCAATTGACCTTGAGTGTGGGATATAGCATGACACACAGAGGAAATAACTCTTCCTGAATGGGGGCAAGACTCTGTTCCAAGACACAGGTCCAAAGGTAAATTTGAAACATCTCTGTATCTCGCACACTAGAGACACGGACAACGGCACTGTCTAGACGATCAGTGTGGCATCGATAGTTGGGGTAAAGCTGCTGTACACGATCAACCACACTGTTCGCGATGGTGGTGCTGTAGGGAAGCAGGGCTTGAACAACTCTTAATCGTTCATCATCATAGGCGTATTGCGCAGCTGCTTCATAAGCTCGTTGCAATGGCATATATAGGTGGTCATCAATCACCTTGAAGTAAGACGCCAGAATAGCCCGCTCACTTTTAGGCGCAGACTCTACTAAAAGCTGGCCACAGTGATGAAACTGCATGCTAACAAAGCCAATTAGCCTGGGATCCTCTGAAGTGTAGTGTTTTCGGATCTTTCCTAATTGACCAGAAATGTTGATGGAGAGTCGCTGGGGTGGGATCTGTCGTTCATAGGCCATCAGCGCTATGTTATAGACCCCATGAACATCTTTGGCTACTCTCCATGGATCGATCAGCTGAGCCTTGATACGATGACGCTTGACTTCATAGGCTAGCAGCGACTCTGTTAAGTTCCAAGCCCTAGCACTGGCAGATCTCAATTCTCCACGTAACTGCTCAGCATTCCTTCGAAGAGCTTTGGCCGGATCTTTAGATTGAGCAGCATTGTCATAGTCTTCTAGAGCCCCAACGTACTTCTTAGCCCAAAGTTCTGCAAGCTGCACTGGGCTCATTGAATCCGTAGATATCTGGTCAGTTTGCGGACTCTCCATACTTTTATTCATTTCAGGCTCTCAAGGAAACACTCGAAACACACGCTAAAGATCCGTAGATACACGTAGCAGTGAAAACCTTGCCCACGCGTAAATTCAATCAAGTAGGGTGTATTTACTATGCTAAATCAATAGTCTGGTGATAGATAGGTGAATCATTCAGCTAAATGGCTTAAACCAAGGAGCTGATCGTGCATAAAATTTAGATTTTCTGAGTACTTATATGGCACGCCATGCTCGTTAATGTCACTAAATTATTTGCCGCCAATATTTTTTAGAGGGCAGGAAACACTTAAGGTTTTCTCTTATGTATAGACATGCATAAATGTGATCTATGCCGTGGATCGCTGTCACAGAGCCATTCGTGTTTCATTTTTGTTACATCTATGAGAGTGCAGCAGGCCAGCTCAAATTAGCGTGATAGCATCAGAACCATAGCTTTTAATGAATTTGGAGAAAAACACCTTGGCACTTCGGGTTGCGGTTGTTGGAGGCGGTCCGGCAGGCTCTTCTGCTGCTGAGACGTTAGTAAAAGCAGGTATTGAGACCTATTTATTTGAGCGCAAGTTAGACAACGCTAAGCCCTGTGGTGGAGCGATTCCCCTTTGTATGGTGGATGAGTTTGACTTACCTCCTGAGATCATTGACCGCCGTGTGCGCAAGATGAAGATGATCTCTCCTTCAAACATTGAAGTAAATATCGGTAGCACTCTTAAAGACGATGAGTACATTGGCATGTGCCGTCGTGAGGTGCTGGATGGCTTTTTGCGTGAACGCGCAGAAAAGCTTGGCACTAAGGTGATCAATGGCACTGTGCATAAGTTAGAGATTCCTAGCAACGACAAGGATCCTTATACTCTGCACTACGCCGATCATTCCAACGGAACTCTTAAGGGCGATGCCAAAACTCTACAGGTGGATATGGTAATTGGTGCCGATGGTGCCAACTCCCGTGTTGCTCGTGCCATTGATGCGGGTGACTA
>JBCDFI010000018.1:0-22822 GCA_039178155.1 Cyanobacteria bacterium P01_H01_bin.105
AGCTGAGACAGGCTGGCTCCCTAACCACCTCACGGTGTGGTGTAAGGACAAATTGGTAGCTGCCGCACCGCTATATCTGAAGGGCCATAGCCGGGGTGAGTTTGTATTTGATCATCAGTGGGCTGATTTGGCAGAGCAATTAGGTATTGACTATTATCCAAAGCTATTAGGCATGTCGCCATTTACCCCTGCCGAGGGCTATCAATTTTTGATCGCGGCTGGCGAAGATGAGGCAACACTTACCCAGGTGATGGTGACAGCCATCGATCAGTTCTGCTCTCAAAACAATATTTCGGGCTGTCATTTTCTCTATGCTGACCCCACCTGGCGTCGCTCTATGGAAGCACTGGGTTTTCATACATGGCTGCACCATAGCTATATCTGGAAAAATGAGGGGTACAACACCTTTGATGATTATCTAGCTCGCTTTAATGCAAATCAGCGTCGCAATATTAAGCGAGAGCGAAAATCTGTTACTAAGGCTGGGCTGCACTTTGAGGTTCATACAGGAGCAGGTCTGTCTGACACTCTATGCAATTTGGTATACGACTTTTATAGTGATACCTGCGATAAGTTTGGCTGGTGGGGCAGTAAGTACCTAACACGTCAGTTTTTTCAACAACTACATCCGGAATATTGCGATCGCACCGTCGTCTTTGCCGCCTACGCTGACAGCAACGACCCCATTGGCATGTCCTTTTGCCTAACCAAAGGCGAGCAACTCTATGGCCGCTACTGGGGAGCCTTCGAAGAATATAACCATTTACACTTCAATGCCTGCTACTACGAGCCTATCGACTGGGCTATTGCCAACGGCATTCAGCTGTTTGACCCTGGTGCTGGCGGTCGCCACAAAAAACGACGCGGGTTTCCTGCAGCCCCCAACCACAGCCTACATAAGTTCTATCACCCCACCTTAGCTCAGGTACTCGACAACTATATTGGCCGCATCAATAACGCCGAACAGCAAGAAATCGACGCCATTAATGCAGATTTGCCCTTGAAACCATTAGCTGTAAAAGCAACAGGCACTGGAGACTAATTCACCAATCACGAGCCATCAAAGGTGAAACTAGAGAAATCCACGCGGTAGAATATGAAACTCAAAAGTATTGCAGACAGTCTGCATACATTTCAAATTATCAAAATCGCTTCTCTATTATGACTGTCAGTCAACACACAGCTCCATCTACCACAGCTCTCAAGAACTTAGACGACAAGCTCTCTAAACGATTTATCGAACTTGACCCTGACGGCTACTTTCTAATCTATCTAGATACCGAGCACGGGCTGATCTGCGCCAAGCATTTTACAAACGTCATCAATGACAAGGGAGTAGCCTGCGATCCTGACACAGGAAAACCACTACTTGCCAAAAAAGACGCACCTCCACGTCAGGAAACACTCCTATATCAAGCTCGTACAGCCAAAGAACTGTGTATAAAACTATTTGAGGACAAGGAAAATCCCTGCCCCATCAGCTATCTTGACCACGCGGCCTATCTCGGTCGCGAATTTGTTCGCGCTGAAATTGCGCTGGTCAATGGCGAAGCCTATATTCAAGACTAGTTAAGGGCTACTACCATGCCTTTACGCATACCCTTACACTTTTCCGCCGACCACTTCCCGCACTCGGTAAATGGGGCGTTTTTGTGACTCATGGTAAGTGCGCATCATCAGTTCAGCCAGCAGTCCTACACTCAACAGCTGAATACCTGAAATAAACAATACGACTGCTAGCAGCAACAAGGGCCGATTGCCGATATCGGCCTGCAGGATAAATTTGATGAATGCCAAATAAAAGCTTAATCCCACGCCAGCCAGCACAGAAATCGCACCAAACGGGCCAAAGACATGCATGGGACGAGTTAGAAATGTCTTCATAAAGTAAATGGTAAACAAATCTAACACCACCCGAAAGGTACGTCCTAGTCCATACTTACTTTGACCAAACTGGCGGGCATGATGGCGCACAGGCACTTCGCTAATCCGGGCTCCCTCAATGTAGGCTAAAGCTGGCAAAAAGCGATGTAGCTCGCCGTAGAGATTCATATCCTTCACGACATCAGCATTGTAGGCTTTGAGCGAGCAGCCATAGTCGTGAAGCTTAACTCCCGTTACTCGGGCAATGAGCCAGTTGGCAATTTTTGATGGCAGCAATCGGGTTACCGCATTATCCTGACGTTCTTTACGCCAGCCGCTCACCAGGTCGTATCCCTCATGCAATTTGTGGTAAACCGTAGCAATATCTGCAGGCTCGTTTTGTAAATCACCATCTAAAGTGACAATTACCCGTCCTCTAGCATAATTAAACCCTGCTGCCATAGCGGGCGTCTGCCCATAGTTTCGTCGCAGTAAAATAACTCGGAGGTCATGGCGTTCCTTAGCTAGTTTTTTCAGCAACTCTGCTGAACCATCGGTCGAACCATCATCGACACAAATAAGTTCGTAAGCAACCTCCATCGACTGAGCTACCCCAGTAATTTTCTCAATCAGCAGAGGAATGCTTTCATGTTCGTTGTAAATAGGCACAACAACAGATAGATCGCAGCTGCTACCAATCTGGGTAATAGGTCTAGAGGAAATCACCATAGCGGGTCTTTAATAAACGAATCGAATTAACAAACCAATTTGATAATTCTGCGATCCTAAGCTTGTTTCTAAAATACCTGATTCCATTCATACACCTCATAATCAGTCCAAATGCCATTGATCCAGTAAGGATCAGTTTCAACTAACTGACGCACCGTGGCTTCATCCACGGCTTCGTAAGTGCCGAATACTTTACTGTTATCAACTGTTGGCCCCAGTGACATTAGCAAGCCCTGCTCTTTTTGCATTTTCAGTCCTGCTAAATGATCTGCGCGATAGGGGGTACGTTTATCTAGTGCGTTTTCACAATAGCTACCCCACATTACAAACTTGGCCATTGATCCACACTCCTGTCTAACCATCAGCACAATAGCCAGAATACAAGACAATTATCTCAGGTTGTCACCTCAGCGGCCAACACATCCAAACTCGCGCCTAGCTTATCGGCAACGCCCTCAATCCAGGTTTCATCCTGTTTGGTATAGCTGCGAGGCGCATTTGCCCCCAAGATCAGTACTCCCTTATCGCCCATAGGTTGACAAATGATTCCTTGGGTATTTTCAGGCAAGTAGTTAAACTCAACTTTGCCAGGGTAAAGCTTAAGACTGACTAAATAAACTGGTTTTTTTTGAGTTAGGACCCGTTGTAAAATCGGACCAACTTCAACGTCTTTACTGGGGCCAAGAACACCACGTCGCATCAACACTTGGCCATCGTAATAGGCAACTAATGAACGAGTTACCGTATTGGTAAGTAACAGGTGCGAAGACCAGGCTAGTTCGGTAGCCACCTCCTCTGACAGACCGTCTATTAGTTCAAAGCCCTCTTTCCCCACCAAAATGACGGCTTCCGGAGGTACCGGTTGAACCTGACGCCATAGCAGCGTGGTTAAAATCAAAATTGCACTGAGAAACACCCCCACCACATCGGCTCGAGCCTGGGAATCAGTCACCATTGGCGTTAGCAATCGATTCAGCATGAGCAATGTCCCGCCCACACTGCCCACCACTAAGGGTAACCGCTGTAACCATTGGTTCTCATCCGCTTTAGCCATATTCTATGTTCCTATTACCCATCCTGCGACCAGATTAGGATACGTTGCCCAGTGCCCATCGCCCAGTGGGCAACGTCTACCTTCCTAGTGTATCTTTAGCCAGTAAAACCGCTGCCCCTTCCTACTGTGAACTGGCTTTTTCAACTGGCCTTTATCTCTACTCTCATTGGTCCCCGCCCCTGGCAACCTATCGCCGGGGTTAACTTCGCTGATGTAGATATCCGTCCTACCTGGGAATCGCCTTGGCTCCAACAGCGCTTGGCCGCAGACCCAGCGGCTGAAACCATTCTCAATGGCTATATGACAGACCTAACTGGGCTAGGATTCTCTGCTAGTCAGCAAAGTATAGCGATTGATGTAGGCCGTTATGCAGTTGCCAACCACCAGGAATCTCGGCGATTACCAGCGGCATCTTTGACCAAAGTGGCAACGACCTTAGCTGCTCTTGAAACCTACAGCGTTGACCATCAGTTTGAAACCTTTGTCGGTTGGCAAGGCACAATTACCAACGGAACCCTTCAGGGGAATCTCGTTGTTAAAGGAGCCTACGATCCTTTATTTGTCTGGGAGGAAGGTATCACTCTAGGTAACACACTGCAACAGCTTGGTATTCAACAGGTCACTGGTAGCTTAGTTGTGATTGATCCGTTTGTGATGAATTTCAATACAGACCCGTTAGAGTCAGGGGAGCTGCTTAAACAATCTATGAATTCAGCTACTTGGGGCTGGGAAGTAGAGCAACAGTTTTCCAATTTACCACCAGGTACCCCAAAACCCACACTGCAAGTTCAAGGCCCAGTAGTAGTGGCCTCGTCCGCCCCGACAATCGAGAAAATCTCAGGCTGGCTAGTACGCCATAAGTCTCTTCCTTTAGCGGTGATTCTCAAAGCTATGAACATATATAGTAATAATGTTATGGCTGAGATGCTGGCCACTCTGTCGGGTGGACCCGATAATGTGGTCAAAATTGCTGAGCAGACTGGTGTAGCACCGGGTGAAATTAGCCTAATTAATGGTTCTGGTTTGGGAGAAGACAATCAGCTCTCAGCCCGCGCTGTAATTACTTTAATGCAAGCTATTCAGCTCCGGCTGCAGACAAAAAATCTGAATTTTGCTGATCTATTTCCAGTGTCTGGTACTGACACAGGCACGCTTATTGACCGCACTCTACCTATCAACGCTTCTGTCAAAACAGGTAGCTTAGCCGTTGTTAGTGCTCTAGCAGGAGCCTTTCCCACAGAACAAAAAGGCGTCGTCTGGTTTGCCATTGTCAACTACGGTGCAGGGTTGGAAACATTACGTGCCCGCCAAGATCGTCTTTTGGCTGCTCTCGAAAAGCAGTGGGGAACGGCCAGCCAGGTGCCCAGCCCTATCAAAGCTACACTCCAGTTCAATAAAGATCCTTATCGTTTAGGCGATCCTAAACGGAATGAAATTATTCAATCCCCGAAGGGACAATCTCAGTAATCACATCCCTACCTGTAACCACCACAGTTTGTCGATCTAAGTTGCCAACAGCCCGGTCACCATTTACCGTCGCGGCTGGGTCCTGCTGACTGTAACTAACATTGCCTTGACCATTGACATCTTGGGTTTTGATATTCCAAGTTAGCTGATCAGCAGTTAGTAACGATTGTCTCTCTCGATCCACTGACCGTACATTACCGTTTAATACGAGAATCTCGGTAGTTAAATTCAGACGAGCTTTGTTGGAATTAGCAATGATCTTTCGCTTTGGATACTGTATTTGCACAGGATCGTCAATTATCACAGTACCTGGAGTCACATTCCAAACGGCAATATTGCTGTTAGTTTGCAGGGGTATATCTATTGCATTTAGCTGAACCTGCTGTCTTAGTGTGGCCTGTTGTTGCGTTAGGTCAAACTCACCTTGCTTACCAACTAAGCGGTCAGTAACTGTAGAGTCTTCTTTAGAAACATACTGTTCTACCTTAAGGGGAGTGTCTGTTTCTAATTTTTCAGCGTCTAATTGCCACACCAATTTTTCAGATGTAAATCCCATCCAGGGCTCTTGTTGGGTTTTAGCAACTACTCCTCTAAGCAGTTCGAGACGTTGAGCCCTATTAAATAATCGAGCTTCTTGGGCTGTTGCTTGCAATCGTGGATGGTCTCCACTAATGGTGTCTCGGACTAGAAGTAAGTCCTCATCGGGGGTCCATTCTAGACTATTGCCCTTGAGGGTGAGCTGATTGTCTGGACTAATGGCCACAATATTTCCTTGCAAAAATATTGATTTGCCATCCTCTCGAATCTCACCCTGATCGGCTTTGACCTTATAAAGCAGTTTTCCATCCTGGAAAAGCTCACCCTCTGGTGATTTTAAATTGGCCAAACGACGATCTGGGCTATAAGTAGCCGTTTTAGCCTTAACACGCCAAAGCAGCCCACCATTATCGTCGGGCTGCTCTAAAGTGACATCTCTAAGGGTAAGCTCTGCTTCAGATTGGTCAGCTCTTTCTCGATTTTGGATACTTTCTAAGGTATCTCCTGATGATTGACAGGTACGTACAGCTACGACTATTACAGCAAGAAACACCGCAATCCCCGCAAACCGATACCATTTATTCATACAGCGTCTGTCAGTACATATCTAGTCGCCCAGATCATCCTAGCGGATTCTAAGCCTGTTCACTGGCTGTTTCTTCTTCCATGACGCTTAGACCAGTCAATGGGCGATAGGTATATCCATTGCTGTGGCTACGTGGAGTCTTTTTGATGTCATCCTTAACACCGTCTAAATCAATATAACGATCTGATACATTAATTAGACTGTCGCTAGTCATAGAGCGCAAGCTCACAACTTCTACCCTGACACCCCGATAACTCGCAGCATCAACGGCGTAGGCCAAGTCTCCATCACCACTGACTAAAATAGCTGTGTCGTAGCAACCGACAAGGGCCATCATATCCACAGCAATTTCAACATCTAGATTTGCTTTTTTGGAGCCGTCGGGAAGCTGTACCAAATCTTTGGCAATGACACGATAGCCATTGCGACGCATCCATAGCAAAAAGCCTTGCTGTTTTTCGTTCGTGCGATCAACACCGGTATAGAAAAATGCTCGAAATAATCGAGAACCTGCAGTCAACCGACATAGCAACTTGGTGTAATCAATTTCAATGCCAAGCTGAAGGGCGGCATAAAACAGATTCGAACCATCGATAAAAATCGCCACTCTACCGCGATTTTCTAACACTTGCTCTGGAGTGAACCCAGTGTCATGACTGAGGATATTGCGGTGGTCCAACATAATTTAATCCTGTCCAACTTATTATGATTTACATCCCTAACCCGTGGTTAGTATCGACCTTTAATGAGCCCTCAGTACTGACATAAGGTTGAGGGATATTTTGTCAAGAGTTTACAAACGGCTTCTAGTGGCAGGAACCCAGTGAATAACAATTAGTCATGCACACTTTTTAGACCATCGTGAATCATCAAGCGCCCCCGTTAATAAAGTGCACATGCTTTTAGTTGAGTACTTACTTCATCATACATGAGGCATTTAGAGATGAAAGCGACATAGCCGTAACTTAATTTCTTCTCAAGAAGTAGAAAATAAATGTGACTAGTAATTAATGGGTATTTGATAGAACCATGACGTGAAAATAATCGTTTTTGATACCTATCTAAACGTCATTAGTAAATAAATTTACAAGGATTAAAAATGCGATATAAATGCACATGTCTTGAAATATTCATTAAACGCCAATTATTATCGCTGGGTGTCTTAAAAATTTTGTTGTTGATCCTTGATATGAATTAAGCTGCCGGGTGTAGATCAAGAGCGACTGTGTAATGAGCCTGTTTATTCGTTCAATCAGCAACCGTAAAAAATGACAAAAAATGACAAAAAATGCCGATAGGGAGCAATTAAGTGGGGATCTCGAAACTATTTGCATCTGGTGGCGTTGTAGTTTGGCCACTGCTAGCCGCATCAATTTTAGTAGTGACTCTAATTCTGGAGCGGAGCTGGTTTTGGTGGCAGATTTCTCAGCACCAAGAACAGGTGGTGAATAGGTTTTTGGTAGATTACGCTCAGCAACCTAAAGCGGCGATTCAAGAGCTGAAGCAAAAGCAGTTTTTACCGATGGTGCGAATTTTTCTGGCCGCTCTGTCTTTAGAGCAGGCAACGCCAGATGAATTTAAGCTGGCATTGGAAAGTGCTGCTCAAGCTGAGATGCCGCTTCTAAAGCGGTTTAGTACGGTGTTTGAGACTGTGGTGGGTCTGGCACCGCTGTTGGGGCTGCTGGGGACTATTTTGGGATTGATTCGTTCTCTCTCGTCGTTACAGATTGGTGATGTTGGTACTGCGCGCGCATCTGGGGTAACAGCAGGTATTGGGGAGGCGCTGGTGTCAACCGCTATAGGGTTGGTAGTCGCTATGGTGACCTTGCTATTTGCCAATGTCTTTCAGGGACTCTATCGTCGCCAGCGGGCTGCGATCGCAGACTATGGCGGCCAGATCGAAATCGCCTATCGACGCTACTATCGTCAGTTTTTCGACCGTCAGGGGCGTTAGGTCCCCTAGAAATTTGGATAAACTATTCTTGGTAAATTTAGACAATTTGCCTATTTGGCTACTTCACGAGGTGGAGTAAACCCAATAATCTAACAATAGTCATTGAAGTACTGCCGATTGAGGCCGGATCTTGATGAATGCTTAAGTACTATGCCATTGGGTTGTTGCAGAAAACGTTTCATGGGTGATCGTCGTTGGTTCAAACTTGGAATATATGTCGTTGCCTTTTGTGTAGCTATGGTAATCACCATGGTGCTGGCAACCACTCACAAAGTATTTTTTGGCCCTCAGGTGGTCGCGGCCCCCACCACAGTAGCTTCTGTAGAAGCTCCCGCTCAGTCTCCAGAAACAGCTCCCCAAATTGAACATGGATTTATATACACGGCTGACAGCAGCAACCCTAGCTACACTCCCCCCGAGCGAGTCGCGTTAGCCGATCCCTCCAACTATGGTGAACGCTATACAGTTGATGCCTATGGTCAGGCCCTAAACCAGCAGTATATAGCTGTGCTTCACGAAACCGTATGGAGCGCAAACAGTGCAATCAATACGTTTCAGACATACCATCCCAGAGACGAAGACCAGGCAAGCTATCACACCATTATTGACCGCGATGGCACAGTCATTTACATCGTACCGCCTGAAAAAAGAGCCTATGGTGCCGGCAACTCCGTCTTTGAGGGTCCCAACGGTACCGAAACAGCCGTCACTAATCCTGCCTTTGCAGCCTCTGTCAATAATTTCGCGTACCACATCTCATTGGTGACCCCATCTGATGGCCAAGACAATGGCTCCACCCACAGCGGATATACCGATGCTCAATATAAATCTCTGGCCTGGTTATTAGCCCGCACTACCATTCCAGAAGAGCGAATTACCACCCATGCCGATGTTGACCGCTCAGGCTCTCGACAAGACCCTCGCAGCTTTAACTGGCCCCACTTTTTAGAGTATCTACAGCAGTATCCTAATCGGCAGGCGTAGTCCCTACTTTTTGTAGCCATAGGTCTAGGTTGAGGTCATAGTAGCCTTCTTGACCCGCTGGGTAGTGGCCTTGCTCAATGTCGCGAATGATTTTAGGTAAAGCAGCAATGTAGGCCTTATCTCGGGCTACGGGGTGCAGGGTCCAAGCATCAGGATTTGCCAGCGTAGCTCGCCAGCCGTTGGTGCGCTCTAGCTCACGGGAGATCATGACTTCCCAAGAGTCTAATTTGCCCCGACCAGTCCAGTAGTTGAGCCAGGTCAACAGCCTAGGTGGCAGCTGCTTGAGCCACTCATTTTTGTAATCCATCCACAGGACTGGAATCGGTAAAAATGCGTCAAAGCTTTGTTTTTTAACTAGATAGGCTCGACTACCAAAAAACTTAAACCGATAGAACCCATCGTCCTGTTCATAGGGGACGCGCTGATGCAGGCTGCCATCAGCCCTAGGTGGACCCGACAGCGGACGTACAAATAGCACGTCTGGACGCTTTGCCATTAACTCCATCCCTTCAGTGATCCAGCTGTGATCATTTTTTTGATACTGCAGCATATCACTATCAAAATGCACCACATAATCCCCAACCGTCTCTTCTAGAGAAAAAATGGTGCCTAGAATGGGATACCCTTTCCAGTTATGGGTGGGCTTCGGAACAGACCCAAAATGTTTTTTGTAAACTCGCTGACGATAGGCATCGTCGTAGTCCATATCCACCAATCGATCGATCACCCCCATATCCACCAGCCGAGCACAGTTTTCTCGCAGCTGCTCTAAGGTGCCAATGCCTGGTCGACCCACTTTATCGCCCGTCAGTGGAGCTGTATCGAGAAATAGCACCCTCTCTACAAAGGGATAGTGGCTAGTTCGCACCAAATGAGGAATCGTTTCCATCATGAAGGGAATATCGGTGCGGGCCACCATGATAGACAGTGAACAGCGAGGAAGGGTCATGGATCGAAGGTGGGCACAAGCTCACCGGATAATGGGTAATAGTAAAAAATGGGGGCTAGGGAACGGAAAATAGGGGTATTAATTTTTTCTTTGGGTCAACCAAGCGATGATCTGTTTCAGCTTCCGGAGCGGTTGTCGCTGCAGTTGTCGCTGCAATTGGGACGTTGATTTTCTAGCCAGTGGACGAGCCTCTGGATTATCTAGATAGCGATAATATTCCCACAGCTCTCGATAGGGACCACCTGGCCCCATAGGTGTACCAGCCCAGTGCAAATAGCGTAGTCGGGTATCACCGTCGTAGAGCACCTGCGCGCGCGCGACAAAGTGCTTCATACCGCCCCAGCTACCCGGTTCATTAGGATTTACTTGAACAATATTGAGACGTTTGTCGATGCTGCTAAGCACCAGATAGTTCATGATTGGCTGGTCGGTAGTCCCCCCTGAAAAATCAAAGTAGTCGCGGTTTTGAGCACACTCCTCTAAACGCTGATACATCTGATCTAGGGTAATCGTGCCTTTTTTAGAGCCCCAAAGACCGCTATTAAAAACAGAATTAACGATATCTGCAGGAAAAATGCCACTCTCAATCACTGTAGGTGAAAATACATCTCGCAGCTTACGCCCCTTAAAGTGATAGTCACAACAGATAAAATCTGCCTGGTCTAAATAGGCCAGAGCATTGGAGACTGGCTCAAAAAAAAGAATATCGGTATCTATATAGAGAAATTCATCGAGCGGCCCAAACCAAGCGGCCAGCTTTCGCATTTTGTTGGGCAAGGCTAAAAAATCTCGCGGAAAAATCTCGCTAATTTTTTGGGTAAATGTTTCTAAAAATTCCAAGTCGGGAAACAGCTGCACTTGATAGGCTGCATTGATCGTTTGAAACAGTGTCTGATAGTTGTCGTTAAACGGAATCATATACACTGGCACGTCTGGGTCGTGGCGACGTAAACTGGCAAGCAGTGCGATCGCATTATCGCCGACCTTCTCGTTTGCAACAATATAAACTCCTCTAATCGGCTGATCTGTCATCTGGCCCGTCATCTGACCCATAATCTGACTAGACATACAAGTACCTCTCCCTTAGGTAAGTCCAATTTTTTTCATTAGCCGCTTTTGTAGAGATGGGGGCTGATCGTAATACGTAGGCTTACCCTCAAACACTGGCATCGGTTCATGCAAATACCGATAGTGCAAAAAAGTTTTACGATACGGAAAATCAAGATTCTCACCGCTGCAAACGCGACGAAATATCTTTGAGGACAGACCAATAAAATGTAAGTAGGTCAATAGCTGACCGTTGTCGTAAACAAGACCCTCTTTTTCTTCAAAATGTTTTGACGAGACTGCGTTTCCCGTAGCTTTACCCTGGGGACGCCATTCTAGTGCCATATTGTGAACGCTATGATTGTTGATTTGCACCATGTAGTTGAGTAGCGACTGATTGGGAGCACCCATATAAAGCACCTCCGCATTGCCCTCGGCTAAAGTATCCACAACATGGTCAAGCTCGGCATTAGAAAACAACTCTCGTTTAGACGCATAACAACCAGAACAAAAAATATCGCGCTGTAGCCGTTCTTCAGAGAATACCGCTCTGAGCTTGTCAGAATCGACATTGAAAATGTGGCTAAGATCTTTAAACTGAAAATCATAAACCACCACATCCGCCCGAGATAAGCGCTCAAACATAAAGTCTAGTGGCTGCAACACGAGGGTATCTGCATCTAGATAGATAAATTCTTCAAAGGGAGCTGCCGGGTCAAAGGAGACATAGCGATGATTTTCTCCCACCCGATAAAACTGGGTTTTTATCCCCGAGGCTTTCCACTGTTTAATCGCCGTTGGGTGAGTCTGCCATACCCGTAGAGAAAAGTCTTCCCAAAATTGAAACATGGTCGAGTTATCTAACAGCGAGACATTATCCCGCTTAGCGATCTCAGCTGCTACCCGCTCAATCTGCTCATTGTAAGCAATCACACAGACCGGAATATGGCCTGAATTTTGTTGAATACTGTTGAGTAGAGCAACGAGCTGGTCGTAAACTACATCGTTTGCCAGGGTATAGATGCCACGCGTCATAGGAGCTTAGGTATAGGTTAAAAATAGAAAAATTCTATTAAGGTGTGGAGGTCGCTGGGTTAGAGGTCTCTGATTGGGGTGACTTATTTACCGGTGAGCCAATCGATTCGAGGTTTTCAACAACGTCCAGTAGACCGACCGCAATAGTTTGAGCATGCGCCATTAGTTCTGCTTGTTCATAGGGGTCATCGACATCATCCTGAATCAATGCCAACAGTCCAATCATCGAGTTAAGCTGCGATCGCAGCTCATAGGATGATTTCCCAATCGCTTTCCGATAGACAGGCAATACATTAGACACAAGGCCGCCGCCATTGTTATTCTCGCGCATATTCTTGGTTAACTGCATCGCATGGAGCTTGGCATAGGCTCCTCTCTTTTGTAAAAGGTCGCTGTGGGTACCGACCTCAACCACCTTACCTCGATCTAAAACAGCAATTTGGTCGGCCTCATGAACAGTCGAGAGACGGTGGGCAATCACTAGAGTTGTACGACCACGACTGAGATCATCAATCGCATTTTGTACCAAACGCTCTGACACCGTATCCAATGCGCTTGTTGCCTCATCTAAAATCAAAATATCAGGATCTTGTAAAAGCGCTCTAGCGATGGCTAGACGCTGACGTTGTCCCCCTGATAACAACACCCCCCGATCGCCAATCATCGTTTCAAAGCCTTGGGGCAGATTCTCTATAAACTCATAGGCGTTAGCCTGTTTGGCCGCCGCCTTAAGTTCAGCGTCAGTAGCCTCAGGACGACCATAGAGCAAGTTTTCCCGTACAGAAGCATTAAACAAAAAGGTTTCTTGACTGACAATGCCCAGATTAGACCGGTAGCTATGAAGGTCAATCGTTTTAAGATCCACACCATCTAGTTCAATTGCGCCGCTGGTTGGATCGTAAAAGCGAGGCAACAGATCCGCCAACGTAGACTTACCCGCCCCTGAAGAACCGACCAAAGCCAGGGTTTGCCCCTTAGGCAAGAACAAATCAATCCCCTGAATTACCTTCTGTTCGTGGCCTGGATAGTTAAACCAAATCTGATTAAATCGAATGCCCTTTTGTAAGGGGCGATAAGGTTGAACTCCCCGAGGCATAAACGGCTTATCATCTCGACGCAAAAGCGCCGTAACTATTTCAACACTCGTGGAGGTATTGGCTAAGGTACTGCGCTGACTGTTGAGCTGACCAATATAGGGCAGCGTCCTAAACAAAATAATCAAATACGTAAGCAGCGAGGATGAAAATAGCTCAAGCTGATTGCTAAAGGCCGCTCGCCCTAATACAGCAATCAGTATTAGCGCCACAATATTAATAATTTCGTTAAAAGGACCAATCCCCGCAAAAATCAGCTGAGAGTTAAACTCGGCGCTTTCTCGATCAACAATAATTTTATCTAAACGCTGATATTCTCGCTCTTCATTGGCTGTTGCCTTTACCAAGCGAATACCCGATAAGATCTCAAATACGCGAGAAGAATACGCTTTAGAAATTTTAGACAGCTCTCTACCCAGGGCCTTAGAACGTCTAACAACAAACTGATTTAGCAGGGTCACCGAGCCTAGGGTCACCGTTGAAATCAACGTCAGCTGCCAAGAGGTCAGCAGCAATATGAGCAAAAAGACCGCAATGGTGATAACAACCACCGTCAGGCGGACCAAGTTTCTGATGGCAATAGTGGTGCGATTAACCTCAACATTGAGTTGGTTAATCAAGTCGCCAATTTTAGTTTTGGCAAAATATCCCAAATCCACATCTAAAAGTAGCCTCAGTCCCTGCTGTCGCATCGACATAGCCAGCTTTCGATTTAAGGTGCCAGCCGTCAGAGCACTTGCATAGGCAGATAAGCTTTTGAGCACAATGATTGCCACGACCGAAGTCGCCATGATCGGCAACCGTGTACCGTCGGGCAAACCATCAAATATACCGATCAAGCGCTGCAGAATCTGGGGTAGTGAATCGGTATATTGCTCCGCTTGTCCCAACAGCTCGAGCAAAATTGGCACAATCAATAAGGTGCTTACACCATTAAATAGCGCTCCTGAAAAGCCCAGTAATATCGTAAAAAATAACAGAACCGGATATTTTAGAACCGACTGAAATAATAAACGGTTAGAAGACATGAATAAGGAGGCAGGAGACGCTGATTAGATAGGACTTTGAATAATGAATGGATATCTTTTCCATCAAAGACTAACGCTCCTTCTCGATAGGCCTGTAATTTTGCTTATAGCCTAACTGATTCCGTGACCGTCTCTTAAGACACTGATGAATCAACGGCCCTAGAGTCTCTGCCATAGCACTAACACTGTAGTGCTCAATACAGCGCTCACGGGCCAAACGCCCACGCATAGCTGCTTGCTCCGGGTTGTCCAAAATAGTTTGCAGCATCTGAGCCAGCTGATCGGGGGCATGGGGCGCAACCAAATATCCCGTATTTCCCAAAATCTCAGGAATATCTCCCACCCTAGTGGACAGGATCGGCTTTGCCATGGCCATACCATCCGTCAGTTTGATGGGAAACTGAGCCTGAGCTGTGGGTGTATCTCGTTGGGGCACCACTACTATGTGGGCAGCAGCTACGACCTCGGCCATTTGGTCCAAGGGAAATCGAGGTAGTTTAATCAACCATTGAGGCCACCGCGCCATCAGCTCGTCTTCATAGCCATCTGGTTTACGACCACCTACAATAACCAAACGTAAATCGGGCTGAGCAAGCTGATCTAAGGCGGTTAAGATATCTTCTAACCCTTTGTGGGGACGGGCTGTTCCTGGAAACATCAACACTCGATAGTCAGATAGACCATAGGTGTGCCGACTGGCTTCTGGATCAAAGCGGGCTGGGTCAAAAATATCGGTATCTTTACTATTGGGTAAATAATGGCCGCCAAACTTTTGCTGTAGAAACTGATTATTGACCGTCACTGCATCTGCCTGGGTAACCCAACGTTCACCTAAGGAGATATAAAAAGGATGTTCCAGGTCTCGTAGAGCACCATCGGATTTGAGGATATCGCGGGCCAATTGTTTCACTGTCGGACGATAGGCGTAGCGATCGCCACCAAACCAGCTCAGTTCCCAATCATCAATATCTAAAAGAACTGGTCGACCTGTATAAAACTTTTTGAGCAGAGCAAGACCAAGGCTCGTAGGGCGAGGTTTGATAGCATAAATGACATCGCCTTGAATCTTGCTAAGCAGCTGCGTTGCTGGACTAATGAATTGGGGCAGCCGTTGGCCTGGAACCGAGGAAACACTCAGGGTATCAGGAGGCGGTGGATATATGGCATCCCCAAATTGACAGCCAAGCACCTCAACGCTGTATCCCAACCGTTGCAGAATCTGGCTGACTAAGTAAACACGGGTCATACCACCACCAGAGACATCTGGAGCAATCACTGACACCTTGATCGCTGGAGGATTAGATAAATTCACCGATCTGATTTGTTGACCTTTAGTGAGTAATAGTGCCTTCCTATTTGACACTATTAACCATCAAGATTTCCCATTTGATCCGCATCCTATCTCAGTACGCAATCTCAAACCGATGGGTAAATTTAATCTTTGTCAAAGATTCACAGGCTGGGCCTGACACAGGGGTCATAGATATGTTAGGCGCGAACGACCTCTGCAGAGACTGCGTCAGCTATTTCGACCGGAGGCAGCTCTAACACCAGGTTGCCTATAGTACCTTTACGAAAGTCGTTGAGTAACTGATGCGCCGCTCGCTCTAGATCGTCGTTGTGGCGTTTGGCTAAAACTGTCAAGTAGGATTCACCTGTATACGATTCACCCGTATTAGAGACTAAAGGCAGGTTATAGCGTGCTGCGATCGCATCTCCATAGGTCCCCGCCTCAGCCCGATTATCCAAATCCTTAATCAAATCCACAAATGCCGCTGCGACCCGCTGTGTATCATAAGCCGCATTGCCAATATCATCACAGATCGCTAGCTTCAGCGCAGCCTCCTGATCGTTTAGCTTTAGCGGAATAATTCCCGGCGCATCCAATAACTCAATCTCATTTGAAATCCTCACCCATCGAAGCTGTCGCGTCACCCCTGCCCGTCGTTCGCTCACCACCACCTTACGCTTTAGCAATCGATTGATCAGCGCCGACTTACCCACATTCGGAAACCCAATCACCACGGCCCTAACCGGACGTGGCTTCATACCCCTACTTTTACGCCGCTCGTTCATCGCTTTACCCGCATCCTGAGCTGCCCTTAACAGGTTTTGTACCCCCTTACCCTGCTTCGCATTCGTAAAATAAACTGCCTGCCCCCTATCCTTAAACCAGGTTTGCCAAGTCTGCCGCGCCTCCGGTGAAATCATATCCACCCGGTTCAACACCAGCACCCGCGCCTTATCCCCAATCCAGCCATCCACCTCAGGATGATGCGTTGCCACAGGAATACGAGCGTCCCTAACTTCCAGCACCACATCCACACGCTTTAGCTGCTCCTTTAAAGAGCGCTCCGCCTTAGCAATATGGCCGGGGTACCACTGAATCGATGGCAAAGACATAGCAAAGAAGAATTGAGCAGCAACCCATTCTAGCGGTAATCTAGCGGTCGCCTAGCTCTAAGGCACCACCATAACGGGGCAAGGCGACAAATTAATTACTCGATTACTAACGCTTTCCGACTGACCTTCTGGTGTTAAACCAATCCCACGACAGCCCATCACAATCAAATCCGCAGACATTTCATCGGCCACATCGCAAATCACAAACGCAGGATTTCCCTCCCGCTCAATCGCCTGTGTATCAATCCCCTGGTCTGTAAATACGGCCTTCGCCTTTTCTAAAAGCTCAGCGACCGCTTCAGGTGATGTCTGCTCAGGATGGGCATTATGGCCATTTGAAGGCTCCACAACCGACAGCAAAATCAAATGACTATGATGATATTTCACTAACTCTACCGTCTTCAAAGCCGCCTGCTGAGCTTCTGGACTGGCATCTATCGGAAATAGAACGTTCTTAAACATAGCGTGGGAAAACCCTTAGACTTCGATCAAAAATCAGAGCCGCAATAGGCGATAATACCTAGTGAGTAAAGAAAATGTATTAACGCTTTATATCTAGGATCTAGGGTAATCAAGCTTGTCCTAGCTTTGAAGTCGAACGTACTTAACGTAACAAAACTGCATTAGGAGGATAGTTCTGTGGCAAAGAAATCCGTCACCGATTTGTCAGCGGCTGACTTATCAGGCAAACGCGTGCTGATGCGCGCTGATTTCAACGTGCCTCTCGACGACCAAGGCAAAATTACTGACGATACTCGGATTCGGGCTGCTCTGCCTACCATCCAAGCATTGACCAGTAAAGGCGCTAAAGTCATTCTTTGCAGCCACTTCGGGCGACCCAAAGGCAAGGTCGTTGACAGCATGCGTCTGACCCCCGTTGCTACTCGTCTATCAGAGCTGTTGGGTCAAGCCGTAATTAAGTGTGACGACTGCATCGGTGATAGCGTCAAAGCATCTGTAGACGGCATGTCTGACGGTCAGGTTGCGCTTCTAGAAAACGTTCGTTTCTACGACGGTGAGACTAGCAACGATCCTGAATTTGCCAAGAATTTAGCATCCGTCGCTGAATTATATGTCAACGATGCCTTTGGTACAGCTCACCGTGCCCATGCATCTACGGCAGGGGTCACCGAGCACCTTAGCCCCTCCGTTAGCGGTCTGCTAATCGAAAAAGAACTACAGTATCTACAAAGTGCAGTAGACAGCCCTCAGCGTCCCTTTGCTGCAATTGTCGGTGGTTCTAAGGTTTCCTCTAAGATTGGCGTGATCGAAACCCTGCTAGAGAAAGTCGACAAGCTATTTATTGGCGGCGGCATGATCTTTACGTTCTACAAGGCTCGTGGTCTGAGCGTTGGTAAGTCTCTTGTTGAAGAAGACAAACTAGAGCTAGCCAAGGAACTAGAGGCCAAAGCCAAAGAAAAAGGTGTTGATTTACTACTACCTACTGATGTAGTTGTTGCCGACAACTTTGCCCCCGATGCTAATGCGCAGACCGTCAGTGTGGAATCCATTCCCGATGGATGGATGGGTCTAGACATCGGCCCCGACTCCATTAAAGTCTTCCAAGCTGCCCTAGCCGACTGCAAAGGTGTCATTTGGAACGGCCCCATGGGTGTGTTTGAGTTTGACAAGTTTGCTGCCGGTACCGAAGCCGTGGCTAACACTTTAGCTGAAATCACTGAGACTGGCTGCATGTCTATCATTGGTGGTGGTGACTCCGTTGCCGCCGTTGAGAAAGTAGGCGTCGCTGAGAAGATGAGCCACATTTCTACAGGTGGTGGTGCTAGCCTCGAACTGCTAGAAGGTAAGACTCTTCCTGGTATTGCCGCTCTAGATGACAAGTAAGTCTCATCCTAAGTATCTTCCTCTATCAACTTAGAAGGACTTAGATATCAGAAAGTCCCTGCCTGAGGGTAGGGGCTTTTTATTTCGAGCTAACCTATGGATGGGGCGTTAAGAACACCTGAGGAGTCTTTGACTCCATCGTCGTCAATTAGGTGCACTTGTTTTATAATCTCTCCTAAAAAAACTCTCTTGTATGCTTGGTTAGCCAACATTTTCTCAAGTCTCACATAGACCTCTGATACCGGCTCACTGCACTGCTGCCTTAACATCTGCCATATTGGCGGCATTGACAAAACAACTTAACACCATGCCTAAGAGGTCAACAACGACATAACGTTTATGACCCTCGACACATTTATGACCATCAATTCCTTGGTCAGGGCCTTTGTTCTCTGAGGTCCTCACGGCTTGACTATCAATACTCATCAAGCATTGAATATTTCTTATCTAAAATTGCATTTCTCAAACTTGATCTCCTGAAGCAATACTCTAGACTCAGTCAAGTTAGTTGATCTGCTCTTGGATAGCCTGATCGCTAAGATAAGTATCTCGGGTGTGGACTTTTATACTGTAAGGCACACCAGCAAAGGCATGCGCAATTTCTACCGTAGCAGCCGGTAGGCTAGAAAAGTGAGCATGGAGGTGGGTGATTCCTAAATTTTGAATTTTCCAAGCCAAACAACATCCTTGCAAAAATTCATTATATTTCTGGTCCTTATGACGATTTAGATAAAGTTTTAGGATCTGGAAATAGGCTTCGCTATCCTGCTCAAATAATCCAACCTGGGCATTGATTAACTCTCTTTCTTTATCTCGATCAAATTTGGGTAGTAACGATGGCAAATAGGTGACCGGGGCGCACACCTGAGCCATAGTTGTATGAGTATCCTGCCCAGATGGGCATCTTAGCGAAAAGATATGCAGCTCAAGCCCTTGTCTCTCTAAATCTAAAATTTCATTGAGGATAAATGTCTCTGATATTTTTGAGAAATTTTCTAGCACAAGGCCAATGAGAGGGCGCATAGTCGATACTCGTTACGTCACAATTGAATGTACTTGATATAAAAAAGGTGCTAGTTGTGCAGCGAAATTCAGTATCAGTAAAGAAGAAGAAGAAGGTACTGCTTCAAAAGCTACTACCACCCTTATGCCTGACATCATTAAAATTCGCATGAATGGAATATGAGAGTGTGCTCATAGAAGCTATTTGCATGAGAAATTGTTTAAGTAAGTCTGATATAGATAAATTTGCAGCGTTACTGCTCCTCAGAATGATTTAATTTAACAAAGTCTTGATTTACCAAATAATAGGTAGCTCAGCCCATCTTCTAAATCAGCAACGGCCAATTTAATATGAAGGACATCAGTTGGTGCTAGAGAGTTGTTACTCTAAAGGGGGTAGTTTTGACGGAAAGGAAGCTTTTGCGCAAAAGCTAGCCATACATCAGTCGCTAATAGCACCTGCTTATAAGAAAGTTACCAATGAGACGGATTTTAATTGCTGAAGATGAAGTTCGCGTCGCTTTTTTTTTAGAACAAGGACTACAGAAAAATGGATTCGCAACTAAGGTTGTAACCACAGGCCCTGAAGCGCTTACCGATGCTCTAGATGGCAGTTTTGATCTGCTCATCCTAGATTTAGGACTGCCTGGAAAAGAAGGTCTAGCAGTACTTAAGGAGCTGCGCGGTCAAGGATGTCAGCTCCCGATTGTTATTTTGACTGCCCGTAACGCAATGACCGATAAACTAGCAGGCTTTGAGCTGGGCGCTGATGATTATATTACTAAACCATTTCGCTTTGAAGAACTCTTAGCTCGTATTCGAGCACGGATGCGGACAGCAATACCTGCTAATCCTGAATATGAATGGATACTCAGCTACCAGGGTGTTGTACTTAACTTGCGCACGCGCTTGGTACTAGTTGGCGAGCAAACCGTTGAGCTGTCAACTCGTGAATTTTCGATGCTAGAAATCTTTATGAGCGCACCTGGACAGATATTCAGCCGTGAACAGCTACTTGATCGGGTGTGGGGATATGATCATACTCCTGGCTCAAATGTTGTAGACGTATATATAGGCTATCTACGTAAAAAGCTGGGAAGTAATCTGATCGAAACAGTTAGAGGCATGGGATATCGTATGCCTATTTGAGGAGGGGTGATTATTATATTAAATATTAGAAACAACAATATTATCTCACATCCAATAGAACAACATTAGATTGCTTGGAGCATTGTGAGCATGTGCGAACGTCTTAATGTTCTCTTCGTCGCAGCGTCAGAAAACAACCTGTTTCCAGTATTGAAAGAATTACACCATGGTGGTTTTTATCCTGTTTGGCAATGGGTGAAGACAGCTGACGCATTTCGTACAGCACTAGCTGATTGCTTCTGGAATGCGATTATTGCGGATTATAATTTTTCAGACTTTGATACCTTTGGTATTCTAACTATTGTTCATCAGAGTCAGCTCAATATTCCGTTTATTGTCATTTCGGATACTGCAGGTGAACGCCTAGCTGTAGAAATGATTAAAGCAGGTGCCCATGATTATTTGATGAAAGACAACCTGGGACTTTTACCAGAAATTCTACAGAACGAGATTGAAAATGCTAGAGAGCGCTCAAGCCATAAACAGAATAGATCAAAGTTACAAAAAGCGGAAGGAAAGTCCAGAACTGTTTGCAACATTGCAGAACGAACTAAGACTCTAATGATGACGCAGTCAGCCGTAGACTTAGCCGCTGACTGCGTGTTTATAATTCGCCCGGATGGTCATTTTCACTACGTTAATAATACAGCCTGTAGCAAATTAGGCTATCCTCGAGACCAGCTGCTGACACTTTCTATAATCGATATCTATCCTACCATCGCATCTGAAGATTGGATCAAGATCTGGCAAACGATCAAGCAACAGCTCGCCATTATAATCGAGTCCCAGAATCAGTCTCGATGCGGAGAGATTTTTCCTGTTGAAGTTACTGCAAACTATCTAGAGTTTGACGGTGATGCCTATGCGCTAGCCTTTGTACGAGACATTACTAATCGAAAACAAGCAGAAATGCAGCTGCGCCTGACCAATGAAAAACTTGTGCGTGCCACCCGTCTCAAAAATGAGTTTTTGGCTAATATGAGCCATGAATTGCACACGCCCCTTAACGCTATCTTGGGTATGGCAGAGAGCTTGAGAGAGCAAGCATTTGGGGAAATTCATGAGCAACAGATTAAACCATTACAAATGATCCAACGTAATGGCAATCATCTGCTGGAGCTTATTAATGACATTTTAGATGTCGCTAAAATTGAATCTGATCAGCTGGAACTAGACATAATTCCAACTGCGATAGAACCTATTTGTCGAGACAGTTTAGCTGTTATCATGCAGCAGGCTTATCGAAAATCTATTCAAGTTGCGACTAACTTGCCTACCGATTTACCTGATGTGCCTGTAGACAAGCGACGCATACGTCAGGTGTTAATTCACTTACTAAGTAATGCAGTAAAATTCACTCCAAAAGGAGGGCACATAAACCTGGAGATGAGCCTTCACAGTCGTTCAACCGTAAGCACATCCATTGTCTGTAAAAGGGAAAAACAAAACGAGTCAAAGGAGCAATCCCTATTAGGGGTTACTCCAACTGCAGACTATCGGACTGATTTAGCTTTTCAGAAACGTAGAGCCGATATTAAAACATTTGTACGAATAGCTATCAGTGATACTGGCATTGGTATTGCATCTGAAGATATCAGTACTTTGTTTGAACCTTTTATCCAAATTGATAGTGACTTAAACCGTAAATATTCAGGAACAGGGCTAGGATTAGCCTTGGTGAAACGTATTGTCGAACTCCATGGTGGAGTAGTTGGGGTAAAAAGTAATTTCGGTAATGGCAGCTGTTTTACAGTCGATTTGCCCTGCGCCCTTACTATTCCAACTGCTTCAGCCACTTCCCTACAGGCACTATCGAAACCTGAGGGCAATCGGGCCACACCCTTGAGATCTTTATTGATTTTACTGGCTGACAATAAAAACGCTAACAGTATTACAATTATGAGCTATTTAAGGGCTAAAGGATATTGCGTACAAATAGCAGCAACCAGCCAGGAAGTCATCAATTTAGCGCAGATTGTTGTACCTGACTTGATCTTGATCGATAGCCATCTACAAGATATGTACACGTTAGACGTGATTCGGCAGATTCGCTGTGAGTCAAATTTGATCGATGTCCCCATTGTTGCGCTGATAGA
>JBCDFI010000019.1:0-22723 GCA_039178155.1 Cyanobacteria bacterium P01_H01_bin.105
CCAATCAATCCCTAGCACCAAGCAGAGTAAACAACATCCGATAAGTTCTCTCGCTATACCCCAACAGCTCTAGCAACGGTTGCCGTGATCAGACCATCAGCCCCACGGCACCGCAGGGGGAGGTGGGGGCGAAGCTAGTGGAGAGAATGCAACCGAGACAGAGCAGCTCCGCTGGTGGATAGTTTTATGTATCAAAGAACACATAGATCTCCTCGACAACTGCCTACACTCGTTTTGGCGTGACAACATTCAACTAAATGAAACCAATTGCCTTTTCAATTGTCAATTACATTAGCGGATAGCGGAGCGGCAGAACCATGCCGAGGCATGGCAGTGGACGAACTATGTAACATTAGACCCAATCAGGCTGGTGCATAATGTATTGAGCGGTGGCAATGTGTAGCGAGATCGAATTACGATAGTGTAGCCTCTCCCATTGAAAAGACTATATGAGGAGGTCCGTGTGGTCAAACTGGAAGCAGGCCTCTGTATAGGAGACACTCTCAACGGTGTAGGGTCAAACCCTACAATGCGTTTCAACCGTAAGGAGAGAGTAACAGCGAACAGACCCTGACCTAAATATCGAAGCAGTCCTCCCTCCTCGATTAGGGACTTGCTGGTAAATAGGGTACCCGCCAATCGCTTCTTTCCCCTTTCCCTTTAACCCTTCCCCACTCTACTACGGGGATTTTATTTTTTGGCAGATCCCTTACACCACCCGCTGTGATCTCTTTGGTTTTTCTCTCATTAAATGATGACATGCTCCTCTTCAAAACATATTCATTTTTGTAAAGCTGAGGTAACATTGGGCTAAATAGTGATTCGGACTTTCTTCCGCCTACTTAAATTTCATATGGACATCATAGCGTTTCTCTATCTGATGAGATGCATGTATTAAGTTGAGAGGTCACAGTCAGTCATAGGTTCCAATGCCTTTATTTGAGTAGGGGAACTGTCACATCTCAGATTTTACCCCTAAATCGATCAGCACTTGAAAACACTCATGCGATAAATACTAGGTAAATTTGAAGCTTTTTGGGAGAAACATCTGATGAGTAGCAAGCAGCATTTACTAAATGAAATCAATTCTTACCAAAGTACAAATCATCTTCCTCTTCCTCAAAGCATCCCTGTCTTCCAGGAAAGCAGTAATAGGTCTAGCGAAAAAACAGTAACAGATAAAAATTTTTCTGTAGAAAAGCAGCATCTTTCTCCAGGTGAGCTTGAACTGGAAGCCAGCTCAGAGTATACGCTTTGCTTTACGACAGGAACCCCCTTTAAACTTTTACAGCAAAGGGCCGATCAGTGTCATGAGGCACAGGCAAATCCGGGCGATATTGCTATAGTCACGCCAGATACGCCAAGTCGTTGGTGCTGGACAAAACCAGCTGAGATTCTCATAATACGCATCGCTAAAGCGTTCGTAGATGAAGTATCACAGCAGCTCGACAATAATCAATTGAGCGGTTTCGAAGTGATAAATAAATTCGATGTCCACGATACCCAAATTTGGAATCTCGGTCTCTTGCTACAGCTAGAATCATCCACGAATGGCTGTGGTATTAAGCTTTATAGAGATTCACTGCTAACGGCTTTAACTATTCGATTGCTAGAGTGTCACACAAATCGGACAATCGCTAAACGTAATCCCGCTAAAATTAGTCATTCTAGATTTCAGCAAATTATTGACTATATCAACGAGCATCTAGCAGAAGATCTAAGCTTGAAACGATTAAGCTCGATCTTAGACATCAGCCCAAACTACTTTGCTATCCTATTTAAGCAGGCAATGGGTATCCCCCCCCACCAATATGTTATTCAGTGCCGCGTAGAAAGAGCCAAGCACCTGCTGGTAAATAGCAAAGAGCTTTCAGTGGCTGATATTGCTCTACTCACAGGATTCTCAGATCAAAGCCACTTGAGCCGCCATATGAGAAAGACATTGGGCGTGTGCCCAAGAGAAATTTTAGGCTGATCGTAGAAATATTCTCAAAATCATAAATATTTTCAAGACACAGTATCATTGTACCTTTTATGCTTGATACGGTTGCGAAAAGATAGGGTTCTCTTTAAAAAGAGAGTCGGCCATTCGCATCCTAAAGCCTACGTCATCTGCACGTTATATTGCTCTGCAGCATAGTTGTTTTTACAGATGTCTATATGCAACATAGACATCTAGAGCTATATTCCGCTCTGCCACCTTCAAATCTGTAGATTAGCTGACTCAGAGAAAATATGGATTTACAAGAAGCAACCGCCATCTTAGATGCCGTAATGGGTCAACAGGCACTCACCAAGGTTCAATACCTTGTTTTTCGTCAATCTTGGCTGGGTCTCTCATATCGTGAGATTGCAGAGAGTACGAGATATGATGTTGGCTACATCAAAGATTCGGGGTATAGACTTTGGAAGCTTCTCTCCAATTCATTCGGGCAGAAAGTTTCTAAAAATAATATTTGCTCAGTATTACGGAAATTTGCTTATCTTCTAGAAGAGAGGTACGACGCTGACAGCGGGGACTATCAACATAGCATTGCTAATGCAGTAGCTCAGAGACAAGGGTGCTTGGAGAAACAGACTGGCATAGACACTGAGGTGCGATCTCTGAGCCGGTTAGACAACGCTGGTCATGTTTCAAGGCAAGACTCCGAAACGCTATGCTTTCCAGAATTTTCAGCTGATCATATATGCGCAATAGACCACTTAACCAATTTGCAAGAGTTTGTAGGCAGAGAACGTGAACTACAGTCCCTAGAAAAGTGGGTTTTAGCAGATTATTCCAAGGTTATTTCTATTACTGGAATAGTTGGCATCGGAAAAACAGCTTTGATGGCTCAGTTCTGTAACCTGCATCAAGCTGAGTTTGAGCATATTGTTTGGCTGTCACTTCGCCACCTTACTGGTGCTGATGCTATCTGCCGTTCCGTTGTAGATCAAATCAGCATTGGTTCCTGCACTGAGCACAGTAATGATCATGTCAAATCTTTTCTTGATTGCGTGCAAAATTATCGCTGTCTAATTTTGATTGATGATTTCGATGCATCTAGCCAAACCAGCATTGCGACAAATCACATTGCTGAGATTTTTGAAGAATATGCCAAGTTAATTGCACTAATGTGCCAGGTCAATCATCGTAGTTGCTTAATCTTAATTGGCCGAGAAGAGCCTATCGAAATCTCAATTATGCAGGGATATAAGCTGGGTATTACAACCCTAAACCTTACAGGACTAGAAGCACAGCATGTCTCTGGAGTCATACCCTGTAACTTAAACCACCAGACCCTCGAAAAGTTAACTGAGGTTTATGATGGGAATCCTCTTTTCCTAAACTTAGCAGTAAGTCAAGTAGATAAATTTTTTGATGGTGACTTCAATCTCTTTAAAGAAAAAAATAAATTCATATTTCATGAGATATTTAATATTTTAAAGAAGCAATCTTCATTACTCTCGGCAAACGAGCGAAAAGTTTTAATCTATTTATGTATTTGTCCTCCTGAAATTTCCTTTTCAGACTTTTCTGCGATAGCCTCTAAATTTCCATGTTTTGAATACATAGCTGATTTAGATTCCTTGACCAGAAAAAAAATTGTTAATATTAATCAGTCTAAAATCAAGGTTATTCCATGTTTTAGGCAATTTATATTAGATATGCTTTCAAACTGTTTCTTTAAGGATTTTATGAATTTCTTGACCAAGAGAAAAGTGGATCACGACAGTGCTATTTTCCAATATCCACTTTACATTACACATAGTAATTTAGTCTTTGATAGTAACCTTGAAAAGGCATCAAAGTATGACTCTAATACCCTATTTCAACAATTGATTGATAAGCTATCTCACTGCTTCAAGTATGAACTTTCTTTAATGAATGATATAACCTGTAAAAAGAGAGAGCTTAAAAATAGAACATACGCTTCTAGATATTCTCTTATCTTTCTCAAGAATACGAACTTAATTATAGATAGCCTTTATTCGATAATGATAAATGATAGTTATCTGAAGCAGTGTGCTCGATTTGAAAATTTTTCTCACCCTAAAAAATAAAATCTAGAGCCAGATTTGAGTCCTATTTATTTCTATTGTACGCCTTAGGATACCTGTCTAGATGACAAACGAAAAAAATGAGGATTTTGATATCAGATTAAGATGTCAAATCTGTGGAAAAGAAATAACAGCTACTTTAGCAAGTTGCCTAAGGAATTGGCCAATTTGTTCAAGTACGCCGATGTCGATCATCTGGATGGATGATCAATGTGATGTAGAATATGCGATTAATTTTGCTATATCAGAGGGACGAATCTGGTTTGAATTCTTATTTTCAGATGTCTATGCCTGCAATGTTCAGGCATTCTTTAAGCAAGCTGATAGAAACTGTCCTTTAAAGTTAAGCTGTCCTGATATGATGCAATGCTCTGATTTGGATCTTACACAGTGCGAAAATTTTGCAATGTGTCTTCAGCTTTATGCTGAGATTGAAGAACAGCCATATGATATTGTTTTCACAAGGTCTTCATATCAATGACAAAGCGATATTTTATATCTGACTGCTGCATACGCTTGTAGGCATTGTTAATGTCATGCATAGCAATCACCTCAACCTCTGATGTGATATTTTTCTCGCCGCAAAAGTTGAGCATCTCTTGGGTTTCTTGAATACCACCAATGAGTGAACCAGCAACGGCGCGACGTCCGAAGATCATCTGTGGCATCTGCAAGGATTTAAACTCGCCAATAGCTCCCACGATACACATCGTGGAACCAAATGTAAGTAGATTAAGGTATGGGTTGAGATCATGCACAACCGGTATTGTGTTCAACAGAAAGTCAAATTTGCCTGCCCAGTTTTGCATAGCCTGACTATCTGTTGAGAGTAGGGTGTCATGTGCCCCCAACGCCTCTGCATCCGCAACTTTTTCAGGTGAGCGCGTAATGATTATGGTGTGAGCCCCCATAGCATTGGCAAACTTGACGCCTAGATGACCTAAACCACCTAAACCAATAATGCCAACTGTTTGTCCTGCTTTAACGCGCCACTGCCGCAGCGGTGAGTAAGTTGTGATGCCAGCACACAAAAGCGGTGCAGTACTCGCTATGTCAAGATTATCAGGTATATGCAAAACATAGTTTTGGTCACACAAAATAGCTTTGGAATAGCCGCCAAAGGTCAGGCCACCCGGATCCTGGGTTGGACTCCCGTAGGTCATGATAAATCCCTTGAGGCAATGCTGCTCTAGATTAGCCTTGCATGCCTTACAGGTACGACATGAATCCACAAAACAACCAACACCAACTTGATCTCCTATCTGAAAATTTCTCACGTGGCTGCCAATTTGGGTGACACGACCGATAATTTCATGACCAGGCACCATAGGATATGCCGATAGGCCAAAATCATTGTTCACCATGTGCAGGTCGCTGTGACAAACACCGCAATAGTCGATTTCAATCTGAATGTCTTCTGGGCCAATGCTCCTGCGCTCAATGTCAGTTATCTCTAGAGGAGCGGCTTGTGCGTATGCAGCATATGCTTTTACGAATGTCATAGCTATCTCAATCTAGAAATTTTTTAGTAGAACAGTGTTATTGCTTTCATACTCGCAGAAGCTTGACCAATCGAACGAAACACCTGTTAGCCAAAGTTCTCCCACGGTCATCATCAGTCTTCTAAGTTGAGCCACTTCTTCGCGAGGATGCGGCAAGGATTGCAGCGCAGTGATATTGTTGCCCTGCTGTTTAACTAAGCTTGAAAGTGTTCGCCCTGGACCAACCTCCAAAAAAATAGGATGCTCTAGCTGTAAGAGTGTCTGCACGCCCTCTGAAAATTTGACTGGGTGACGCAAATGATCTACCCAGTAATTCACTGACACAGCCTCGGCATTAGTGAGCCAACTACCGCTGCGGTTGGAAACAACAGGTACCCTAGGAGGCTGACGATTAACATTGCTAACAACTTTAGCAAAGGGCTCCAAAGCTGGAGTCATCATATGTGAATGAAATGCGTGAGAAGTGTGCAACTGACGACAGTAGATGTTTTGAGCCATAAGCTGTTGCTCGAAGGCTTCAATTTCATTAGTTGGACCAGCTGCTACGCTTAGTTTTGGACCATTACTGACGGCAACAGATAAAGCACCGTTCGGTAGTCTTTCGGCCAATTCTTGGGCGGCAAGATAAACCAATAACATTGATCCCGGTTTACAAGCTTGCATCAGTTTGCCGCGGGCCGCAACCAGACATAAAGCCTCTTCGAATGAGAAAATACCAGCGACACAGGCTGCTACATATTCGCCCACGCTATGGCCTAGCATCGCTACAGGATTAACTCCCCAGTATAGCCAAAGCTGAGACAGTGCGTACTCTACTATAAATAAGGCAGGTTGTGTCAGCTCAGTTTGCTTTAGACGCTGCGCCATTGCGCTGACGTCAGCCTGATCTTGTGGATATAATACAGCCTTTAGATCTAGCTGAAAATGGTCTTGAAAGATAGTAAAGCCGAGATCGCATTGTGCTTGAAAATGAAGCTCATTCTCGTAGAGTTCACGAGCCATGTTGACCATTTGTGATCCTTGTCCAGGGAACAAAAATACGATAGGCGGCTTGGACTGCCCTAAAATATGCTCTTGTACTGATATAGGCGACCTGGCTTTTAGAATATCAGTGATTCCCTCCTGACAGTTCAAGACCATAGCAGAGCGATAGGCTAGCTTACCGCAACCCATCCGTATGGTATGGCCTATATCAGGTAAACTACCTTGACAGGAAGATGCACAAATTTGCTTAAGCCGATGTGTTTTTAATTCGAGTTCGTCTAATGTCCTCGCTGACAGCAACATTAACTGCCAGGACCGAGTAGATAAAGCTGTCATAAGTCAATCCTTCTGAGCGATACCTATGAAACCTTTTTGAGTTCTCCTGAAGGTCGATTTAAAACCAACATTCTTTTTGCTTCAGCTACCAGCGTTTCACCCACCCAAGTGCTTCCCTCGCAAACAGCGGCACTTGATAACAGGGAACTGATCTTAACTCGGTGCTCCATTTTATCTCCAGGGAACACATCGTGATGAAATTTGAAGCCGGTAATAGAGCCTAGTAAAACAATGCCACTCGCCTCTTGTGATCGAGATTTCAAAGATAGGCTATATAGGACTGCGGAGGCTTGCCCCATAGACTCAATCATGAGCGAATTTGGGTAGGCTAGCCGATTTTGTCTATTTGACCTAGGTTGCGTAAAACAGGAATCGCTGCTCAAGACACGCTTGAGCGCTATAATTTTGACACCTGGCTCGATGTGATCAATGCGATCAACTAGCAACATCGGGTACCGGTGTGGGATAAGTGCCTTGATTTCTTCATGATCGATAGCCATGATTACTCAAACTCAAACAGTAGTTTTAATTCAGATACCTTAGCTTTGTTGCAAAAACAGCTTGAGTTTACATGAAGCTGTTTTGACGTATCGTAGCTTTGTTCAATAAGTTCGCAATGGCTCTCTAATAAGTATCCCGGTAGAACCGGCTCTATAAATCGAGTAGATAGCACTTCGACCAGCCTAACGCGATGTCCCCGCTCCAGCTGGTATTGACGGATTCCTTGACAAACAGTCTCGATAATAAATACCCCAGGATAGATGGGAAATTCTGGATAGTGCCCCTTAAAAAAAGGCTCACTTGGATCAATCTGCTTTTCAACAGAGATATGCGTCTCGCTCAATTCAGAAATATGATCAAATCCCTTCAAGGGATACGCATATTCTCTTGTTTGCTGAACTATAGTTGTGACTGGCTTTTCCATAATATTCTCGCAAAAATTCTAGATAACAATACCACCATCAACCTGAATAACCTGGCCTGTAATATAGCTTGCTCGATCGGACGCGATAAAAGAAACCGCATCTGCAACTTCACGAGGCGTACCAACCCGCTGAAGCAAAACACCTGACAGAATACGCTCCAGCTGTTTGTGATTAAGCTTATCTGTCATCTCGGTTTGAATAAATCCCGGTGCAATGACATTGACCCTGATGCCGTAGACGCCGAGTTCTTTAGCTAAGGTTTTAGACAAAGCGATCATGCCTCCTTTCGAGGCAGCATAATTGGCCTGTGCAATGTTGCCATAAATTCCTGAAACCGAAGCAATGTTGATGATACAGCCTCGTTTTCCCTTGATAAAGTCAAAGGCTATGCTACGACAGATGTTGAAAACACCGTCTAGGTTAACACTGAGTACGGATTGCCAATCTGCCTCTGACATCAAAGCCAGTGGCTTGTCTTTAGTGATGCCTGCGTTATTGACAACTACATTTACATATCCGAGCGCTGCTTTTGCCGCTTTAACAAAGGCTTGTACCGCGTCAAAGTCGCTAACGTCACAGGCTTGTGAAAACACTTGACAGCCAAGCTGTTCGATCTTTTGGTGAAGCTCCTCCACATCCGAGCCTGGATTACGATAGCAGAAGGCAATGTCGTATCCGTCGCTCGCTAGCTGAAGTGCGATCGCACGGCCAATACCACGAGAGGCACCCGTCACGATAGCAGCCCCCATAGGGCGTCTCTGCTCAATCTCCATGGCTATTTCTCCTGATGTTGCTTAGCTTTCTATCAATCCAAGCTGTTCCATGACTTTGAGTAGATTACAGTCGTACCACCATTCAATAATTTTGCCGTCAGAAATTTTGAGTTCCGTAAAGCCACTGATTTTGTTGACTGTATTATTTGTGGGAGGAACACCAAGAAAGTGACCGGTATGAGTACCGTGTAGAGTCGTTCGGTAAACGACTTTGTCGCTCTCGGCAATGAGATCTTCAACTTCCTGCCTTATATCTGGGAATCCTTCAAATAGACCTGCATTAAAGTCCTTGTTAGCCTGCAACCCAACAATAGGTTCTGGAGAGCTGTTGAAGTGATATATAACTTCTTCTATCATAGTCTTATCCCAGATAGCTTGCCAGTTAGGGTTAGTGCCCCACCCGTCTTTAGCAAAACGCATAGCGATTTCTTTGTTTTGTTCAGTTGGTAACATAATTAACTTTCTCCTAATACACAAGATTTGAACCGATCTCACAGGTATAGCGATCTCACACTACCTGAAATACATCGAACCGCATATCGCCGAGCTTAAAGAAGTTTCCTTTGGCAACCGTGACAGCCTCATTGAGCCATGCATAGCGCTGCGACCCAGTCTCGAACTGCAGTGTGAAACGGAAGTAGTCTGGCTGCCTAATATTGTCTGCCAGTAAATCTGGCAAGACTTCCCCAAAATTATCTGCAAAGCCCTTGAGCTGTGCGTAGATAAACTCGCCATCCTCGGTTTCCAGGGCAAGTCTGGCATCTGCAACAGCAACCCCGTCAGACCGAGTCGTCAGCCATTCAGCGCCACTAGGCAGCATCGTACCCTCAGCCGCTGGGCCTTCAAACGTGCCACCAGGAATAATATCAAAGATATTACGATCCCCCTGGGGAAATTCTCCAATGGGAATACCCGGGACATTAAGCTTAACATTGAGAGAGAAAAGATAGCGATTTTCCAACTCGCCAATTTCATCAGGTACCTGAATATCAGTGTCCACAATCGTAATAATTGATGTTTCCTCTTCTAATCGGACACCGCTTTCTTCTGCCGATAGAATCAGCTCAAAGGTTTCATCATTTTCAGCAGCACTACTTTCTAAAATTGGAATCTCTACAGTCTTAACCGTCTCACCCGGCTCAAACACCAAAGTACCTATCACCGCTGAGTAGTCCTCCGATTGCAAGGCAGAGTTATTCTCAGTCATATAGTTTACGGCCACGGTGCCATCACTGCCACCAGTGCGACTAACCTTGACCCTTGCCACTCGATCATCTTCATTGACAACTATAGTAGGCTGTAGAGTAATCTCGCCAGGGTAGGACAATCCTGCAGGTTGCAACCCTGCAGGATTGTCTTCTGGAGAGGATTCTGCAGCACCTTTATCAGCCGCATTGGCAGTCCCAGAAACTGCCTCAAGCGCGCCGGGGGGCTCAGTATCATCTAAGATCTGGAACATATCGAACTTGACAGTATTGAAATCAATGAAGGAACCTTTAGCAACAGTAACAACTTGGTTCAACCAACCATAGCGCTGCGATCCCGTTTCGAACTCCACCGAGGTGCGAAAATAGTCTGGCTGTGTGATATTCCCTGTCATCAACTCGGGGACGATTTTACTAAAATTGTCCACAAACCCGCTAAGACGAGCGTAGATGAACTGATTATCATCGGTTTCAAGGGCAAATCTAGCATCCGTTACACCGACGCCATCCGATCGAGTCGTGAGCCAATCGCCGCCGCTCATCAGTAGCTCTCCCCGAGCCGCAGGACCTTCAAACACTCCGCCAGGCAACACATTAAAGATGTTCCGATCGCCCTGAGAAGATTCCCCAATCGGGATACCTGTGTCGAGTTCTGCATAGAGAGAAAACAGATATCGGCTATCTATATTGCCAATCTCAGTAGGGGCTGGAATATTCGATTCAGCGATTGTAATAGTAGATGTTCCTTTCTCTAGCCGAGCACCGCCCTTTATATCTGATACGACTAGCTTAAATATCTCATCACTCTCAACTTTATCATCTTCTAAAAGCAGAATTTCTATTGTTTTAAGCACTTCCCCTGGCTCAAACACTAAAGATCCTACTGTCTTCGTATAGTCTTTTCGTTTTTGTGCAGAGCCATTTTGGGTGGTGTAGTCAACCACCACGGTGCCTTCGCTGCCATCAGTGCGACTGACTTCGACTATGGCGGTTCCTTCATCCTCATTTACAATTACGGTGGGTTTGAGTGAGATCGTACCTGGATTGAAGTTGACATTAAAACTGCCAATGGGAGATTCTTCTTGACCTGATGATGAAGACTCGAAGCGAACAAAGTAAGCACCGTTATCCTGCTTATCCCAACTTCCCCCCGGAGCTGTCATATTGTATGTAAGAATAATCTGAGTGTTGCTAGAGTTAATGTCAACCAGGATTGCCTGTTCAGAAAAGTTGTGGGGACCATCTACAAATACGCTCAGATTTCGACTTTGGCTAAGACTATTGTCTGATTGAGCCAGACCAGTTAGCTGATCCTTTGGTACTGTCAACTGAAATGAATAGTCTTGCGCTCCATTGGTTGGCAGCGCCGGTACCGCTAGCATAGCCGATTCAAGATCGATAGACTCTAAGCATGAAATGTCAGAGATGAGATCCGCTGTAAATCTATCTGTGCTGCGGTCATTCCATTCAAGTCGTACCCGCGCCTGTTCTACATAGCTAAAGTCTGCCTCAGCATACGTAGCTCGCTGTTCTGCAGTCGCTGGTTTGCCAATCTGGGTTTGCTCAAAACCCGATAAGCCAGGATAGCTGTGAACAGCATTCCTGAAATCGTAATGATTGCCGTATTCAGTCAATACGTTATCGGTCATGGTGGGTACAGTTCTTCTAGAACTCAAAATTAGCTAATCAAGAAAAGTCATACTTGCTGCAGTTATGAGCTTGTATTGGCTAGACTCAGCCTGAAACAAAAACTGCAGGTTCTCCTCCGACCAGTGTTAAACAAAGGCATCGATGGCTGTCAGCATCTTGCCAGCAGTAAATGGGAATGCCTAAGCGATATTTAGAGTTAGCGTTAATTTGAGGTAAATCATGAAAAGAAATCGAATCATTCGAGTCTCCGGATGCTTTACCAGAGAGAGCAGAGGCAAAGATAAAGAGCGTTCCAAGTTCTCCTAAATTCTGCCGACCCAGAGAAACATAGTTTCCAGACTTTAAATTATTTAATTCTTCGTCCAATAGCTTTAAACCCAGTGCCTCGGTAGCCTTGTCAACAGACTGGCACATAGCGGATTTCTCAGATGGAGGAAGTAGCTTAGTGGGTGCAATCATAGCTATAGCCCAACAAAGTGACCAACAAAGCGACCTAAAACCTGATTTAAGGAACTCACTCTAACTACTATTGATGCTGAGCTGGCTAAACGCCATAAAGTCTTTCAGCCGATCGGTACCCCAAAATTTATGACGCCCATCTCGACTAACGAAAAAAGGAAAGCCAAAAACACTATCCCGATAAGCCTTGTAAAGCATTTTAGCTCCTGTCTTCCTGATATCTGGATGATCAATTGCAGCCAGCAGCCGATCAGGATCTAGGCCAATATCAGCGGCGAGATGACCAATAGTTTCTTTAGCACAGATATCTTCGCCATGCTGCCATCGTAGCTCATATATTCTTTTAAAGAAGAGTTTTCCTTTTCCCTGTTGACAAGCATACAAATAGGTGAGGTGGGGTACTTCCCAATGAGGCGACTTATCGACTGGCCATCTCATTTGATAGCCTAGCTGAGCTGTAATCCGTTTGACATCTTGTAAAATATATAGACGCTTGTGTTTACTCATAGGCACATATAAAAACTCTCCGCCCAGATCAGTCAATAGGGCCATTGTCTGTGGATCTGGTTCCCATACAGGAACATAGTCTAAACACTCCGGAGACAGCTGAAAAGATTCTTCAATTTGGCGAGCCGCAATCCAGGCATAAGGACTACGAAAAGAGAAGTAAAACCGAGGCAATAAGCTTTTCATAAGCGTTATTTCCTCCCATGCAGCGCATTCAAAACTTTCTGGTCAAATCTAGCAAGTTCAAAGACCTCTGGATTATCAGAAAGCCGCGCATAGCCATGAGTAATTCTACCTCTGGCTGTTTGTATAGGCTTGTCGCCTCGTACTACATAAAAATCTACTCGTGACGTATATAGAAAATCTTTAACCACTTTCTCAACCGTATATACGGTGTAAATGGTTTCTTCCATAAAAGCATCTTGCCAGAGTTCCACTTCAGCCTGGGAGACAAAGGGAATCCATGCATGTGATTCTAACATGGACCAAATAGAGATGCCGCGAGCTTTTAAGAAGAGATCGACAACTTCTTCAATCAAACGAAGATATCCTGAATGTTGCATCCATTTGCTATAGTGACAATAGAAATACGGGATATGCCACTTCCAGGCAAAGTTATTTTCTTCTTTAGGCGCAATGGTTTGAATAATAGCGTCTTCCACACCAGTCACTTCTCTACTCAACGAAGAGCTATCTCGACTGCCAATGTTATTGGATTGCTTAGAAGCAATCATTGCAAGACTATCTTGTGACTTGTTTAGGGGATAGCGATCAATATCTGAAACCACATAAGCTTTGAGTGCTTCAGGTAGATCGGTGGCAGCTGGAACATCACGTACTCTCCTAAAGAGAACCTTTAAGGTGCTACTGACAGCCACTTCAGAGTTCACTAGCATTTCTATTGAGAACGCCTGTTCAAGGCTGTCGGAGGCCAATATCGGTTTAAGCTGTATTCGTACTGAATCATCTAGTCTCACTAGTTTGGGAATTCGGATGCTAGAACCAACAACTTCAAAGCCTAATCCATAGGTCTTATACAGCATTCCAATCCCTAACTCTTTAGCTTTGAAGTACTGTAGTATGGCTTCTTCTGCCATGTAAGTTACATGTTTGAAGCCTATGCCATCAATAATATTTGCACCTTCAAATTTAGGAGACTGCTGGAAATAATACTTGCTATCGCTCGCTAAGGTTTGAACTACCTTCTCATCGTTATGGGTGTCTAGCATCTAATTATCCTCCTTAGAAAGGTTTGTACTTAAGTCAGTGAAGTGGTTGCCGTTGAATCATCAAACTAACGGCGGGATCTCCCCAAGCGGCCCCATTGGTTATTAATGCGGCTGGCTTGTCATAATCTTTTAGCCAAAAGCAGGCCACAATACATTGGAGAATACCGAGAGCGCCGTAAGTTTCTCCGAGAGATGCGCTTAAATCTAATGTTTCCTTCAGGTTCGGCAGTACCTCAGGTCTGAGAGCTGCCATCTGAGTAGCAAGTGTATCGTTGTTGTTATTTGGACCTAGCCACAGACTTACCAAATGGCGACTCGCTTCGGTAGCAGCTCTAACAGACTCTTCAATTGCCGCTTGATTGAACCCATAGTCACCTTTCCCAAGCCAGCCGTAGATAGTTGCTTGTCGCTCTTGAGCAGCCATTTCTGATTCTACAACAACAGCGCCAGACACTGCTTGCCTCAAGGTATTGTTCATCAGTGAGCTTGCCGTCTGATCAGCGGGCTCAACACCTACTACCAGCATACGCCGAGCTCGCCCAGCGCGAATCACATTTGCAGCTAGGTGTAAGGCATCGATACCAGATGTAGCGCCGTTACACACCATCAGATTGATCCCCTTGAGACCAAACCGAATGGCAACGCTCGAAGAAACAATGTTACTCGACAGGTTTGGAAAGTCCATTGGGCTGGTATGTTTAGCGTGGCGTAGGCGAATGATTTCATCCACGCGGCAAACTGTTTCCAAGTTACCTAGGTTTGAACTCACGATGACACCAAATTTATGCGCGGAGACTTGCTCACTGGCTTTAACAGGTAATTTGGCATCTAAAAGGGCAGATTCAGCAGACAGTAGCGCCAGTTTGGTAGCATAGTCCTTATAGCGAGATCCGGCAATCGGCGGCTGGGTATCGCTGCTGGAGATTAACTGGTGAGCCAGAACTCTCTCTATCAGGTCATGGGTTGAGGCAATCGCAGGAATCTCAATTCCCAGTCCGGTGACACAAACTCTAGCGGTAGCTACCATCTTTTCTATTTCTCCAAAATTGAAACAGCATTGACCCCGCCAAAGCCAAATGCATTGACCTGAGCTAGTTGCATAGGGACAGATAGCTCAGCTTCCGTCACAAATCTAAGGCCTTCAGCTTCTTTGATCGGGTTCTGAAGCCCTATCGTTGGGGGAATTTTGCTCTGCTGCATACACTCAATCGCCGAAACGACGCCGATCAAAGCAGAAGCCCCTGAAGTATGTCCAATTAAAGACTTCAAACCTGTCACAAAGGGGGATTTAGACTGATTACCAAAAATTTCCTGCAGCGCCAGTGCTTCCGTTTTATCGTTGAGATGGGTCCCTGTACCATGTGCCATTAGTAGATCAATATCTTCAGCAGCGACTCCAGCCCGCTGGTGTGCATCTAGAATGGACCTAACAATGCCATCTAGGTCAGGGGCGGTTTCGTGATGGGCGTCACAGCTGATTCCTACGCTCCGTAGCTCAGCCAATCGATTGGCGCTGCGCGCTTCGGCATGGGCTGCAGATTCAATAACCACGGCGGCTGCGCCCTCACCCAGCAGCACCCCTCGTCGCTGCTGATCAAATGGCTGGACTCGTTCTGGATGAAGCGGATTAACTCGATCTGACAGACCAAACATACTCTCGCTGAGGGAGTCACAACCAGCAACAATGACGACATCGGCTTCTCCTAGCGAGATCGCATCCTCTGCTAGCCCCAAGGCGAAATTAGAGGCCGAACAAGCGTTAGAAAGGGTTGTTACTGGTATCTCTCGACCAGTTGCCGCCCTCAGCGCATCCCCAAAATGTAGCTCGCTAGCGTGCAGCGACTGCTCGCCAGCAGCCCAAAGCTCTAGCGATCGCAATTCTCTTAGCCCAGTTCCGACAAAAGCTATCGTGCGACTACTGTGAACATCAAGCTGAGAAAACATAACAGCTTCTTTAACCGCCATTACTAGCAACTGACTTGCTCGAAGATGATGGGGAATGAGTGGAATGCCAGCCGACAACTCGTAGGCCATTTGCAGGTTGAATCGATCGCGATCAAAGAACTGTAAAGGGCGTCGGCCTTCTTGTCCAGCACACAGTCGGGCAAAGCTACTTCGTTTATTAATCCCGACGCTTGTCACCATGCCTGTACCAGTAATAATACCCGTCATGGGTGAAGTCCTCGTATTTTCAACAAGACACAGCCGACAACTCCATCTGCTTGAACAGAAAGCATCAGCCCATAGCAATCAGCACTGAGATGATAGATCTGAGGTAGGCTTAACAGCGCCGCTAGCTGAAAGGCACCAGAAGCACTGAAGCAGTCTCCCACCATATCACCGACGGTCAGGTCATAGGCAGGCTTAGCCTCACCTAAGGCCAGCCGAAGACTTTCAGTTTGAACCTTTTCAATATCCGGTAAACAGGATTTCAGCTTACTAACGGCATCTATTGACGTTGGAGACACGTTAACTTTTTCTAACACTTTGTGAATACAATCGGCTAATCCTTTTATTTGTGGTGCCCCAACGGTTTCACCAGCCAACACCGGATATACCCTAACCTCGCTAGCAAGTAACTCAGCAACAGGGCTTACCCCCCTAGCGTATGCAGCCTGCGTCTCTTCCAACAGAAACATAGCGCACCCTTCTCCCGGTGCCAGTTTCTCGTCAGAATTGACAAACTGACTGTGATAATACGACCAAGCGGATTGTTCGCTCAGTTCCTCAACACTGCCCGTAATCAATGAATCTATATACCCTTTGGCAATTTTAGAAAAAGCATATCTAAGGGCTAAAATCATAGACATCTGTCCCCCTGAAACGGTGGCATTAATCCCTTTTAGCCCGTAGCGAATCGCTGTCTGACTAGCAGCACAGTTGAGAACAATATTCGGAAAGCAGGCCGGATTAATAAAGTACGGTTTCTGCTGCACATACATTTCGTGAATAAAGTCGCCAATGCTTTTGAGACTGCCCGTACTTGTCCCTAAGACAACGCCCGTGCGCTCTCGTGAAGGTGCTGTCGGTGGTTGGCCATTGTCGAGTGCCATACCCGCTGCTGCGATCGCAAGAGCTGTGGTTCTATCAATTGAACGAGTGCCTTTAGTCCCCAAAAATTTGACTGTATCGAACTCTGGAATGCTGTAAACTTCCATGGGTGGTCTGTTGACAGCATTATCTAATACACGCTTAAGTCCGGGCTGCTTATTCTGCAAACTATTAGTAAAGGACTGTTTCCCAATTCCAGCTGGGGAGATAATGTCCCAGCTAGTAATCGCGAGTGACTTATTGTTCGTAATCATCGCAACTATCCATAACGTCTAACTCAATGCCAGCGAGACAAGATCACAATCGCATTGTTTCCGCCAAAGGCAAATCCATTATTTTGAACAATTCTCAGATCAGCCTTTCTTGACTTTTCGGGCACACAGTCGAGCCCACACTCAAGATCTGTCTTTTTCACGTTGATGGTCGGCGGAATAAAGCCATCACGTAGTGCAATAACGCAGGCAATTGCTGATAACGAGCTGGCCGCTCCCATAGCATGTCCAAGCATTGACTTAATTGAGCTGGTAGGCGGTGTGCTGTCTCCAAAGACTTGACGTATCGCTGATGACTCAGCTAAATCATTGGCACGGGTACCTGTACCATGAGCTGAGATATAATCAATCTCTTCTGGAGACACACCCGCATTTCGATGTGCAATGTGCATGCAGTTAGCAATGCTACTTTGATCAGGAGCAACCATGTGGGTAGCGTCGCAGTTTAATCCATATCCTAAAACCTCCGCATAGATTTGGGCATTGCGAGCTACTGCTGCATCTAAACTCTCCAGCATCAGCATGCCACTCCCCTCTGCGGTCATCATACCTTGTCGATCTTGGTCAAAAGGTTGACATATCTGCGGCGCAACCGCACCATAGCGATGAAACCCAGCAAATGTCTTGCGACCCATCGAATCAGACCCACCACAGAGCATACAATCAGTCTCGCCAGAAGAAATTAGATCGTAAGCGTGACCAATTGCATAGTTTCCCGCTGAGCAAGCATTAGACAGCGTTATACACTCTCCGTGTAAATCCAGCTCCAGTGCAACAGAAACTGAAAGCCGGTCGGCAGTAGAACAGGCAATCAACTCCGGATCTAAATTTTCGGGACCTTCTTCAACCCACTTTTCATAAATATGATCGGTAGCTTGCGACTCCCCTTCTGTTGTACCAACACAAACTCCACATCCATTATTAGTTAAAAGAGATAAGGGAAAATCAGCATCTTCGACCGCTAGCTTGGCTGCCGCAACTGCAAACTGACTACTGCGACCAAGCTGCTTGGGATTTAAGGAAGTGATCCATTGTCGCGGATCAAACTGTTTAACTTCTCCACCATTCTCACTAGGAAAGTTAGTAGTGTCAAAAATTGAAATTTTCGAGATACCGCTTTTACCATTACGCAGAGCCTTGGCAAACTCTACTGAACCAAATCCGACACTTGAGACAACACCAAGGCCCGTAACCACTACACGTCTAGATTGCATAACTTATTCGGCTTGACCGCTATACTGCTCAACAACTTCATAAACTCCGAGCATATTAATCATTCGAGACAACTCTTCTTGAGGAATCTCAATTTTCAGCTCCCTCTCAAGGGCCGCCAAAATCTCGATTGCCCTCAAAGAATCGGCATTATAATTTTGCTCAAAGTTCCCTGTATCAGTCAGATTTACCGGTTCAATCTCAAGCACTTCAGCAACAATAGCTTTAATTTGATCGTGAGCGATTTTGATATCAGTAGACATCTTTTATTACCTCTATAAAACTGTCAAAAAATTATGGAACTCAATCAAGCATTGATCAGGAACATTGATAAAAGTAGGTTAGAAACTCAAAAGAGAATCAGCTACTTAGCCAAAGCGCTCTCAGCTAGCTGCTTTAGTGTCAAAAACTGCTTACGACACATAATTAAATCTGCCCAGGGTAGGAACCATCTCATCCAGTACAGAATTATTTGCCGAGGATATGTGATGCAAATTTTAGCAATCAGCCGACATTTTAGCGCTGCCGTTGGCAAAATCACGTAGCTGACAATGATTTTGCCCAAAAAGGAAATTGCCGACTGCAGCTGTATCTCGAGTGTTAACGAGCGATTGACTTCAAACTCAAGAATACGAAAAATATTCATTACTATCTGACCTATAGATAGCTTGTCGATTCCCGGAATCAATTCCTGTGGGCTACTTCTAAATGAGAATTCTCTTTCAAAGAATACACCTTCAAAATTCTCAATCCAGTCGTAGCTGTAGGACGCCGCCTTGAGCTGACATAGCCAACGAAACATAATACTAGCAGGAGAATCGACATCAACTCCTCTAAAAAGTGTATGGTCGTAGCTAGAAACATATTTATCTCCAGGAAAAGTCATTTTTTGCTCTTCTAAACTGGTTCCCCATATAAAAGGGATTGAAGATTCCATAGTGTATACACCAAAAGCATCAACAGTTTGGCGGATCGTCTCAGTAGTTGAAAAGTCTTACACTGCTGCAAGTGAAGCTTCTTGTTTGACAGGTATATTAGCTTGAAATCCATGCTTAAGCGCTAGTTCAAAAACCTCCTCCGCTTCAGAAAAAGGAATTCTTCTGCCAATACTGTAGTTACGATCGACTTGAGACATGGCTAGCACTATAGTCTCAACTAAGCAAGCAAAGCCCAAACCAGCTGGCTGGTTAGCTTGATTTGAGACACCAAATCTAATCGCCTCAGGAAATCTTACAAGGCCACCCTCATAGACTAAGACGTCGCTGCGACTGCTGGATACACTAGAAACAACATCAGCAGGCCTAGCAGAATCGCAAACCACAGCATCTGGGGCTAGCAAAGCAGGTTCAATAAACGAGTAACCCTGGCTGGTTGCTGAAATAACAGCATTCATCAGCGGTAAGTAAGTCGACAAATCTGTTGTGATACGAATAGGGCCGTGGGATAGACCTAATACTTCTGCCTGATGGTTAATCCAATCGTATAGCTGGGTCCAACCTTTCTTTGAGTCAGCACTCAAAAGAGCATCTGGCACTGATACAGCGCCCACAATTCTGTCTAGAGTTTCAATGATTTTACCAGAGTGTCCGTTCCGGCGCTGTAGAAGTTCGCAATAAAGCTCGCCAGCAATACTTTTCAAAGTATCTATTGCGCCAGGATTATGGGGATTTCCAAATAGTGTCAGCTCTCTACAATGAAATATTAAAGCTTTGCAGACTAAGTAACCAACTGAACCAGACGCGCCTACGATGCCTACTTTTAGCTTTCCTAGGTTTTTACCTAGAGTACTGAGCGTTGCCTTCAAACTAGCTGAGCTTACCATAGCCGTTAAGCTGTTGCCACTCGTTACATGGAGTCCGCAGTCTGCGAGAGCTTCTCCAGCATTTGTAATAACAGCAGAATATCCTCCTAAGCCAATAACGTCAGCTTTCAAAGCTTTTGAGAGATTAACAAAGCTATCGGCAACGCTGTCCCTTTCGGCGCGACTTAAGCGCATCATCTGCTGAGGCGTAAGTAAATTACAAATCAGCCACCCCTCAACGTAGCCTCCAACCTTAGAGCGAATTTTTGGAATATGGTAAACAACAGCTGGCATAGAGCAGCTTTCACACAAAGATTTAAGCCATTCTTTTAGCCTACTCTCTTGCTCGAGTGGTAGCTTTTGCAAGGAAAGAGGTAGAAACTTAATCAGATCCTCTACTTCTGAAGGATGAGCAAAGAAAGTAAACCTTCCCAAACAAGTTTCACCGGGTGCTTGATGATGACCATTCTGCAAAGGTTGATAATTAGCTGATACAGAGTTTTCCTCAGCAGGAACATCTCCTATAACGTAGCTCAGTAGCTTACCATAGTCTCGATTTTCTAAAATTTCTCCTAAGCTACTAAGCGCTTCCAAAAGCCTGTCTAGCTCAGATAGTTCAATTGTTAACGGAGGTTCAATGAACAGCGTTTTACCTTTACTTTGTTTATGGAATGTCACTATGTGGTGCTCATTCAGTAAATAGCCCTGTACTAGCTGGAGCGAGAGATTTGTGGCACTCATATATGACATGAAGTAGCTCTGCTCTTGATCCCATTCGGCTAGTTGCAAGGAGTGTATATAGCCCTGTCCAGTAACAGATTTGAAGGCATGAGGATATTGCATTACCAAATTGTCTAACCGTTGGCGTAGATAAGCGCTTTGAAGTGCTACCTGCCGTATGAGCGCCTGATCGTCTACCTGCAACTGTTCTAAAACAGCTAGTCCGGCTAAACAGCCTACTTGATTATTTACAAATGTTGAGCTGTCCAAGCTACTAAAGGAGCTAGTCCAGCTTCGGGCTGTATACAGACAGGCTCCAATCGGAGTTAAACCACCGCTTAAAGCTTTTGAAAGCAGCAAAATATCCGGGGTCAGCTGTTCGTGTTCTGCTGCGAATAAGCGTCCTGTTCGGCCCAGCCCGGTTTGATTTTCATCTAGAACAAACAAAGTTCCGGTTTGTTTACACAGATTGGCTACCGCTGGTAGATATCCTTTAGGCGGAACAATCATACCGCTTTCACTGTGAATGGGTTCGACAATGAAAGCTGCAATATCTTGCTGTTCTAGCCGCTGACGTAGTGCTTCTAGATCTCCAAACGGAACGTATTCAAAGTATTCTGTACCCCAAAGAAATTGTTGCTGATAGATAGGCTTCTCTATTGCAGAGCGTGAACCAAGGGTCTCACCATGAAATCCACTATTATCAGATGTTCTAAGTATCATAGAGCGCTGGGTGGCTGCTCTGGAAAGTCTAATAGCCACCTCAATAGTCTCTGCACCACTATTGGTGAATGTCACATAGCGTAAGTCTCCAGGCGCAGCCGCAATCAGAGCTTTCGCTAGTTTTTCAGAGGCTGGCGTCACAAATGGCTGAATAAAGTTAGGCTGCTGTTGCGATTGTGCTACTTGAACAGCTTCCCAGATAAAAGTTGGGTTATGTCCAAAAGGAACCGAACCTGTCTGAGCAATCATATCGAGATAAGCTGTTCCAGCTTCATCATACAGATAGTGACCTTCAGCTCGGACAATCTGTTGGTTAAACCTGATGAGTTCTCTAAACCTTTGTCGATCAGGATTGGAGTAAACTTTAGTACTCATATTAAAGTTCCTTGCTCTGCAGATGGCTATAAGGCTATGTAACCATGCTTGCCCAAGAATTTATAGCTAGAAAAAGTCAGAACTTGCGTTTAAAGACTTGTCAGAAAAAGTCTTATTCACTCTCCCAACCCTTATCAATCAGGGTTGGAGCAAACTTCAGCCCTCATACTAAAGTTCCTTGCTCTGCAATGACTATAAAGCTATGTAACCATGCTTGCCCAGGAATTTATAGCTAGAAAAAGTCAGAACCTGGGTTTAAAGACTTGTCAGAAAGAGCCTTCTTTCTCTTTTGTTACTATAGATAAAAGAAAAGCAAGGGCGTGTGGTGAGGTCCTGCACAATCAGCCAGAAAAATTGATTTGTGAGACTTATCCGCGTCTCCACTCCTGACGTCAGAGCAGATCAGTCAGCTCAATCCTTGATAAGATATCAACAAACCATTTAGCTTTTCAGAATCTGCCCCCAAATCCGGAATTCTGAAGGCTTTGAGTCTATCCCAGAATTTTGGAAACCCCATCAGGCCGAATAAACATACCATGACTATTTCCATAAATGGGGGGCTCGATATCTCATCGTTAACTGAGACCACCTACTGTACAAGAGGCCTGTTGAGTACCAATAGAGGGATAATCAAATGATGATTATACAAGGATCCAAAGTCATAAATTTTAGAAAGGTATCACCTTCTTAAATTCAAGACGCATAACCGACAAGAAGCTATCCAAACTTACGTCTGTTTGCCCTAGGATGTCAGCAATCGCAAATTTACCATTGAGCTGCAAGTGTTTGAAGATGATCTTGAGCAGTTGCAATAGCCTGTTCTCGATCTCCTAAAACCAGATTACTCGCATTGATAAACTGTACATCTATAATTCCGAATGACCAAAAAATAGTTCTTAAGTAAGGTTCTTGATGATCTTCACCAAAGGGAGAACCAGGGGTATAGGTGCCGCCGCG
>JBCDFI010000020.1:0-22603 GCA_039178155.1 Cyanobacteria bacterium P01_H01_bin.105
CCAGCTATGCCTGTGATGCTAATTCCCCAGTCGGTTTGGAGATGCTCGCGTACGCCCGCTGCCATCTGTTCAGCCACTGGAGCGCTAACGGCACCATGGTTTATCAAAGTCTGAGCAGAAACACCGAGTAACCGTTCTTTGATGGCGTTGTCATAGGAAATAACACCCCCCATAAAATACGTCGAGCTGCCTGGAACTGACGTAATCATCGCTCCTAAACTGCCACCTGTGCAGGATTCGGCTACCGCTAGAGTGGTCTGATGTTCTAAAAGTAGCTGACCAACGGCATGAGCCAGAGTCTCGTCATCTTCTCCAAAGCAATCTACACCACCGATGTGCTTAATCTGCTTGGCAACAGGCTTAATAAGCTGCTCTGCCGTCGCTAAGGAGTCTGCTTTAGCGGAAATACGTAGTTTGATGACCCCATCACTGGCGTAGGGGGCTACCGTGGGGTTTTCCAGCTTGAGGAAGTTATCGACTTTTGCGGCTAGACCTGACTCACTGGTTCCCCAAAACTTGAGGGTCCGGCTATGGATAATGCCGTTGCTCCATCCCTGGTTTTGAAGATAGGGAATGGCTGTGGTTTTCCACATGATATGAAGCTCTTGCGGTACCCCTGGAAAGGTCATGATGTGGAGGCCCGAGCGAGGTTGCCACAGAATACCAGGGGCCGTGCCTTGAGGATTAGGCAGTACCTCTGCCCCTTCAGGAATGAGGGCTTGTTTACGATTGTTGGCACTCATTGTGCGATCTCGCTGGGCAAATTTTGTCGTAATGTCAGCCAGTACCTCTGCATTTTCTACGAGAGATACCCCAAAAAAGTCGGCAATGGTGGCGGTTGTGAGGTCATCAGGGGTAGGTCCCAATCCGCCAGTCAAAATGATGAGGCGCGATCGTTCGCAGGCAATGGCGATCGCTCTGGCTAGACGCAGTGAATTATCACCAACGACGGTTTGATAGTGATGGGAAATGCCTAGTTGGGCTAGCTGTTGGGCTAAATATTGGGCATTGCTGTTGAGAATATCGCCCAAAAGTAGCTCAGTTCCCACGCATATGATTTCTGCGCTGCCGGTCATCATGATTAAACGGAATGGGGATGAAAGAAAAGTTGAGAAAATGCCCTGTGTGGGTTGATGGTAAGGCATTTCTGGTTGATTTGATCTGATACTTGAGAGGGACTTAGAAGGGTAAGCCAATAAAGGAGACTATCCGTTGAAATGGGAAGCGATATGACCGCTGGCAAAACGGGGACATGGCCGAAATGGCTAATTGGTTTACTAGTGGGCTCTTGGCTGCTGAGAGTACTGATTGCCTGGCTGCTGCCACCAGGATTTGATGAAGCCTACTATTTTTTGTACACCCAGCATTGGGACTGGAGCTACTTTGACCATCCTGTCATGGTTGCGCTGACAACGGCGATAGGTCCATGGCTAACCGGTTATATCTCTCCGCTCACGCTGCGGCTGGGGGCATTAACGCTGTATGGCCTCAGTACGAGACTGCTCTATCTAAGTGGTCGACGATTGTTTAATGCAACTGTGGGGATGTGGGCCGTTGCGATCGCATCCCTGTGCCCCTTATTCATTTTTAGTTTTGGGTTGCTAGCGGCTCCAGATAACGCCCTGATGTTCTGGTGGTCAGCTGTAATGTACGTTGCCGCGCTGGAATTTTTCCCGATAGAGACCCCCTATCGGCCCACCGCCAAGATTGCTTTGATTGGTCTGCTGCTGGGGCTGGCCTGTTTGAGTAAATATCATGGCTTTGTCCTAGGTCTGAGTTTGGTCGGATTTTGTATCACTAGTCCGCCTCATCGGAGAGCGCTAATGTCGGTGTGGACTGGGGTCGCGCTGGTGCTCTTTGCCCTAACTCTAGCGCCGTTAGTGTATTGGAATAGTCAGCACCAGTGGTTGTCCTTTGGATTTCACCTGTCTACTCGATTTGATGGTGATGCAAACAGCCCTCAATTTAATCTGCTCAACCTTTTGGGTGTATGGCTCGTGGGGATATCCTATCTGTTTCCTTCCCTGGGCTTGCCGCTGTGGTGGGTGAGTGGACGTAGTCTTTGGCAGGGCGGCAATCTACGGTATCGATTGATTCTTTGGTTAGGGCTGCCCATTGCTGCTGGGTTTACCCTTTTAGGTGGTTTCACTCGTATCTATCCAGCTTGGCCTGCACCGGGGCTGTGGAGCTTGAGTCTGTTACTGGCCGTTGCAATGGCAGGCTGGTCGTCTATATGGGTTAGACGCTGGCTGCTGGGGAGTGCCCTAGTGATAGCAACATTGTTGATGTTTGCCTTGGGGCATGTAGGGTTAGGCACCTTGCAAAACCCTGGTGGCGTGGTGCCTATCATTGCACCAAAGACAGATCCGACAACAACGATGATTGATGTCGTGCAGCTACGGCGATTGTTGCAAGCTGGAGATGTGGGGGATGCGATCGCAGCAACTGATTTTCTAATCACCAATGAGTTTTGGCTAAGTGGCTATGTGGATATGGCCATTAGTCCCCTGACGACAGCCCCGGTGATGGCCTTTACCCAAGATCCGCGTGGACATACCGTGTGGTTCAACCCTACCGATTGGCTGGGGTATTCAGGATTGTTTCTATCCATTGCCGATGATGATCAAAGCGAGATTCGGGCAACCTACGCCCCTTACTTTGAACGGTTTGACTTGCTAGAAAGTCTCGAAACTCAGCGCTCTGGAGCTACTACAGAAACGTTCTATCTGTATGATGTTGGAAAATTAGTTGAACCTTATCTGTATCCCTATTGAATACCTTATCTAGCATGGCGTTTTGCCCGCCAGCTGGTGTAGCTCAACAGTGCTGTTGAACCAAGGGCATAGATAACGCCGCTAGGCATACCCGAAAAGGCCAACGCCAGACTACCTACCCACAATGTCAGCGCATAGATAAACAACACTGTAAATCGATGGGAAAGCCCAGCATTCAAGAGCCGATGATGCAAGTGGCGCTTATCAGCAACAAAAGGCGATAAGCCACGACGCAGACGCGCTAGGATGACCGCCGACATATCCAAAATGGGAACGGCGAGTATCAGCAAATAAGGTAAAAATACGGCAGCAGTTGTCACTCCTTTAACAAGGCCGATTACTCCAATACCTGCCAGAGTAAAGCCCATATAATAAGCGCCACCATCGCCCATAAAAATCTGAGCTGGGTTGAAATTGTACTTCAAAAAGCTCAGAGCTCCCCCGGCAAGAGCAGCGGCAATGATTGCCGCTGCAGGTTGTTCCATAAATAGAGCTACCAACATCATGACAATAGCAGCGATACCTGAAACACCAGCTGCTAACCCATCTAAGCCATCAATCCAATTGATAGCGTTGGCCATGCCAACTAACCAAACAACCGTTAACGGCAAGCTAACCCAGGCAGCAAGCTGCACAATTCCTAAGCCTGGAATAGATAAAAAGGCAATGTCAACCCCCATGTACCAGGTAATCGATGCTACTCCAGCCTGCATAAGTAAACGACTGATAGCTGATAGCCCAAACAGATCATCCAGTAACCCAATCAAGAAGAATGCTAATCCCCCTAATGTCACTCCCCAAATTTCAGCCTCAGGCTCGCTGACTAGCTGCTGGCCCTGAGCATCCACAAAACCACCAGTATTCCAAACAATCAACAAGGCAACTACTGTACCTAAAAAGATGGATACGCCCCCCAACCTGACCATAGGGACTTTATGAACTTTACGCCCTCCAGGCATATCAACTCGGCCACTGTGTAACCCAATTTTTTTGATAATCGGTGTGGCTATAAGCACCACAACTGCTGACAGTGTAAAAGCCAGTAAGGGATATATCTGAAAGGGCATGGGTGACAGAGGAAAGGAGAAGACAACACAAGCTTTATATGAACTCAACCCAGGGTGGGCAGCACACACAATAGTCACCGTCACCCTAGCAGGTTTTTTAAATCTTTCAAGCGGCTAATTATGTGGTTCAGACTTCAGCTATTGATTTGTCAAAGAAATTTGCCAGTCACAGGCCTGTTAGAGATGCTTGATACGTCATGAGGACCTGACGTATCAACGATTGGTCAGAAACATAGTTTGCGTAGTACGAGGGTTGAGCTAGTCATATATCGACTAGCTCAACACCGGAGAATACCTAAGCGAGAACAGCCTGGAGCTGATGGAGGTGAGGATAAAGCGGAAATCGATTGCAAAGGGCTGCAACACGATTTCGACAGTTAGTCTCAACATCACTATCTTCAGGTGATAGCAGCCGATCCGCAATAATGTTAGCAATCTCTTTGAACTCTTCACCTGCCAGTCCCCGAGTCGTCATAGCGGGTGAACCTAGGCGAAGTCCGCTGGTAACAAAAGGCGATTCAGGATCAAAAGGCACCGTATTTTTATTAGCCGTGATATTGACCATGCTGACTAAGGCATCAGCTTGTTTGCCAGTCATACCAATTGAGCGCAAATCTACCAATACCAGATGATTATCGGTACCGTTTGACACTACTTTAAATCCCCTCGCCTGTAGCTGCGTGGCAAGAGCTTGAGCATTGGTAATCACTTGGGCACAGTAAGCTTTAAACTCAGGTTTGAGAGCTTCTCCAAACGCTACTGCCTTGGCAGCTACTACGTGTTCTAGTGGACCTCCCTGACTGCCTGGGAAAACGGCTTTGTCAAACTTTTTACCCAACTCTGGATCGTTGGTCATAATTAATCCACCCCGAGGCCCCCGCAATGTTTTGTGGGTAGTGGTGGTAACTACATGACAGTCGGGAAGGGGATTAGGATGAGACCCTGTTGCAACCAAGCCCGCAATATGAGCGATGTCGGCCATTAGATAAGCGCCAACCTCATCGGCAATGGCTCGAAACTTATCAAAATGAATAGTTCGAGGATAGGCAGAATACCCACAAATAATCATTTTGGGATGATGCTCAAGCGCTAATGCACGGATTGCGTCATAGTCTAGTTGTTCAGTGTCCTGACTGACACCATACTGGACAACATTGAACCATTTGCCTGAAACATTCACGGGAGAACCGTGGGTAAGGTGCCCACCGTGGGAAAGATCCATACCCATGATCGTATCGCCAGGTTTCAGTAAGGCTAGAAATACAGCAAAGTTAGCTTGAGCTCCCGAATGAGGCTGTACGTTAGCATGACTAGCCCCAAACAGCTGTTTGACTCGCTCAATAGCTAGCGCTTCTGCCTGATCGACAAATTCACAACCACCATAATATCGTTTATTAGGCAAACCCTCTGCATACTTGTTCGTTAAAACAGAACCTTGGGCAGCCATGACAGCTGGTGATGTGAAGTTCTCGCTAGCAATGAGTTCTAAATGGTCTTGTTGACGCTGACGCTCACTTTCAATAATGGTGGTAATGTCTGGGTCAGTTTGTCTCAAATAGTCAAAATTAGTAGTCATGAGGATGGATACTTTAGGATTGGACAGGCCTGACTGGCCCAAGGGTTAGAACAGGAAATGAATTCTTCGTGGCTTTACCAGCAAACTATAGTACCGTGCTGCTAAGGGAGGTTGCCAGCTGATTGCACGTAGCCTGCATATGCCTCAATTGGCCGATTGATCGATGGAAACCTACATAAAGTAAATGTTACGTTTCTGTATCAGAATGTAACGCTTGAAAATCTATAATGGATGAAATCCACGAAGACATGTGAGTAACCCTGTTCTTAGGTATTTGCTAATGCTCCAGAACAGTAAAGTGAATTTGATCTGTCAGATACTGGTCAGAAAATCAGCCACGCTTTCGACTCTCTCCTAGCTCGTGACGCTTTTTGCTTAAGAAGGACACCCATGCTGTTGCAACCCACCACCAATGTCTCGCCTGCGTCAAAGTTGGCTTCTATAGATGAGTCCTACGAGCGCTGTCGACAAATTACAGCTAAGTATTCGAAGACATTCTATATGGGTACGATGCTCATGTCGGAGGTCAAGCGTCGGGCGATCTGGGCAATTTATGTGTGGTGTCGACGCACAGATGAGTTAGTTGATGGACCATCAGCGCAATTCACAACTGAAGACACTCTTAATGATTGGGAAGCGCAGCTAGAGTCTGTGTTTTTAGGTCGCCCTCAGGATGACTACGATGTGGCCATGGTGGATGCGCTGGAGCATTTCTCCCTCGACATTCAACCATTTCGTGACATGATTGACGGCCAGCGCATGGATTTGCAATGTTCTCGATATGAAACCTTTGAGGACTTAAAGCTGTATTGCTACCGAGTTGCTGGCACGGTAGGTTTGATGTCTACAGTGGTTATGGGGGTTGATCCTGACTACAACACAGCACCATGGGCCAAAACCTTACCTTGCCCCATAGAAGAGGCGATTGCTTTAGGGATTGCGAATCAGCTCACCAATATTTTGCGTGATGTGGGAGAAGATGCTCGTCGTGGTCGTATCTACTTACCACTTGAAGATCTTGAATTGTTTAAATACAGCGAAGCAGATTTAATGAATGGGGTTATTGATGAGCGCTGGCGGTCTCTGATGCGTTTCCAGATTCAGCGGGCGTTAAAGTTCTATCGGCAGGCAGAAGGTGGTATTAGCGTCCTCAGCCCAGACGCCCGCTGGCCTGTTTGGTCCGCACTCATGCTTTATCGAAAAATTTTGGATGTAATTGCTGAAAATCAATACGACGTTTTCAGCAGGCGGGCATTTGTTCCTACGGTGCGTAAGCTTCTGTGTTTGCCACCTGCCTTGCTCCGGGCTCGAGTGCTTTAACTCTGGCGGTAGGATAGAGTCTGAATTTTTGAGTATTGAGTAGACTAATCTTTTCATAAGAAAGACTAGGAGATAAAAGTCCTAGTCTTTCTTGTATGTATTTCAATTGGATATCTGCTAACTTTACGCCAACGCTAGGAAGCAGTTGTTTGTGCAGCCAGCATTTCTTTTAACTTTGCTAAATCAGATGCCCAGCGAGGATCGGGTTGGGTACTCTCGGGAGCTGGTGAAGAATAACTAGCAGGCTTGCGGTTTCCTCCACTATTACGCTTGCCCCCTTTACGATTATTACCACCACCGCTGGCTGCGCTTGCTCCGTCGTTTTCTTTGGCGCGAGGCATGGCTTTCTCAACTTTCAGGGTAATATCTTGCAAAGCCTGACCATTGTATTTACTCACAAGAGTATCTGCAATTTCGTCAGTTTTAACGGTTACAAAACCAAAACCACGACATTTGCCAGTTTTGCGATCAGCGATCAGCTTAACTGAAACGATATTATCGACGTCTTCTGCAAAGACAGCTTCAAACTCCTCGCGTTCTAGATCACGGGGTAGATTGCCAATATATAAGCGCACTGACATGGGATACCTCTTAAACAAATCTAAAAAAAACAATTGTGACGGTTGGGTGAACCAAACTCAACCGACTGAATTACCAGAGTTTGAAAACCTCTAGACAAAACTTAGAACTGTGGTTTGAAATGATTTAGTAAGTGACGAACCGCAGCAAAAACCACTGGCCATTTTAAACGAGCAACTACGTTGATGAGGTTGATAAGTTAAAAACCTTACTTGGGCGGTCTGCGAAAATCACCTCTAGATTCCGGTAGTACCAACTACTAAGACGACGACTCGTTGCTATTTCCACCAGAGACCTCTCATTGCATGAAATGAGAACTAGACCGTATCTCTATACCTTCAAGGTATCACGCTGTCTGATGCCAAGCCAAGTTATTGGGTGGTTTTTTTGGTGAAGCTCTCTAAAGATAACGTAGAGTGCGTCGGTAAATATACGTGCTGTTATGTTGTTTCTATTGTTAAGGATAGTCTGGGCTTAAAACCCTTTGAGCTTAGGAACGAAGCGATTGGGATAAGTAACTGCTTCGAAGACTCAATGTAAGTTAATGCAAAACAACAGTGGATAAGTAATAAAAAACCAGCCTCTATAGAGTGGCTGGTTTGCTGTGTTGAGAGTAGGAGAACCCAATACCTAACGACAAATGTCAAACTTTTAATTTGAAGTTACAGTTAGGAAATCAGTACTCGTTAATGAAATTTAACATTCATTAGAGTTAAGCGCAATATGTGAAGTCTGCTCGCTGATTTTACAGCCTTCTAGAGGCTGGTTGACTAGTTTGCTATTTGTGTCTCAGCCTCCTCTGAAAATTATCCAAAGACCATAGCTCAGTGGTAGGACACTCGTGATAGCGGCCCAGATCGGATGTTGAGCAAACTGAATTTGATTGTGATGAGTGCGGAGGTGCTCAATGTCAATCCAGGGGTGATGCCCTCGACGAAACCAACCAGTGACCTGTATTGGCTGCTGTAGCCAAGCAGCAAGCCCTCTGATATTCCCTAAAGGACCTAAGTAAGTCACATGATGTAATCTGATACTGCCTTGGGGGATACGTAGTCGCCACTCTTGTCCTAGCCAGTTTGCTAGGGCTGGGCGTCCCGTAAGAGTACCGTTAATGGTTGCAGGCCGATTCTTGATAGGGATAAGGGTTGAATCAGTCTTCCAGGTTGCTAATTGCGATTCGGTGGTAGGACGTTCGTTGGTAATGTCTGGGAAAAAAAGATTAACTCGTAGCAATTGCCCAGTGGCTAGACAAATCAGAGGAATACCTATGAGAATACTGCGATCTTTGTAAAGCCAAGCAAGTAATGGGTAATCGAGACTGGTTGCGATCGCACCAATCAGCCACATAATCACTGCGATACCTAACCCGAGTATTAGGCCAGACCAAGCCCCACCCTGCAGTAGTAAATCCTGCCAGTCATTGACGGAAAGAGTCCGCGCACCATGTTTTAACTGCAAATGGGCGAAGTTAAGACTAGGTTTTAGCCGCCAATGTCGTCCATAGGCCCCAAGGGTATAGAGTCTGTCTCCCAATGGAGGGTGGGCTTGATTTATCGATAGCCAGTGACGTAGTGGGTTGAAGGCTCCCCAAGCATACTGCTGGACCGATATCCCTGATTCTTCTAACCCAACTGGCAACATTGACTCTAGGCTTTCTAGCAGAGGAGGTGTATAGCCCTGTTGAGAAATTTCGTCTGCTATGGTGTTTGAAAGCTTAGCCAGCGCGCGTACAAGGCCATTGGGATTGCCTGTGAGTTCAACGGCGATACGATCTCGATAGGGTGTGCGAGTACGCGCCAACCCGTAGCCCAACCTGGCAAATAACCAAAAAATGCAGTAGCTCAAGGTGGCCAACGTGCCAGCGGCGATCTTAATTAAAGCGGGGCGTTCTTTTCCCTGTCGAGCAAAGAACCAGTAAGCTCGATGGAACCCCTGTAATAGTAAGCCTTGGGTAGAAAAAAATATCCAATCTAGGGTGGACCAGTGGCTTATTTCATACATGATAATGGCGGCTAGCTCATCGGGCTCTAAATGCTTAAACAGTCCCTGGCTAACAACAAGTTGACCGTAACGGGGTCGCCACCCATAGGAAAAAATAATGGGTAGTTCACTGTCAATTTGCTGAATGGTTGGAAACTTCCAGCGCCGTTTGGCACACAGACGATGTAAAAGCTGAACGACTTCTGGGCTATAGATTTGTAATTGTTGACTAGGGATCTGATGAGAAGGCTGTAGTAAAAACGACCATAGCCAGGGAGCAACAATTGTTAGTAGTCCCAGCCCAATCAGAACAGTCCAGATCTGTGTATTCCAGAAAAAAGCGGCAGGACGGATATTGATAGGCAACAGCTGATCTAGAAATTGCAAATAATTGCGGATAAGGGTTAACGTCGTTTTTAACAGCCAGTGAACTACCCAAAAAAGAAATGCAATTGTTGTCAACTGGGTAAACCACAGCTGACCCATACTAACTTTCCCCAACGACTTAACCGTACTAAGACGGCTCCCCTGGGGCCAAGCCTCAGGGCCTTCTGTCGAGGATTTAGAAGACACTCTCTTAGGGAGAGAATTCTGTTGCTTGTTAGAACTATGCTGCTGATCTGGGTGTTTGGACGGATGACTGGATTGAGCCGCTAAAGGAGAGATAGGGCTGTTGTTAATGTTAGAAGATTCAGCAATATCTCTTATTCCTAGCCCTCGCTTGCTGTTAAGAGTTTCATAATGAAACAGAGAGGGTCCATCGCTGCTAGCAGTTTCAGTTGTAGAATACGTCTGAGTTTCTATCGGTACTTTGGAGGTTACTTTGGAGGCTAGAGACTCATTGACCTCGGCTGAAGAGACTGCTGTTTCTTGAGAGGGTATTGGATCAGTGTTCGATTCATTAGGATTAAAAGGGACAAACCCGCTGGTGTCAGAAAAACTACTAGCTGGCACTAAATGAGGGCGAGAATCAGAGTTTTTAGATTGGGCTGGCTCGGCTTCCAGCTGTTGTAATTTATCGTGGGCCCACTGACGAATGGCCTGACTCCGACTTTTTAGTAGAGGTTTACATAGTGATTGGGCTTGAGCATTGGCTCCTTGGGTTTCATAAGTGCGAATAAGGCCCATTTGAGCTTTGAGGCGATAGCTGTTATTAATATTATCTGTCTGAATGAGCTGTTGAAACGTTGCGATCGCACGTCCATAATCTTTCTGTTTAAGGGCGGTCAGTCCAGCTTTAATCAGTTGTTCTGGCGATCGATCCAAACCCATGCAGATATCCTCTGATGTCGTTACGGCAGTGCAAGGCACCTAGTATGTGTGTGCCGCAATCTTAGCGCGAATGGTCGGAAGAGGGGGTGGAACGTGGGGTTACTAAATGCTCTGCTAATGTGTAAAGAGACTCTTCGCTTTCACCCGTAAGCTGCCGCTCTTTAAGATCGATTAAACCTGCAGCTAGAGGTTGAGCCCGTTTTTTATAGACATTATGAGCAGACAAAAGATCAGTAAAAATCTCTTGTTCAATCTGATGGCGATCAGCGTCGTCAGGTAGAGGTGTGCCGTAAGCAGCATTATCCACCTCATACTTAAGTAAAAAAATCAACGCACCGCAGTATTCTTTTAATCGATTTTGGAGCTTTCGTATATCCAATTCTAAACGCTCAAAACCAACCTCCCCTTCAATTCGTAACTCCACAATGGGATGTTTCTCCGGAATCACTCGCTTTTGTTCGATGGCTTGGTCAATGGTCTTAAGCGTTAATCCTTCAACGTCCTCCATGGCTTCTTGGCCCCTCAACTTCAAAGAAAGACGAGCAATAGGACGTTGACGATAATCAGTCTGTAACTCAGCCGTAATATGTCCGTCAGTGATATCTACTAGCAGCGCCCCTCGTTCAAAGGTACCTTCCTCTACATTATTTGCCTCTAAGGAACCCGGATTAAAAACCCAGTTATCAACAGTGTAGTGTTTGTGAATATGACCTAAGCCAAGATAGTTAACCCCTGCTGTCTTAAGGGGGATAAGATCGTTATATCGAAGCGCTCCAGAATAGCGAGCAATTTGTCCTTCTAAACCATGGTGGAAGAGTAAAACGGTTGAGCTAGGGCCTGTCGGCAGCTGATCTATCGCCGTAGCAATTTGTTCGATTGCCTTGGGAGCCGCCGCACCATACCAACTGGAGCCCAATACCCGCACGCCGCAGTCTAGATCAATGTAACCGCCGCGTTTGGTGTCATCGTTCCAGGGATGATACATAGTTTCCCCTTGGTCAGGTTCCAGCAGTTTGAGCAATCCCCAGTCCGATAGATAGCGCAGCCAGCTAGTTTTTACCCCATAAGGACAGTTATCGTGGTTGCCCTCAATCGCAATTACTGGAATACCAGCGGCTTGTAACTGTTGCAGACACAGCTGGGCCTGGTTCAAAATGGCTGGTTGAATCATGCGGTGCTCAAAAAGATCCCCCGCAATGACTACGAAGTCCACTGCTGTGGCGATGGCATACCGTTCAAACACATCCCATAACGTGTGAAAAAAATCAGTAGTGCGTACCTTGCTGTCGTAACGATCGAAGCCCAGGTGTACATCGGCAACATGCAGGAATTTTGCCATGCTCAAAGGATGTGGAGGATAGTAAACCAGTAAATCGCTTAAACCGGTGTTTCCGTTTCAGCGGCTAATTGCTCTAATTTAGCTTGCTGGTCTTGAGTGATGCAGGACTGTACCATGGTCTCGATATCGCCTTCTAGTGCGGGGGACAGACTAAAGTTTTGTCCTAGACGATGATCGGTAACGCGATTGTCTTTATAGTTGTAAGTACGAATTTTTTCAGAACGAGACCCTGTGCCAACCTGAGATCGTCGCATATCGGTAACTTCAGCTTGTTGCTCTTGGAGCATCATTTCGTAAAGTTTGGCTCGCAAAATCTGCATAGCACGTTCTCGGTTTTGCAGTTGCGATCTCTCTTCAGTACAAAAAATTCGAATCCCTGTGGGTTTATGAAACAAGTCTACAGCCGTCTCCACCTTGTTAACGTTCTGACCACCGGCACCGCCCGAACGAGCTGTGGTTAGCTCGATATCTTTTGGATCAATTTTTACTTCAACATCATCCACTTCTGGCATAACAGCCACCGTCGCTGTAGATGTATGGACTCGACCACTAGTTTCTGTTGCCGGTACCCGCTGAACACGATGTACACCTGCTTCGAACTTTAATTTGCTATAAACCTGATCTCCGGTAATTTCTAGAATGGCTTCTTTACAGCCACCCATATCAGCTGCTGATTGGCTAAGCGTCTGTACTTTCCACCCTTGACCCTCGGAATAGCGTGAGTACATTCGTAATAAATCGCCAGCCCAGATACCCGCTTCATCACCACCAGTACCTGCGCGAATCTCTAACATAATGTTTTTATCGTCGTTAGGGTCTCGCGGTAGCAACAATATTTTGAGCCGTGTTTCGAGGGACGCAATGGTGTCCTGAAGTTCCTTGACTTCCATCGATGCCATTTCCCTTAGCTCTTCGTCACCCGCAGACTCTTTTAAGACTTCTTGAGCACCTTCACAGTCTGAGCTAGCTTTTTTCCACTCGTTATAGGTGTTGATAGTTGCTTCTAACGATGCCCGGGCTTTAGCAATTTTTTGGAACTCATCTGGATCTTTGGCTACATCCGGATCGGCAAGACGGCGAGTGAGTTCTTCAAAGGTTTGGTCAACCGACTTTAATTTGTCGAGGAGATATTGCTCAGCCATGGAATTTACTCAATGATGTCGACAGGACAGCCCTAGTGCAAATGTCAAATAAAAAAATATCCGAAGGATACGGTAATCCCTCGGATTCAAAATGGCGTGATTAGTAGCTAACCTTCAGTACTTTCGTCGCTCTTTTGACTATCGGACATACCGTACTTACGCAAGAAGCGCTCCACACGACCTTCAGTATCAATAATCTTCTGAGTACCTGTGTAGAAGGGATGGTTGCCAGACCAAACATCGACATGAAGCTCAGGCTTAGTAGAGCCCACTGTCATAATCAGTTTGCCGTCGCAGTAAACCTTGGCTTCGGGATACCACTCGGGATGAATATCAGCTTTTGGCATTGTTCTGTTCGGGTAGTGAAATAAGTTGAGAAATAAATTCAGTCCAAATTTAACGCTTGGAGAACTGAGATGCTTTACGGGCTTTCTTCAAACCGTACTTCTTACGTTCCTTACAGCGGGGATCGCGAGTAAGATAGCCTTCAATTTTCAAAGGCCCTCGGTTAGCCGGATCAAGCTCACATAAAGCTCGGGCTACACCAAGTTTTATTGCATCTGCCTGGCCAGTCAGTCCTCCCCCACGAACGTTTACCAAGATATCATAGTCGGACTCTAGGCCCAGGGTTTCGAGCGGAGCCTTAGTCGCTGACATGTAAGCAGCATTATTTTGAAGATGAGTTTCACCCGGTTTGCCATTTACGACGAGCTGGCCTTCTCCAGGTACTAAGCGAACACGAGCAACAGCCGACTTACGACGACCAGTACCCCAATAAACAACGCGATCGGACTGTCCTTCTGACATGGCACCAAAATCTCCTGGTAAATATTGCTAAGTCTGACTACTAGATGCTGACTACTAAATATTGAGCGATTCAGGTTTCTGAGCTTCATGAGGATGCTCAGAACCCGTGTATACTTTCAAATTTGTAAATAGCTTACGCCCAAGCGCATTCTTAGGGAGCATTCCCTTAACGGCTTTCTCAATGATGCGTTCAGGAATACGGTTTTGCAGTTGGTCAAACGTTTCAACCTTCATTCCACCTGGTCGACCAGAATGACGTCGATAGAGTTTTTGCTGACGCTTTCTACCTGTAACGTCTACCTTCTCAGCATTAATTACAATAACAAAATCACCCGTATCCATGTTTGGAGTAAAGGTGGGTTTGTTTTTACCACGCAAGATATTAGCAATTTCTGTGGCTAGACGACCTAGACGCTTGTCCGCAGCATCAACGACGTACCACTTTTTATCGATATCTTGGACAGGGGGAATGTATGTCTTAAACATGCTTAGGCTTAGAGATCAAAGAACTGGATAAAAGACGGCCGCTCCTGTTATAAGAATGCTGAACAACATCTTGCTGATTGCTATTGCAATCTAAACAGCCAAATTCTGTGTGGTGGAATGCAGCGTTAACTGCGGTTGGGTGTCAAACCAAGCATCTGGTGCAAAGGGAAAATGTTCATAACCCACTCGCAAGAGGCATAGTCCTCGGGCAGGTGCAGCATGTTTGACTAAGTCACGACGTCCTGACTGCCAAAGTTCAGTAAAAGCAGCAGGGGTTAAACGTCGTCGTCCCACGTTCACTAGCAAACCCATTACCAGGCGCACCATGCCGTAGAGAAAACCGGCAGCCTGCAACTCAACCTGAACAAACGGTCCACGTCGGGAACATTTAGCCGCTTGCAACTCAACCCATGAATGGGCACGACTAGATCCCGCGCGATGAAACGCAGTTAGCTCATGATAACCCACCATGGGAGTTAATGCCGACTGCATTAGTCGTTCGTCCAGAGGTTCATGGTAAAAGTGCCATGCATAGGGACGAATAAAGAGATTGGGGTAGGCGTCAGTGTAGATAGTGTATCGATACCGACGCCATTGTGCTGAATATTGGGCATGCCAATCGTCAGGTACGTGGGACGAAGCACGAATCACAATCTCTTCGCTCAATCGATGATTGAGGATAGATGCCCAACGGTAGGCTGGAATCACTTTAGGAGCGTCAAAATGTGCTACCTGAGCTGCTGCATGCACACCTGTATCAGTACGTCCTGCACCGTGAATGGTTATGCGAGAGCCTAGTAATGATGCGATCGCTGCCTCAATCTCGGCTTGCACCGTGCGCTTTTCTGGTTGGCGTTGCCATCCGTGAAAGTGAGTTCCCTGATATTGAATAACAATGGCTATTCGCTGGGTTCCCTGACTGTTTTCAGGGATAGCCTCAAGTTGTTTGGCAAGTGTGCGATTAGCCATCAAGCAAAATTAAGTGAGCTCAATAATGGCCATCACTGAGTTATCACCTCGACGACTCACTGTACGTACAACTCGGGTGTAGCCACCCTGCCGTTCAGCGTAGCGAGAAGGTGCCTGCTCAAACAAAGCATGAACAAGATCCTTGTCATACATATAGCCCATGGCTCGACGACGAGCAGCAAGAGAGCCTTCCTTTGCTAGGGTAATCATTCGCTCAGCTTCGGAACGAACAGCTTTTGCTCGGGTGAGCGTAGTTTTAATTCGACCGTGACGAATAAGCTCAGTGGTTAGCGATCGCAACAAAGCACGACGCTGGTCAGTGGGTTTACTCAAATGTGGTGTACGACGGCGATGGCGCATGGGACCTCCTATTGGCGCTAAGACAAGAAAAAACCGAAGCCAGAGGCTTCGGAAGGGCGGCCTGAATCGCTAGGATTCAAGGCCAAAACTATCGAGTTAAGATGACTTGGCTGGTTTCTCTATTGGTAGAGTAATTCCCAACCGATGTTGTAGCGAATCGATCACTTCTTCAGCTGACTTCTGCCCAAAGTTTTTAATTTCTAGAAGATCTTCTTGGCTATAGTCTAGCAAGTCAGAAACTGAGTTAATTTGTGCCCGTTTCAAACAGTTGTAAGCACGTACAGATAGCTGTAGTTCTTCAATGGGGATCTGATAAGTGGTGTCCTCCTCTTTAATGTCTTCATCTCGCTTAGGCTCAAGGGTGACATCTTTGAGTGGACTAAACAGATCAACTAAAACATCTGCAGCCTGACTCATTGCCTGTTGAGGTGTGAGACTACCATTTGTGCTCACCTCCATTAGCAAACGATCTTTGGGCTGGTCAGCACCTACAATGGTCTCCTCAACTGAATAATTAACCTTGCGGACAGGCATAAAGATAGCATCGATCTGCATGAAATCTAATGCAGTTGCTTCATCGCGATTGTTACTTACAGCCCGATAACCACGACCATTTTCTACCCGAAATTCCATTTCAAGGGTAAACCCTTGAGCGACCGATGCCACATAATGATCTGGATTGATTAGCTCTACCTCAGCAGGTAGTTCAAAGTGAGCGGCTGTAACTGTTGCCGGACCTTGCACAGCTAACCGTCCTATCTGTGGCTGGTTAGTGTAGGTTTTAAGGACAACCTCTTTGAGATTAAGGATGATGTCTAAAACATCTTCACGAACGCCTGGAATAGTAGCAAATTCGTGATTGGCACCTGCTATACGTACAGCAGTAATTGCAGCACCCTCTAGATTAGAGAGCAGCACTCTCCTTAAAGCATTGCCTACGGTAATACCCTGACTACGCTCAAGGGGTTCAATGACAAACCGACTAAATTGACTCTGGTCGTCATCAACAATTGACTCTACACACTCGACTTGAAATTGTCCCACTGCAGTGGCCTCCCTTGGATAGCTATTGCCTGCTGGCTTATGTGTTAGCTGATAGGTATTAATTCTTAGACTCGGCGACGTTTGGGCGGACGGCAGCCATTGTGGGGAATGGGGGTCACATCTCGAATTAATGTGATTTCTAACCCAGCTCCTTGTAGCGCACGAATGGCAGTTTCACGACCAGCGCCAGGACCGCTGACCATTACCTCAACCTGACGCATGCCTTGATCCATTGCCCGACGGGCGGCACCATCTGCTGCGGTCTGAGCGGCAAAAGGAGTTCCCTTTTTTGCCCCTTTAAAGCCGCTGGAGCCAGCTGATGCCCATGAGATAGCATCACCTTTAGTATCTGTAATCGTTACGATGGTGTTATTAAATGTCGATTGGATGTGGACAACACCGTTAGGGACATTCTTTCTCGTTTTGCGTCCACCCGCGCGCTTGACGCCTTTTGCCATAATTCGTGTGTTCCGGAAACGTTAACTCTTCAAAAACTTCTGTGCAGATCATCAGCTAACCAGCCTGCTGATATCTTGCATTGTCAAAATACCTTTCCTGTTGTACCACGCTTGCCCTGATTGGCAGCCCCATTATTAAGGTCACCTGCGGATTGCGCTTTCAGGACCTACTTCTTACCAGGCTTCTTTTTGCCAGCAATGGCTAAACGCTTGCCTCGGCGCGTCCGTGCATTTGTACGAGTCCGTTGACCACGAACCGGCAACCCCATACGATGACGACGTCCCCGATAGCAACCAATATCCATCAGACGCTTAATATTCATGCTTTCCCAGCGTCTGAGATCTCCTTCGATCTGATAGTCGTTCTCAACGACTTCTCGGAGCTTCGATACATCGCTATCGGCCAAATCTTTGACGCGAATGTCTGCATTGACCCCAGTCTTTGCCAAGATCTCCTTTGATCGACTTGGACCGATACCGTAAATGTAGGTTAATCCAATCTCAATGCGCTTATCCCTGGGTAGGTCAACGCCTGCAATACGTGCCACCGTGCTTTCTCCCTAGTTTGCTGCCGTGCGGTTACATTAAAACTGACAAGTCAGTGGGCAACCGCTAAGTTGAATGTAAAAAAATCGTTAAACTCGTTACAGTGCCTAGCCCTGACGTTGCTTATGCTTAGGATTAGAACAAATCACCATCACTCGACCGCGCCGACGAATAACTCGACACTTGTCGCACATCTTCTTGACGGATGCCCGTACTTTCATACTGAAAATGTAATAAAACTTGCCTACAGAAGTGTGATTCTAGCAAACAGCTTAACAGGCAGTCAATTAATTTTTGTTGTGAATAGTTGATGTATCTTTATGGCGATTGCTAATTGTAAATCGTAAGATTTAGGTGATTAATCTAAAAGCTCCCCTGATCTAGATCAGGGGGGCTTTTAGGAACTACTGTTGCTTACGTATTAATTATGCTTCTCGGCGAAGTGCTGCTTCAACTTGTTTGAACTCTTGTTCAAGGCGAGTCTTGAGTTTTGTTGGAATAGGGCGGTTGGGATAGGAGCTATAGTGGCCTGCCAATGCATTTAGTGCTGTTTGCATTGTGGCAAAGGAGCTTAAGCTGGCTGCGCTAGCAGAACGACGGTAACGAGCCGAGAAGGCATTTATCTGTTGTCTAGCTTGAGTACGAACCTCGGGTAAATCTGGAGCATCTGATGGGAGTTCGATAGCCGTTCTGAGGGTTTCGACTACAGCTATGGTGTCTTGGCGATAGTTGCCACTGAGGCCGTCAGCTCCTGTGCCGTCACCACCGCAACCAGTGAGGCCTAAGAGCGCCACAAGGGTAAATGCAAATAGACGAGACAAAATGCGTTTCATAGATTTATTCTCAATCAATATGGCTCTACATTGGTGTGCCTAACCACTGGGCCTATGGTGATTATCTTATCTGAATGGGGTACTAAGGAGAACGTTTAGGCTTATATTGTCGATGATTATCTCCGTGATTAGGCAGGGAAAATACGCAATCGACGATTAGGCTCGTCACCAAAGCTCAAGGATTTTAGGCGATAATGCTCGGCTAGTTCATGTTGCATTTTTCGAATCTTGGCAGAGCGGGGAAGTAGTTCGACGGGCTGCCCCTTAGGAATGACAATTTGTTCAACGGCTAGCCTTGCTTCTTCCAGAGCTTCTAATTCGTCATCTTCGCCTTGACGGGTGAAGAGGGATAGGTTGACGGATTCTGCTTGGTCTCTAGGGTCAATATCTAGCAAGCGTTGTAGTGCTCGGGTAATCTGGGGAATCGTATTGGATTTGACGGTGTAGATGGGTAGCTGACGGGATTTGGCAATGGTCTTTAGTTTGGAATGGTTTCGTACGTGAGATCGCAATGCCAATACAGCCTGAGCCACTCCTAATTCTTTTGTGATTAACACTGGTAGTTTGAGCATATCAATCACATGGTGCAGCTGTTCTCGACTGATCCCATAGGGATAAATTGATACTAAATCTTCCCCGTCGGGGCCTATAGGAGTGGACAGTTCTAAATCAGTTGTATCTAACTGGCGATCTAGCAGTGCTTGAAAATCATCGGTAGCGGCCGGTACGGGTAATGGGGGCAGCGATGTAGGGCCAGACGAGCGAGATCGAACTGCTGCAACGGGTTCCATTTGTCCCGCCTCTCGCCAGCCTCGCTGCGTTCGTCGTGTAGTGCGTCGCTGACTAATAATATCGGGGAGCTCATGGGTGACCATCACTTTGCCACTTTCTCCCACAGTGCGGATCTGGGTTTCTGGGATTCGTCCGCGCAGAAGGTGATCAACCGTAGCCGCTACATCTTCATGAACGACCCATCGCTGTCGTTCTAGCATTTCAATGGCGATGTCAAATGTAGGTGGAGCTTTGCGCTCGAGCACGCTTTTTTGACTGCCGCGACGGCGGGCTTCATCGTCCCCTAGGGTGACAGTTTGAATACCTCCAACTAGGTCGGCTAAGGTTGGATTCTTGATCAGGTTTTCTAACTGATTACCATGGGCGGTCCCTACTAGCTGCACACCACGTTCAGCAATAGTTCTAGCGGCCAATGCTTCTAGCTCAGTACCAATTTCATCAATAATAATGACTTCAGGAGTGTGGTTTTCTACCGCCTCGATCATTACCTGATGTTGTTGCTCCGGTCGCGCTACTTGCATGCGTCGAGCACGACCAATGGCAGGATGAGGAATGTCACCATCACCAGCAATTTCATTGGACGTATCGATGATCACGACTCGTTTACTCAGATCATCAGCTAGTACCCGTGCAATTTCTCGTAATGCTGTTGTTTTCCCTACACCGGGTCTACCCAGCAATAAAATTGAACGACCCGCCTCTACTAGATCACGAATCATTTCCACCGTGCCAAACACGGCTCGACCCACTCTACAGGTCAGGCCGATAACAGTGCCAGTCCGGTTCCGTATGGCGCTAATGCGGTGTAGAGTTTTTTCAATTCCAGCTCGATTATCGCCACCAAATGCACCGACTCGCTCAATGCAATATTCTAAATCTTTACTTGAAACGACTTGTTCCGATAGATAGTCGGCTTTGTCCGGAAATCTAGCTTCGGGACGTCTACCCAAATCTAGAATGACTTCAATTAGCTGACTACGTTGAGGGTGGTTGCTAAGGGGGGCACATAGTGCAGTGGGCAGGATACTCAGCAACTGCTCCAAATCATCATGGATTGGAGTGCTGTCAGGGAATTTAGAAGTCGATTCAGGCGCGGGTTGATATTCGTCTGAACGAGCCATAGATTCAGAAAATGAAATAGAAACTTAGTAACTGGAAAAGAAAGATAGACAAGGCCTGTAGCTATCTCATCCATAGAGATCTATGGATCGGCGGCGATACTCACTCTATGGAGGGACGGTAGCAGCTGAGTCTTTTTCTGGGCAAGTGTGCTGTTTTAAGAACGGCAAAACGCTAGGTCTGCTCCGAACACCCGGCTTAATTTGGCCAACGAGTTCACGAGCTAGGTTAACTTGCCGTTCCAGCTGTTCAGGCTCATGTTCGAGATAGCTGTCGCCCAACGTGACCAAGCGTCGCGCATAGCTACCGTAGGCAATACCATGAATGCTTGGTGTTTCAGTCTGGCTACTTTTGAGACAGTGGTGGGGGACTTTGAGCAAATTGAGCGATCGCAACTTAGCTACCGTGTAGTCGTTTGTTCCACCCGCTAGTTGAACATAGCCAGGTAAACGGGCGTTTAAGACTTTTTCTGCCAACCGAATCGTGGCACGAGTGGTCCCTTTACCAATATCACCGCTCATAGGGCGACCGTCAGTTTGCCACAGCAGCTGTTTTGGTTTAGGTTCCATGAGCTGATAAAGATGGGCAAGATAATCAGTAATGCTATTGCTTTGAGGCCCAGTGTCAGGACAGCTCACGGCCACTAACTTAAGTTGTGACAGGTATGGAGCAAGCTGGTGCCACAGCTTTTTAAACTCAACCTGTCGACCGATCTGGGTATGGATTTCGATGGCGTCTATGTAGGGTAAAAGGGTAGGTGCGATCGCACCAGCAGCTACATTAAATGCCCGTTCTTCCAACAACCCGTAAGGACATACTGATAAACAGCGACCACAGCCATAACACCGTTCAGCCGTTACCCCTGTAAGCGTGAGTCTAGTGCCTGAGTGTCTTTGCGAAAGCGGCAATATAGCATCAGCCGGACATATCCGCTCACAGGGACGAGGACAATCGGTAGGACAGTTGTTTATGTCAAACCAAGCTTTACGGAAATGAGGATCTTGCCCATCGTTAAAGCTCACCATCAGCCATGGCGATCTAATCCAAGAATCCTGTGCCACAGATTTCGCTGCAGCAATTCCCTCTATGGCTGCCTGTACAACGGCTAGATCAGCCGCCACATCAATACAATCTGTCCCTGCGAGGCTATATACCAGGGACAAATTTCGAACGTTTGAAACATCTTGGTAGCTAGCGCCGCAAATAAGCTTGAACCATTGGCCAAGCTTTAAGGCCTCTAGCGGATTGAGTGGAATAGTCACCCATCTATGCTATCGCTTTGCAAATTATTATGCAGTCAATTTAGAACAAATGTTCTTGTTTGTGCAGCCACTAACCATAGATTTTGTAAAAGTCATACACCTATGTGTCTTCCAAACTATGTGCCTTTTAATTTAGGCAGGCTGTGCAGCATCTTTCAAAGGGAACCACTTAAATGACCGTTCGCCTCCCAGTTCGACCACCACCTTTATACGTGGGTCAGACTCACATAAAGACGCTAAAAATGCCAATTCCTGACTCGATAAAATATGCCCTTCAATTAACCAGAGCACAATGCCTTTCATCCCAGTTGCCATATGTTCTAGCCGATATCCCAACACAGGGGGTATGAAGTAGCGCTCGCCAACAGCCGCCTGCCCCATGCTTTTCTTGCCCAAGTGAGGTGGGCGAACGCCATGAACATCTCCCAAATAGGCCGATAAATCTCCCAATCCACGGGCTGTCATATGCAAGCTCTCATAACCTGCTGCTCGCATCCGTCGCTGATAGCGGCCCTCAAAGCCCCCTTCCAACGGTACGCGCACTGCTAATGCACCGTTGCTTTCCAAATCCCGGACAAATCGATTGCCTAGTACAAGTAGTCCCATAGTTTATGCAAACAGTGCCTAAATAGTGGTCGCTTTTCTACTAATACACATAGTAATCCTGTTGAACGCCACCTCACGAAACTGAGATAGGTTCTTTGAACGAAAAACTATTGAGATACTCATCTCACAACTAATTTCAGAAAAGTAATGGACAAGTACGTTAAATATCTGTAGTATTAGAGACCGCTGCCAGAGTTAGATACTAAGTGGCATTGCTGCTTAAGTCTAAGGCGCGATTTATCGACTCAAAAGGTTTTGTATCAGCACATTTA
>JBCDFI010000021.1:0-22521 GCA_039178155.1 Cyanobacteria bacterium P01_H01_bin.105
ACGTCATCATAACTAACTGTCCTGGTATATCGACAGGGGGTGATCGATAGGGATGATTGAGCGGTTTTCCTCACCTTAATTACTATTTCAAATAGGAGTAAAAATATAGGGGTTTTCGCAAAACGTCTCTATATTTTTAGAACTCTAGGGATACCAAAGACTTTCTACCTGACGGATTAACTGGTTGAGTTCGTCACGCGAATGAATGCGATCGCATGTCAGTGTCACATGCCCCATTTTTCGGCCTGGACGAGACTCATGTTTGCCATACCAATACAAGTGAGCATTAGGCAACGCCGACAACATAGCCCGCTGTTTTTTGTAAGCTGATGTAGAACTTTCAAACCCCAGCAGATTGATCATGATAGCCTGCGGATACTTGAGTTCAGATAATCCCAACGGTAAGCCACTAATCGCCCGGAGCTGCTGCTCAAATTGGGAAGTGATGCAGGCATCTAGAGTGTAATGCCCCGAGTTATGAGTACGGGGAGCAATCTCATTAATCAACACACGATCATCAGCGGTCAAAAATAGCTCAATGCCAAAGATACCGACTGCGTCTAGCTGAGTCACTAAGGTAGTTGCAATCTGGGCAACTTGCTGATGGACGGCCTTACTAACATCAGCTGGCGCAATAACATGGCGACACACCTGATCAACTTGTTGCGATTCAACCACAGGGTACAGGGTAATTTCTCCAGACTGCGAACGGCCAACCATCACAGCCAGCTCCCGGTCAAACGGCACAAATGCCTCTAGCAAAATCGGCTGATAGCCCAGCTGAGCCCAAGTATTTCGCACCATATCAAGGTCTTGCAATATAAACGTGCCTTGACCGTCATACCCATGACGACGCGTTTTGAGCGCTAGAGGCAGCCCAACCGCAGCTACACTGGCTTCAAGGTTGGGCCGATCGGCTTCTGAATTTAGTGTAGTGAACGGGGGAGACGGTAGCCCTAGATTTTTACAGTACAACCGCTGATCGTACTTATCTAGTAGTGGTTCCAAGCAGCTCAGCTGAGGGTAGAACAGAGTACCCTGCTGTTCTAGTTTCTGTAAGGCAGGTAGGTCAATAAACTCATTTTCAAAGCTAATGACGTCGCACTGCTTGGACAAGATGGCCGTAGCCATAGCGTCAGCAACTGCACCCAAAACTACATGTTCGGCCATAGCGGCTGCCGGGTCTGACTGATTAGGCGTTTGTATCATCAAACGCAGTCCTAGCTTTTTAGCCTCTGGAGCCATCATCCATGCGAGTTGGCCGCCACCAATGATACCGATATTTTTTGCTGTCTGCCCCATATCTAATGTGAAGAGTACAAAGGGAACGGTAAGGTCACCTTTTTTAACTGTCCCCTGTAGTGGGATACATGATGTCTTTTTTAAGGATGATTGTCATAATATATCTTTACGATTTATTCCTCAGGTTAAACCGATCATTCCAGCCCAATCAACAATTCAATAGTAGCGCTCTATCTACAAGAGTCTTGCTCTGTTGCTGATTGATGCATAGTCTTGTCTCTAATATTCATAATTTTTCAGCATCTACAAGATTGATTCAAATCGATATTTAGTAACAACGAGTACATTTTTTATGACTCAGATGACGGTCAATACACAAACGTCTTCGCTACATCTCTTTTCTTATCTTTTAGAGCAACTATCTCAAGGCCCTGTTGTTTTAGCTATTGTGACAGCAACTCAAGGCCAGGTGAACTCTAAAGTAGGTGATAAGTTACTTGTTTGGGGCGATGCCCAAAGTACCGGTAGTCTATCTGAAAATACCGTCAAAGCTACAGTAATTACCCAGGCGTTTTCCGTGCTTAAGACGGGACTGGCCCAGCGGATAGTGATAGATCCTGGCGATAACATGTTTGCTGTGTCTTCAATTCCTGGAAAAGCTAAGTCTACAGACCAAGTGCATGTGTGGCTAACACGATGGCAGGGAGACGATGCGATCGCAACTACACAGGCTACACTCTCTGCTCTAAGAACAGACCAACCCAGTCAGCTGATCGTCCCCCTAGTAACAGGTCAGTTTCCTTACATTATCGGTCGTGATTCACCATCACTGCGTAATTTACAAGGCCAAGAAGCCTACATAGAGGAACTATAAGCCTGTAGTGTCATTTATCTTCTAAGTTCATATTTCTGTGTCTAAAGCTATCAACAACAATACCTTTGAATTATCTTTCACTATCTATTATTGTTGATAGAAAGCATAGAAAACCCCTCAGACAATCAACATCTGAGGGGTTTTTACGTAATCAATGCTCTGTAAAGTCAATAAATATAGCTAAGCAGCCTACTCTGGCAAAGTTAGCCTACGCAGACTTACGCGTCTTCCTTGCTGCCAACCACTGTTGAAATACTAATCCGAAGAAAGGCATATCCTCAATGAGATAGCGTTTCCACAACCGCTTGGGTTCAGACAGTGTGCGATAGAGCCACTCCAAACCAAGCTCAGTAACAAACTCAGGTGAGCGTGGTTTGTGGCCTGCTTCAAAGTCAATAGCTGCTCCCACCGCTAAAAATGTCTTAATATTAGACAGCTTATTTCTATGCTCAACGATCCATTTTTCCTGCTTAGGCGCACCAACACCGACAACCAGCACATTAGCAGAGGAAGCACGAATACGCTCTATAATCGCATCACACTCTTCAGGGCTTTTCTCAAAACCAAATGAAGGAGAATGGGCTTCGACAATAATTTCTCGACCAATGCGAGCGTTAATTCTCTGTTGCGCTAGCTTAGCAACGCCAGGTGCTGCACCGAGCATGTAGATTTTGACATCAGGATTCTCACGATGATAGTCACAGAACCAGGGCAACAAATCAGAGCCAGATATCTTGTCACAAATTGGCGTACCTAAAAACTTAGCTGCATACATCAGAATCTTACTGTCACATACGCGAAAGTCCACAGCTTTATAGACTTCACGAAAGTCTGCATCATGCTGCAGCTTCATTAAGTGATCCACATTAGGAGTCACGACAACTCCACCATCGGTATCTAGACGCTCTAACAGCTCTTCTCGAGAGAGGTTGTCGATCTCAACGTCTAGAATATTCACCTTAGCAGTTTTATCGGTAGTCAGCGCCGATAAATTTGAATAGGAGTCCTTAAAGTTATGGTCTGAAGTGACGACCGAAGCTGGGTACTGCATGATTTTCAGAAGGCTACCTTACTACTAATACAAAAACATTCACAACTGAGGTCGAGGACAATAGCAGTCAGTCAACGTTCTATAAAAGAAACAAATTGCCTGTCAACCTAAGGTCTGTCGGTGAAGGGAGATAACACCTAATCAACTCTTCCATTAGCGTTATATCACCGTTGCCATGGTCACTCCTTGTCTGGCATAGACTCATCGAATAAACTTAATAAGACAGTAAAGAAGCGATGAGAATACGCACATATAAACCTAAGCCAGCACAATTAAACTAGACCTTAAGCGTTGTCAGATAGAAGTTTCAGCTCTGTCTTGCGTACTTTTAAAGCAGGCATAAAACAGGTCTTCCGAAAAAATACCGTACTGACAACTGGCTTATTTCTTTGATTGACTACGCAATACTGATAATAGTTTCCTTTTAAGAGGCAAATAAATTAGATAATACGGCGGTTGCAGTCCAGTGGAGTTTATGTAGACCTAAAAGCAAGCGATATCAAGCGATAGAGTCCTCGGCAGTTGCCTACCCACATATCAGTAAAATTACGCATGCATTGCTAACTCTCAATCAGAACAATAAAAAAGTTGGCCTTGTTCACAACAACTTTTTATTATGCCGCCAGTTCTTTAGAGAAAGCTCACATATTTGCATTACGCTTGCCCCCTAGGAGCCATATCACCGAGGAAAGGCTGTTGTACCTATGAAATTTTAAGCTATCAGCCACAGGGTCTGATTACAGATCGAGCAAACCATGAAATTTCGGCATTGAGGCTCAGTCTATTTTTGGCTTGTAAACTCATCACCAGCTAAATTCATCAGTTTTTGATGAAATCTGCGATCGCACCGCAAGGAAATAACACCATAGTCAGAACACAATACAATCAGAAGAGCGTTCCGATTCAATAAACCTCTGCCTCAACGGCCCTATTGAATCAAAAAATAGTGATTGACATGTGTTTCTCAAATTCAAGCGGCTTCACTCTGAAAAAAGCCTTTCAGATCTAAGAGTAACAGAGTACGATTTGTAGTCTGATCAGAGATGACAGCAATATGGCTAATCCACTGCTTTTTAGACATAAAGTGCTTATCTGTTGACACGGGGTTAAAAACCTTACACGGCAGCTCGATCAGATCTGGAGGAGCCTCCAGTGGCAAACCCCACAGTTTTTTTTGATTATTACGTAGCACTAGTAAGAACGGAGGTTGGCCTAAAGGTTCTGCACCCGAGCTCAGACCAACAGTCCTGTATACGTCCAATAGATGAATAGTGTGTGAACCTAGCTGAACTAAGCCCAAGTTGACCATACCGCCTCTATTCGGAGATGGACAGTTTACAATTTTGAGAACCGTGTCCATGGGCAAGGCAAACCAGTGGTCAGCGACTTTGAAGGTAATAATTTTTGCGACCTTCGACGTGGAAGTATCATCCATAGTTGCTCTTCACAATATCTCTAGAAATATAGTTTCAGTAAGACTTACGCAATTAATCTAGGACTGGCCTCCCTTGCCTCTTAGTCCTGGGGGGCTGAGTTCAAAGTCCTCAAGAATTGGGGTATTTAGGGAATCGATACATAAGGCCTGTTCAGAATATTGAGTTAACACATCAGCTAATGTAGTTAACAACTGAGGTGTTAGATATGGCTTAGTCAAATAACTAGTGGCTCCTAACTCTTGCGCCAGCCGCTGATGTTTTACTCCGGTACGAGACGTCAACATAATGATTGGAATTGAGGTGAGTTCAGGGGTTCTCTGACGGGCTTTCAAGAACTCAAAGCCATTCATACCAGGCATCTCAAGATCACACAAAATAGCAGCGACATCAGCTTGCTGTAACTTTTGTAGTCCTTCAGTACCGTCTTTTGCCTGGAGCACTAAATAACCGGCTTTTTGTAGGGTTTGGCTCAGCGTATTACGCACCGTGATTGAGTCGTCTATGACCAGAATAGATGACTTGGCCATAGTACGAAATGTTGATGTACCTTGAGATGTTCCTAGAGTAACGTTCATGGCTGCCTTGCTCTGCTGTCCAGCGGCCAAACTTTTTAGCACTAAGGCAACACCGTCTACCACAAGACTGAGACGGCCATCGGGGAGAATACTACAGCCATAAATATAGGTTGGCAGCTTCGACATATCTCCCAGGGAGTGGATCACTAGCTCTTGCTCTCCTAGCAGCTGGTCTATTTCTATCCCTACAAGACCTTTTTTATACTGTACTAAAATAATCGGACATGACTTATCTAAAGTGTCATCAGGCTCTCGCCACCGAGACTCAGGCAGCGAAGCATTGTACATTAGGATCTTTGATAGAGTCATCACTGGAATCAGCTGAGCTTTACCATCAAGGTCAAGACTTAATACTTTTTCATTTTTTCGAGTGTTTAACTGTTCAGGTCTGGGTATTAAGACTTGCTCAATCGTATCTGTCATTAGGGCATATATTTTCTCACCTGCTTGACAGAGCAACAATTTAGCAATGGTTAGATTAGCCGGAATTTTCAGGGTAAAACAAGTACCTTTCCCTGATCGGGAGGCAACTGTTACTATACCCTTTAACCGCTGCATTTGGGATCGCACAGCATCTAGACCAACCCCTCGTCCAGAGAGCTCATTAACTTGAGCTGTTGTAGATAGCTCAGGCTCAAAAATAAGATCACGGACTTGTTCGGATGTTAGCTTCTGAGCCTCTACCATCGTAATCAGCTGATTCTCGACAGCTTTCTGGCGAATCGCCTCAAGATTTAGACCTTGCCCATTATCTTGAATCTTGATGACTAGGTAACGACTAGCTTGACTAGCAGATAGCTGAATCTGTGCCTCTTGGAGTTTACCTAGCTGTTGGCGGACTTCAGGTTTCTCAATACCATGATCAAAGGCATTACGTATGAGATGTAATAACGGGTCATACAACTTATCGACAATAGCTTTATCAACAAGAACATCTTCACCTTGGATTGCAAGAGTTACTGGCTTATCATGTTGCATTGATAATCGAGTCAGTACCTGACGAAATCGCTGCAACAAGTTTCCGAGTGGCTGCATCCTAGCCTCTAAAATGGTCTCTCGTAAATCATCGACCAACCGCTGTTGTTTTTCTAGGGTTTGACTACTCTGCCGTACATATAGTTCTATGGCGTCAGCACTTTCCATTTGCTGCACCATGGTCTCTAAGGATGCTTGTACAAGTAACTGCTGTTCGCTGTAGTGGTCTAACTCTAGAGCGTCGAACAGCTGCCCAGTTGGTATTAACGGTGCTGAATAAACAGGTGCCGAAGTCTGGATTGCTTGGCGCTGGAGATTGTGTAACTGCTGCTGCTGTTGTCCCAAATGAGTTAACAGTGTTTTCATAGCAGTGGTCAGGCGTGTATTGTACAGTGCCTGCTGGCTTTGCTGGGTTAAGAGTTCACCAATGGTGTGATTGAGCTGTTCGAGATGACTGATAGATACCCGTAAGGTAGATTCCCTCAATAGATCACTCGACGGTGAGGCATCTGTCTCTTGCTCCGGTGAACGAATCAGATCCGGTTTAATAGTCTGTTTTTCCAGCGTTGACAATTGTTTAGAGTCTGTCACCGTCACTGGTGGCAATATCGAGGATGCTGCTGTTTCCCAAGCGCTGTCTGGAGTCTGAACTGTAGCTGACACACTGGGGTTGTTAACAGGAAGGTCAACTGGCACTACTACTTCAGATAGAGAGGAGAGCTTTGGCGTCAGGGGTTTTGTTGGTTTAGATCTGCCAATAGGTTGATTGAGCTGTCGCCACACTCGGCTCAACCAATTAGAATTAGATATTTCACGACGTTTTTTTGGTGATCTAGCCGTATAACTTTTGCTAGTTTTAGTAGTTTTACGAGATATATGTTTTGCACCTAGCTTGCTGAGAGCAGCACTGGGAGTTCCTCCCTGGGTACGATCTCCCTGAAGTATGAGGACTTGAGCAGCACGATAGTCTTTTAGAGCAATTGTTGCGATCTTGCTCACCTGCTCTGGCCTCTGAGTCAAGGCTGTTAAGGTAGCTTGGGCAATCTCACCAAAGCCAGGTAAATTCAAAGATTCGGCTAATCCAAAAAAGACTTCTGCCTGGGATTTCAGAAGGGAACTTAAAGTCTCCGCATCAGGATTTTTAAGAGCATTTTGTAGATCGTCTAGCCTTTGATTAACACCCATTTCAAAAATGGACTGGGTCATGTCAAACCCAAGCTCGGTTGATGTGGGCAAGTAGCCGTCTTGGCCAAACTGGTCACCTAAGTGGTGTTGAAGTTTAGCGACGACATTAGCCATCCGATCTAAGATGCCTGATTCATCAATCTGAGCTTCTGATGTCTGGGCTGATAGCAACAGCTGTAGACAATCATAAGCTTCAAAAATGAGACTTTCTACAGCTGTTGTCAGCGTGGCATCTGGGGTACATAGAGCCTTGAACGCATCTTCTAGCGAATGGGTAGTAGTTTTGATAGCGTCTAGTCCTACACTGGCAGCCGCTCCTTTAAGGGTATGAGCGGCCCGCATCAAACTGTGCATTTTTTGGACACCAAAGTCCTGACGCATAGTTTGCAGTTCAGTATCTATTTGCTGAAGCAGTTCCGACGCTTCTTGCAAAAAATAGGCCGGGATCTGCTGAGAGATCGCTGGATCGGAAGTCATGATTTAAAGAATGGGTGTTGCTGATCCCTAAGAGGATTTAATCTGATAAAGAATTTGGATACGTAGCAATTCCGCCAGATTGATTCATTTCCTAAATCAGCAACGGCGAAAAATACGTTTATTAGCACTTAGAAAGTTCACAACCTCCTGTAAAGAAAGTTTATAGAGTTGAGATAACTGTCTAAAAAGGACATTGAGAAGATTAGTCAAATCAAAACTGAGAATTCAAAATTCTTTTTTAGCTAACCTTAAACTTGCCCGTACTCGCCTGCAGCGTCTCGGCAGTTGATAATAGTTGATGAATAGACTGGGTCAATTGCTCCGATTTTTTAGAAGTTTGATTAGCAATTTCGGTGGCTTCGGTTACAGTCACAGCCACATCTTTGAATTCAGCGGCCTGTTTATGGGTAGTTTGCGTAATACCTTGAATCAATTCGCTGATCTGCCCAGTTACTTCCACAATTGCTGTCAGGTTTTGGCGGGCATCTGTCACCAGATGAGTCCCTTCTGCTACCTGTTCAATTCCGGTTTCCATAGCAATAGATACTTCCGCTGTGTTTTTTTGAATCTCTTGTACTAATTGTTCAATCTCGGTGGCAGCTTCGGCAGATTGACGGGCGAGAGAACGTACTTCGTCAGCTACGACGGCAAACCCTCGACCGTATTTACCGGCTCGGGTAGCTTCAATAGAAGCATTAAGAGCTAATAGCTGAGTTTGGGTAGTAAAGTGACTAATTAGGCTAACAACTTTAGAGACTTTCTGGGATGACTCACTGAGCTGTTTAATCCGTTGGTTAGTGTCAGCTACTGTAGAGCGAATAGCCATAATTCCATCTACCGTAAGATTCATAGCATTGTCTCCAATCTGTACGGTCTGATTGGCTTGTTGTACAGCAACTTCTACCCGTTGTGCATCGTCAACAACGATTTCAGTAAAGCTCATCATCTCTTGAACTCGCTTTAAGGTCTGTTCTAGAGAGTTGGCCTGCTGTTGAGCCTCAGTATTTAGGGAGCTGACGGAGATTTTACTCAGCTGAGAAGTCTGCCCCACTTGATCAGCAGCCTGCTGTACTTCTAAAACAATTTTTTGAAGACTCTGAAGCGTATTGTTATATGCACTAGCAACAGTACCAACTTCAGTCTCTGTCACAGGAGCCCGAACGGTCAGATCTCCTTCTAGTGCCGGACGGACTTCTATCAGTAACTGCATGACCTGCTGTTGTAGCAGTTCTTTGGATTTCTTTTCTCGTGTTGCTGTCGCTTCTAAAGCACTATTTTTTTTCTGTAATTGCTCTAGATAGTCGGCTTGCTGCAATGCTAGATTGAGCTGGGTGCCAATGCGATGGGCAAACTCTACTTCAGTTTCTTGCCATTCGCGAGGACTATGGCACTGATGAATAGCGAATAGTCCCCAGAGTATGTCTCCTTTGAGTAAGGGGACAACTAAACTAGCCTGTACCTGTAGATCAGCCAGTAGCTGAACTAAGCAATCTGGTATATCAAGGGTTTTAACATCATTGACAACCCAGTAGCGACCTTTTTGATAGTTTTCTGCATGACCTTCAGCAAAGCATCGATCTTGGATCTTAGCGAGCATAGCTGACCGTACCCCTGGAGCAACGTCTTCTACCACAAACTCACCAACGCTGTAGTTAGTTGCTGGATCAAATTTGTACATTCCTACCCGATCAGCCTGGAACATTGCTCGAATGTCATGGGCTACTGCTTTTAATGTGTGAGGTAGATCGGTTGTTTTGCGTAGACGGTCAATCAGATTACTGATCAGTTGTTCCTTTTGGGTTGTTAAGGCTAGTCGTTTTAGATAATCTGCTTGCTGCATAGCCGTTCCTACCTGCAAGCCAATTTGTTTAAGCGCATTAACCTCAGCTTCAGCCCACGACCGTGGTTTCTCATTTTGATAAGCACTCAGCACACCCCAGAGTTGGCCTGTATTAAATATGGGAACTGCCATATAGGCGTTAATACCAAACTCCTCCAACATTTCAATCTCTAACGGTGCATGGTCAGCTGCATAGATATTGTTAACGACTAAACTTTCTTGATTCCGATAGGGGCCTCCTTGAGTTTCCTGTAAATTGTGCTTTGGCCAAATTGCAGACAGCCTTTCCTCTAAGTCTGAATTTGCTTGCCTCTTCGCACTCGACGCATAAAGTAGTTCGGAACTCCAGTCAGCGTTAAAGCGATGAAAGGCTACGCGATCGCACTTCAAGAGTTGTCGTACTGCTCGCTGTGTCACTTTCAAAATCTGCTCAGTTTCCTGTGCTTTCAAAATCTGCGGAATAATTTCGGAAACTGATCGACCAATTTGGGCAGCTTTTGCCATCTGGGCAGATTGCTCTTGTAACTGGACAACATAATCAGCCCCTTTAAGACTTACTTCCATCTGACGGCTAATGTCTTGTAAAATTTTGACATCATTCTCTAGCCAATGGCGAGGCCCGCTATGCTGGAAGGCACTTAATAAGCCCCAAAGTTTCCCCCCCTGACGGATAGCAACTATCACGAAAGATTTAACCCCAAAGTGCTCTAAGGTTTGAATATGGCATTCGCTCAAGCCTGCTGTGTAAATATCATCGGCCAGAAACGGTTGCTCAGTATCACGAAATCGTCCGCCTTGATGCTTTTGAACGTAGGTATCTTCCCAAGCGCTGCCTACCAGTGACGGTGACCCACTGACGCTAGATTCATAGATAAAATCACCAAAATAATCTGGGCGAAATTTGTAAATGGAAACATGCTCTATGTTGAGAAGCTTTCTCACTTCTTGCACAGCAGTTTGATAAATCTTTTCAGCATAAGTTGTATTGCTAATTTTATTAATAATTTCAGGCAGAGCTTCGCGATTTTCAGATGCTCTAGCCATTTCCTGCATGAGTTCTGTCCGATGCAGGCTTACCCCGACAAGATCGCTCAGGTGGGTTAGCAGTTTGACTTCATCATGATTCCAGTACCGAGCACCAGTGTGTTGATAAGCTCCGAGCAAACCCCAAAGTTTCTGTCCCTGATAAATGGCAACAATGAGACAAGCTTTGATATCAAATTCCGTTAGATTCTCGACATGACAAGGAGAAAGACCTGGATCTTTCTCGACATGGTTGACAACAAACGGTTTAGATTGCCGAAAGGCCCCACCTTCTTCTTTTAGCAGATGACTATCTGCCAAAACAACATCAATCATCGATGCCACCTGGCCAATTTTTGATTCAAAGACAAATTTGAGGCTATAGTCTTGGCGAAACTGACAAATGGCTACGCGATCAACATTAAGGAACTTTCTAACATCCCGAGTAACGCTCCGAAAAAGAGCTTCTTTATCAGAGCACTGACGCAGCTTGTTACTCATGTTAGTGAGCAATTGTCGTTCGGATTGAAAACGTACCGGCTGCAGTTTGAGGATGAGTTCGGTACCGACTTGATAGAGTAGAGCAATCTCAGAATCGCTCCACTGACGAGGGGCTTCACAATTTTGGACAACCAACAAGCCCCATAGCTGATCTTCTAAAAAGAGAGGTAGGCTAAGACTGGCCTGCGCCTGAAGTAACTGAAAAAGCTGCGCTTGATAGGGAGTGGTAGCCTCTTCGGCAATATCACTGATGCTGATAACGGCCTGTTGTTGATAGTGCTGAGTGGTCGTTGAGCCAAAGGCTAGGGCGGCCAATGCCTGCCCCAAGACTGGACGGTAGCCAGATGCAAGAGACTCGACTACAACAGTGCCATGGGTTGCAGACTGAAATTGATAGATCAAAGCACGCTCTACAGTAAATCGTTTTCGAAGTTCAGTAACGGTAATTTGATAGAGATTTGCTAGGTCGGTGGCCTGGGCCATGGCGTTTGCGATCGCAAACGGTCGTTTACCTTGACTAGGAGCAAATGGTACAGACTCCACTGTTAGAGAAAGAGCAGTCGCTGTTTCGGTTAATACTTCTGGAGCAGTCACTTCAGGCTCTTGCTCACTGAGGGTAAGGTCTTCAGCAGACAGCGTAAGCTCAGACGAGCTGAGATTAGCCTCTTCAAAAGAGACATCTAAATCAAGAATAGTTTCAAGTTCTTCAGATTGTTTATCTAGGCCAGTATTAGCAATATTTGACATGGAAAAGTCTCAATAAATTCAACAATTTCAAATCGACTATGGATAGGCTTACATCGGTTCAACAAGTGAAGCGATATAAAAATTAGATATTCTCTAGAGCAAATGTTCAACAATAGCGATAGCGTTTAGCACCGTCCCCCTAAAGTCTGGAAGATCACCGACAGTATAGGAAGCTAATTCAGGAGAATGGAGGTTTGCTCGTTGCTGAATAGAGTCAGGCTCAATTAGCTCCACGTCATCCACTTGGCGTACAATCAATCCAACAGTTTTTTGGGTTGATTGCACCACAATAGCAACTGGCTGTTCCAACAATGGAGCCTGATGCCACAGAGGGCTATTGCCGACCAGTGCATTAAGATCAGCCAGCCAGAGAATCTTACCTCGCCAGTTACAGACACCCAGCATAAAATCTGAAACATCTGGAATCGGTAAAATCTCTATCGTTGCTAACTGTCGTACTTCTAAAATATCCTGTAAAGGCAGTAGCATTCTATTTTCTCCTTCGAGCTGAAATCGAAGAAAGCGTTGGCGTGTGTCATCAGGAATCGGCTCTAACCCAAGCGGATCAATCTTGTCAGCCAGCTCTTGAGAGGAAAACTGCAGTAGTTCATTCGTCGCTGAAACCATACTAACTCCTACCTACTGCATAACTTTTTGAATTGCCTGAGCAAGTTGTTTTTGATCAACGGGCTTACTCAAGTAAGCATCAGCACCTAGCATTGAGCCCCAAAGTTTATCAGCTTCTGTATTTTTAGTTGAACAAATAACAACAGGAATACTTTGAGTCTGTTTATTGGTCTTCAAATCGCGACAGAACTCAAAGCCACTTTGCCCTGGGAGAACAATATCCAAAAAAACCATATCAGGTAATTTAGATTGGACTTTCAGAAGCGCTTCTTCACTACTCTGGACACCTACAACTGTGATTCCCGACTGCTGGAGATAATGGGTTAACCGTTCTCTATCCGTTAAGCTATCTTCTACAATTAACGCAGTTACCATAGAGCCTCATTTTTTGTTAGAAAATTGAATCAACAATATTCGAAAACTAATCGTCTGATATTGTTATGTCAAACCGAAGGTGACAGTCTAGAATGCTGCTGAGCACTGCTTACAGTATTCTCATCACTTGGAATATATTTTTGTAGCACCTTCAACACTCGTTTTTGTCTAATCGGTTTACCTAAAAAGCCAGAAGCACCGACCATCTTGGCACGGACCCGATCAGCGATCCCATCATTATTAGTCACAATTACAATCGGGGTTTCTCGAAAAGCAGACATTCGTCGAATCTGAGCACATAGCTCGTATCCGTTAGCAAACGGCATTACTAAATCCAAAAAAATTAGCTGAGGTTTCAACTCTAATAGCTTTGGCAATGCTTGTAGGGGGTCGGCGATATTAACATAACAATATCCAGCAGAATGAATAATCTGCGCCATCGTCTGACTATCTGTCGGGCTATCATCAATGTAAAGCACCGTCAAATTAGTGGGTGTCTTAGGTGATGAAGTTTTAAGAAGTAGGTTCTCTGATTTAATCGCTGTTTGAGTCTGAATTGGAGAGTTAGAGAGAGTTGGGTGTGATACTGAAGAATTGCTAGCAGCAACTACATGAGAACTCAGATCATCTATATCTACCATACGAATAAAACCTTTTCGTATATGAGGCAAAATTGACAAAGTGAGTGGTGCCAAGGGTTGATTAACTCTTAAAGCCAGGTCTCTGAGCGTTTGTTGACCATCAACTAGCCCTGTTAAAGCTCGAAACATTGTTAAAGATGTTCGTTCTCTTAAATCTGTGGATTGAACAATAACAGGAGCTTGGTTAGGCAAAACATCAGTTAAGTTTGATTGTTCCCAGGCTTTCCAATCCTGTTGCACTCTTCCCCAAACTTGAAAACATTGCAGACTAATACAAGGAAATTTATCGGCATCTCGGGGAATGGCTTTGCTGGTTAACAGCTTTCTTGATGCTTGAAACTGTAAGGTCCCTTGTTGAATAATATCAAATAAAATCTCTGCAATACAGCCCTCCACAAGCTTTGAAAAACGTTCTCTACTAAATTTCTTATGTATGACTAACTTAGCAAGTGAACTATAGCTCAGGTCCGAGCTTGCATTCTGTTTAAGCAGTTCTGGACAGTGTTGTAATAACTGTCTGTGCCAGCGACGCTGTGTGTGTATGCGATTACTTGCCCAAACAATTTCTCCCACCAAAAAGTATAGATTCCATGAAGTTTTTGACTCAGCTTCAACCGATAGCACTCCAGTGAATCGACGTTCTTTGCCATACTTAATTCTTCTGTCTAGATCGATGATGACCGGCATGTATGACATATTTTTCCTATACCCTAAATGCTTAGCCAGATTTATTCATCAGAATGCCCACAAGACTCCCTTAAGAACTATCCGAATTTTTACTGAATCAGCACAATTTCAGTTTCTAGAACATAGGATTATGAACATCTATGGATATGAGTAGATCGATATCATACTCAGTAGAGCTAAGTATGATTTAGCTGCCAGTCCTTTGTATACATGCTCATTCGACTCAAAATGGGCTGAATGAGCAACTTTAGGACTAGATTTTTGCCAGCACAGCAACTGATTACAAAGAGAATTGGCTTTTTCCATTGACATCAAAAGAAGACAATAAGAGTCAAGCCTCTCATGTTGTAGAAAATATTTAGGCAATATCCTGGGAGATTTATAGTAGCAAACCAGAAAATAAAACACTTGGCCAAACCAATAATTTAGGTCCACTTTAAACATTAAAAATCGGATAAGATTTCTGATTCGTTCTAGCCAAATTAAATGACAGAGAAATTGTGCCAGGTTCAATAAGAGTTGGGAAATCAAAAAAGCCTAAAAAACCGGACGCAACCAAAAACAAAAACCGCTTATACCAACTATTGTTCAATACATCCAACAGTTGGCAGGATAGACTATCCTTATACAGTGGATCTGTAAATTATTAGCGCAAGAACTTTAGTTTATGATTTCCACCTATCATTATCCGGGGGTGTGTCGGATTCGATTAGGTCGTAAACGATAGGGCATTGAGGATTTTGAAAAGCCGCTAAACATCAGTTGCGTCTTCACTGTTTTGAATAATGTACTAAGTCTGGTGTTTATCGATAGCCCATACTATCGCTTATTGCCTATCTGTTAACTCATTGGATTGACCGATAGACCTATTTTCCTATAATCGATTTGAGCTACTTAAACAGATTTAAAATAGTGTCGATACCACCTCTCAGTTTAGGAACAAGATTGTTGTTCAACGCCTATCCTACTGGGCTTATCAAAATTGATGCCAGATTTGAGCTCTATAATTTCTGAGTGTTATATATGCAATACACTTTTTACCAAGACTCTTCTACAAGACAAATACTGACTTCATTCGCTGAAGTTAAAACTGCCAACAGAACATGTGTTCATTCCCTTTAGCGGCCAGTTCTCTTTAACTTACACAGTATTAGATCCCTTGGAAACAGATTCATTCAACTGAAACAGACCAATTCTACATAGTGCTCCAGAACCCTTAACATACAGGGTGGAATTAAGATCCCTGGAGCAGTCTGAATCAAGAAAGCACAATTAGCTCATATTACGTAATACTTTATCCAGAAGTATTTAATGGCTTGCCTTTTCCATGACTCAAATTGTATCTACCAAAGCCCATTTCTGGACCTGGCAAGGCTTACCCATCCGCTATCAAACTGCAGGCATCTCAGGCCCACCGCTACTCCTTATCCACGGTTTTGGAGCCCACAGTGACCACTGGCGCAAAAACTTACCTGACCTCGGTAAAACTCACCGTGTCTATGCCATTGACCTGATCGGCTATGGCCAGTCTGCTAAACCCACTCCCGGCACCCCCATTAACTACACCTTCGAAACCTGGGGTCAGCAAATCATCGACTTCTGCCAAGAAATTATCGGCAAACCTACCTTTCTTATCGGCAACTCCATTGGCTGCATTGTTGCTATGCAAGCTGCCACTATGGCTCCGGATCAAGTTCTCGGTCTTGTTGTTCTTGACTGTTCGTTACGGCTGCTTCACGATCGCAAACGTGCTACTCTCCCCTGGTACCGTAATGCACCCACTCCAATTATTCAGGCCATTCTCAACTATAAACCTGTTGGTAAATTTTTCTTTTCTCGATTAGCTAACCCCAAAACCTTAAAAAATATTCTGCGCAAAGCCTACGGTCGGAAAGAAGCGGTCACCGACGAATTGATTGAACTGCTGCTGGCTCCTGCGTGTGATCCTACAGCGGTTGATGTATTCGTCGCTTTTATTAGCTATTCCCAAGGACCACTGCCTGAAGATTTACTGCCCCAGCTTACCTGCCCAGTCTTAATGCTGTGGGGCGAAGCTGACCCATGGGAACCAATTGAACTAGGTCGGGAACTCGGTGACTATAGCGTCGTCGAACAATTCATACCACTTCCAGGAGTGGGCCACTGTCCCCAGGATGAAGCACCCGAATTGGTAAATCCTTTGATTACCGAATGGGTGCAAAGGAAGGCGGCAAACAGCCTAGTCTGATTCAGATGCAGCTGAACCACTTCCCCTTATAGTCGTAGGGCATTAAGCGTCTCTGCGATTTCATCGTTCAAATAGATAAAAAAGTACCCTGGAAACACGAATGTGAATCTCAGGGTAGGGGCAACAGTTAAACGCTTGTGCTTTCAATAGAATCGCTCATGCTGTTGCCTACGTGATTTGGCGTAGGCCGGTTCTTGGATCGTCCATAAACTGATTACAGGCTTGGGGTTTGGATGTGTCAGCCAGATTGTTTCGATATGCGCTCATTCAAAATGCATGGTTTTCGAGCATCTGAATTAATCGCTACATGGGCTTTAATAAATAGTTATTAACAGCCTTCATTGGTTTACGCTTTAAATAAAAAAGTACCCCGCGAACTCAGGGCTCACGAGGTAGGGGCAACAGTTAAACGCTTGTGCTGTTAGTAGAATCGCTCAAGAGAACTGATAAATCATAGGTTTTGTGTCGATTTCTATAGTGTCCATAGGTTAATTACAGCCTCAGTTTCAGCGATGTGGGTAAATAGCAGCTCTGTGGTTAATCGACTCAGACCTAACCCTACTAGAGATAGCACTAGGATGGTGACGAATGCCAAACTGTTACCGACATCACGAATTAATAATTCCACTCGCAGTAGAAGTGCCGCCGCTAGCATCACTAGAAAATAGGCAAATATCTGAATCCAAGAGACAAAAACTACCGCTAGTGAAGCAATCACCAGAGCCATAACGGTGTAGCCAGCATCAGACTGAAATCCTAATAAGAAAAAGTTGCGTAGGGGTTTCCAAACGATGGTGAGTAGTGCAGATTCGAGTACTGCATAGCCTATCGCTAACCACCACAGCAGATCAGAACTATGGCGAGAATGCAAAAAGGCACCAAAGCCCATATAGGCTAGTAGTAACAAGAGCGACGATAGCCAGGGCAATTGTTTCATGAGCGCCTTACAAGTTAGTGGAAATTGCCTGAACTGGGCAGGTCGGAATACATTGCTCACACACAATGCACTGGGCTCGATTAAACACTAGTTTGAAAGTCTCAGGATCTAGACGTAAGGCTCCGGTAGGGCAAACTCCAGTACATAAACCGCAGTGAACACAGAGTTCCTCATCAATTAATATTTCGCGGCTAGATAGGGAAACACCAATTCCTTGGTTACGCATCCATTCAATCGCTTCATCGAGCTGATCGATGTCGCCGGATAGTTCGATGACTCCTTTGCCTACTTGATTCGGTGCCACCTGGGCACGAATAATATTGGCTGCCACGTTAAAATCTTTGGCTAACCGATAGGTAATAGGCATATTCACAGTCTGTTTTGGAAATGTCAGGGTAACGCGCTTTTTCATTCCGCTAGACTAAAGAAGACGCTGTAATGACGCCATGGGCGCTTTTTTATTCTATGTCGGTTAATTCACCTGAATCCGGTGGCCTAGGGCAACGCTTACGAAATTTTGTGGTGATCGCGGTGGCCGTCGTTCTGAGTGTCGCTGTAGTTTTAGGGCTGCAAACCCGTACTCCATCGGCCTCTCTCTCAGATATGGCTGAGGCATCTATGCCGCTAGATCAAGCAGTTGTCAATGGAAAACCGACTTTGGTTGAGTTTTATGCAAACTGGTGTACTAGCTGCCAGGCGATGGCAGGGGACCTGCAGCAGCTTAAGGATGAGTATCAGCAAGATATCAATTTTGTCATGCTGAACGTGGACAATACCAAATGGCTGCCGGAAATGCTTCACTATCGAGTGGATGGTATTCCTCACTTTGCCTTTCTAGACAAAACAGGGGGTGATGCAGGAAACGCTATCGGCGAGATTCCTCGAGTGGTGCTGGCTCAGAATCTGAGCGCTTTAGTGGCAGGAGGTGAGTTGCCCTATGCTCAGGTTGAAGGGCAAGCCTCGGAAGTAGAGACAGCTTTAGAACCATCCGGTTCAGCAGATGATCCGCGCAGCCATGGGGCACAGGTAGTGCAGTAGAAAACAGTGCCGTAAGAAAACAGTGCCGTAAGAAACTTTCTACTCCACTACGATCTCGCGAAGAGCAGGCCGAATCTTAGGGTATGCATAGGAAAAACCGGTGGATTGGGTCCGCTCTGGCAAAACCTTCTGACCTTCGAGTACGACTATGGCTCCATCTCCCAGCAGGGTTTCGATGACAAAGTCAGGTACAGGCAACCAAGAGGGGCGGTTCATCACACTGCCCAGTACGTCACATAGCTCAGACATGCGCACAGGATGGGGGGCGGTACCGTTGTAAATGCCGGACATGTTTTCATCGGTGACGCTCTGCATAAACAAACTCACGAGGTCATCGCGATGGACCCAGGAAAACCATTGCTTACCACTGCCTATCGGACCACCGGCATAGAGTCTAAAGGGTGTAATCATTTTTGCGATCGCACCTCCCATGCCCAACACAATCCCAATCCGGATTATTACCAACCGCGTTCCACAGGCCGTCACCTTATCCGCTGCCTGTTCCCAGCCCTGACACACTTGGGAGAGAAAATCCTGTTTAATCGGTTCACTCGTTTCATAAAATTCTGCGGTTTCACTGGTGCCATAGAAGCCAACAGCTGAGGCACTAACCAGCACCTTGGGCTTCACATCAGCCTTGCTAATAGCCTCCACAATTTTTTCAGTGCCCACCACACGGCTATTCATAATTTCTCGTTTACGCTCAGGCGTCCACCGTTCTGAAATCGCCTCGCCAGCCAAATTAATCACTCCGTCACAGCCGGAAATTTCAGCTTGCCAGCTACCGGATTCTTGAGGGGTATAGCTAACAATCTCGACTTGGCTAAAGGCAGACTCTGGAAATACTTTTCTGGCTCGCTCAGGATTTCGGGTAAATACCTTGACGTGATGTCCCGCGTCGTGAAGCCGCTGAACTAAGCGCGATCCGACAAATCCCGTTGCCCCAGTCACTGCCACTTTCATCATCAACTACTCCCCTGGATCGGCTACACAGCTGGCTTTTTCTCCATGTTAGCGGCATTCGATCCCCCTTCATACCGTGGCGCAATCCAATCAAAGTCAATTTCATTTAAGTAGTCTACGGCCCATGTAGCACAGCGCTGAATCATGTGATAAGGATAGATTTGCGCTACGCCAACGACAGGAATCTTGGCCGCTTTAGCCGCTTCGATACCTGCAAAGCACGACTCAATCGCTAAACAGTTTTGAGGTGTTAAGGCCAAAGCAGGGTCGAGCAGATTCAGTTGATCAATGGCGGCTAGATAGCTTTCAGGTGCAGGTTTACTAGCAGCAGTTGGCATATCACTCGCAGAAACCACCAGCGCAAAGTGATCGCTCAGCTTGGTCAGAGTCAGCACCTGCTCAACGTCGGCTCGCTGGGCTCCCGTTACAATCGCTGTTGTATATTTCTGAGCGCGAATACGATATAGCAAGTCATCGAGTCCCGCATAAAGCGCCAGCTTAGAGTGCGATCGCAGCCATTCCCCATAGAGTTCTGCCTTTTTGCGCAGGAGTCCATCTAGATACTCATCTCGAACAAACCGCCCCCGCTTCTGCAGAATCGACGTTAGACGAGCCCGATCACTACGACCAAGATACATCTCGTAGTATTCATCTGGGTCAAACCGCAAGTTTTCAGCCAGCAATAGCTGAGTAATCAGCTGCGGGTGAATGGCATCGTCATTGATGATGACACCGTGAAAACCGAAAAATACTGCCTTGAGCATTGTGACAAATTACGCGATTAGAGATCTTGACAAATACCAATAAAGAAGAGTGAATTAACGCTCTAACTGAGACAAGCAGACATTATTAAGGATGTCCGTAAATAAGACATCAAGTGTGCCAATAACGCTTTAGTATTAAATATTACCCCTTGAGAAATTCTTGAGAAATTAACCTTGGGAAATTAGCTTCAGCCTTCCGGTTTAGTCCATGAGGTTTGTAACTATGCATCTGCTTTCTGAAAAGACTTTAATCAACCCAACAGCCATTCCTGTGATTCTACATTGGTGGCAACGGCGCAAACGTCGTGCCAACTCTGGAGATGTGCTTAGCAATCCCGTTGTAAAAAATGTGGATTCTACTTACCTAGATACCTATCAGCGACTGATGGATATCTACGCCGTAGTCAAAGCGGGTGGTGCGGCGGCCCAAATTCAGGCTGCTAGTGAGTACTGCGATCGCGAACGCGAAGCCATCACCCGTCGTCTTAATCAAATCAGCAACCAGCCAGAAGCCACAGACGAATATCTCCGACTACAGCACGAAGCTCGTGAGTTAGAAAGTTCTACCAACTGGCGTATTAGCCAGCTGAAGGATATTCATCCGAATGAAGAGATCGCTGTGCGCGAATATTTGCCAGAGATTGAGCAGGTTTTAATTCGATAGATAGTTCCATAACAACGTAGATACATTTCACTGTAGAGTCGTTCTATAGAATGACTCTACAGGCAAAGAAATACCTATGGAATCCTATGACGTTGTCGTAATCGGTAGCGGCATCGGGGGGTTAGTTGCTGCAGGCCTGCTCGCCCGCTATGGTCGGCGGGTGTTGGTATGCGAAAGCCATACGTTACCGGGAGGAGCAGCCCATGCTTTTAAACGTCAAGGATTTACGTTTGACTCAGGGCCATCCTTTTATTGCGGATTGGCGGACCCTACTTCCTGCAATCCTCTACGGGAAGTCTTGAATGCTTTGGGTGAATCCATCGAAGCAATCGCCTACGATCCGTTAGGGTACTATCACTTCCCTGATAGAACTCTGGCAGTTTACGGTAATGCCGAACGGTACCAGGCATCTCTGGCTGAATTTAGTCCTCGGGCAGCCCAGGAGCTAAAGCAGCTCACTCAAAAAATGCTGGCTATCTATCGACCGCTAGGCTCAATTCCCACGTTAGCTCTGCGGGCAGATGGTTGGCTATTACCCCTCCTAGCTCAACGCTTTCCCCAGGCAATGCTGCAGCTCCTGCCTCAGCTGAGGGGTTTGGGCCGATCTATGGGAGATTTTGTGGATGAGACGGTCACCGATCCATGGTTGCGGCAGCTGATCGATCTAGAATGTTTTTTACTCTCAGGAATGAAAGCTCATGAGACCGTCGCCCCTGAAATGGCGTTTATGTTTGGGGAGCGAGCAGAATCAGTCATTGACTATCCCATTGGCGGTAGCGGTGCCTTGATAGATGCGCTGATACGAGGTCTCAAACGCTGGGGTGGAACGCTCCGTTTGGGAACCCATGTGGACAAAATTTGGATTGAGAAAAAACAGGTGCAAGGAGTCATTCTTAAAACGGGTGAACGGCTTCGGGCTGATAGGGTTATCTCCAACGCCACCCTCTGGGACACCTACCATCAGCTTCTTAATGAAACCGATCTGCCCACAGGCTATCGACAAAAATCATTAAATACACCAGCCATAGATAGCTTTATGCACCTACATCTAGGGATTCGCGCGGAGGGTCTGGATGATTTAACCATTCACCATGTGGTCGTGCATGACACCAACAAAGACATCACCACCCCTGGCAACACCTGTATGATTTCCATCCCATCGGTGCTAGATCCTTCAATGGCTCCAGCGGGTCATCATGGGGTGCATGCCTATACCCTTGAGCCTTGGAGCAGCTGGCGAAAAGATACAGACTATGAGGCCCATAAAGAGGCAAAAGCCCAACCCTTGATTCGAGCCTTACAGAAAGTAATACCCGATATTTGCGATCGCATCACACTCAAGCTGATCGGTACTCCCCTCACCCACCAACGTTTTCTCCGTCGTCACCAAGGCACCTACGGCCCCGCCATAGCCGCTGGGAAAGGCTTCTTTCCAGGCTGTAAAACACCGATTAAAGGACTTTACCGAGTCGGCGATAGTACTCTCCCCGGTATTGGTGTCCCTGCCGTCGCGGCCTCAGGGATCCTCTGCGCCAATAGCCTAGTGAGCCCTAGTGAATCGTCGGCTTTACTTAAGCTACAGTGTTCCTAAACTAGATCCATGGCAAGCCCATCGGCCAATACAGCACCGTAATTGACACTTGCTCTTGACGTAGATAGGCCATCATCCGAC
>JBCDFI010000022.1:0-22403 GCA_039178155.1 Cyanobacteria bacterium P01_H01_bin.105
CCAGCCGATGCGGGAAGAGCATTTGCTGACTGGTGCGTTAGAGCCGACGAATGAGCCGTATGCGATCGCAAAAATTGCCGGTCTCAAACTCTGTGAAAACTACTGCCGTCAGTATGGCGTTAACTTTATTTCAGCCATGCCTACTAACCTGTACGGCCTGAATGATAACTTTGACCTGGCCAACTCCCATGTGCTGCCGGCGCTGATGCGCAAGTTTCATGAGGCTAAATTAGCCAATCAACCAACGGTAGATGTATGGGGTAGCGGTAGCCCTCTACGTGAATTTCTCTATGTGGATGACCTGGCCGACGGGTTACTATTTCTCATGGATAACTATGAGGGTATCGAGTTTGTCAATATCGGCAGCAGCAAAGAAGTCTCGATCAAAGAACTGGCCCTGACCATCAAAGATGTTGTTGGTTACGAAGGCGATATTGTATTTGATAGCAACAAACCTGACGGCACCCCCCGTAAGCTTATGGACCCTGCCAAGCTAGCTAGCCTAGGCTGGCAGGCCCAAACATCACTCAAAGACGGCATTGCTCAAACCTATGACTGGTTTCAGCTACACTACGAATCTCTACGGGGTATGTAATCGCTAACACGCATCATTTGGGGCAGCATGGGGCAGCGCATCGCGCATCGCTATCGCATCGAAAAATTAATGGGTCAAGGGGGCTTTGGTAAAGTCTTTTTGGCCCACGATGAGCAATTACCGGGCCAGCCCATCTGTGTGGTTAAACAGCTAAACCCGATCCACACCGATGATCTTGAGACTGCCAAACGTCTGTTTAATCTAGAGGCGGCCACCCTCTATCGACTGGGAGAACATCCCCAAATACCCCGACTGCTGGCCCACATTGAGGAAAATGACCAGATGTATCTGGTACAGGAGTATATTCCGGGGCGGTCCCTGGCGGATGAATTGATCATGGGACCGATGCCTGTAGAGCAGGTACTCCAGGATCTACGGGACATGCTGACGGTGCTGGCCGCTGTTCATGTTCAGCATGTCATCCATCGCGATATTAAACCCAGCAATATTTTACGACGGCAGCCGTCTGGTCAGCTGGTGCTGATCGACTTTGGGGCGGTCAAAGCGCTCCAGGCATCGCCGGGGCAAGAGCAAACCGTAGCTATTGGTTCATTGGGCTATATGGCCCCTGAGCAACAGGCGGCCCATCCGTGTTTTGGTAGTGACCTGTACGGTCTGGGTATGGTCATGCTCCAGGCTTTGTTGGGCCAGCATCCGATGAGTTTTGAAATGCCTGTTACCTGTGCCCGTGTGGGGGTAGGGGTTCCAGATAAGCTGGCTAGTTTTTTAGATCGACTCGTACATTTGGATCATCGAGAGCGATATAGTTCGGCAAAAGAAGCACTGCAGATATTTCAAACCTGGTTTGACTCGGCGGGAGATGCGGGCCAAGGGAGAGACTTGGACCAGATGAGAGCATCAGCAGTGCTCGAAACCACGCTGTTATCAACGGCTCCGTTATTGGCTAAACCGCTAGAGCCTAAATCGGAATCCAAACCGTCAGCGACCAACTTGTCTGTTTCTCCCTATTCTCAACAAACCTATCGCAATCGTCAGGCGCTGCTCAACAAAGTTCGACATTTTTGGATTGACGGTGTTTTGCATCGCTCTCTCCACGGTCAGGTGCTACTCAATCTGGGTTTGGAAGAACGTCCCGATGCGATCGCACCTCCCTGGCAAATTAGCTATGCTTCACCGGGCCAATCGCCTCAGCCCCTACCGGCAGGGACCCAGATCACTCATGTGTTTGATGCCCTGGGCGAAGGACGCACTCTATTAATATTGGGGGAATCGGGTGCTGGTAAAACCACCACCCTGCTGACGCTGGCTCAAACGCTGCTAAAGCAGGCTGACGTTGGCCAGCGACTGCCGGTGATTTTTAATCTCTCTTCATGGCAGCATGGCCCGATTAATCAGTGGCTGGTTAAAGAATTAAACAGCAAATATCAGGTGCCCAAGGCAATCGGTCGTCGCTGGGTGGATGAACAACAGCTGTTGTTGCTGCTGGATGGTCTAGATGAGGTCGCTCTGGCGCGTCGGACGGTCTGTGTCGATGCTCTCAATCAGTTTCACCAAGACTACGGCCCTGAAATGGTGGTTTGCTGCCGTAGACGTGACTATGAGAGTCTTGCTCAAAAGCTACGGTTCCAGGCAGCTCTCTATCTACGTCCCCTCAGCGATCAACAAATTTTAGCCTTTCTCAACCGTTCCGATCAGGGGCTCACAGGCCTGAAGTCGCTGCTAGAGAAAAATGCGGCTGTACAGGATGCAACAACATCGCTGATGGAGCTGGCCCGCTCGCCGTTAATGCTAAATATTATGGTGCTCACCTATCAGGGAGTAGCGTCTGAAGAGATTTTGCAGCTCGGTCAAGACCAGGCCGATTATCAACAGCAGCTGTTTGATGCCTATATTCAGCGGATGCTGGAGCGTCGACCTCAACAGAATGCTTACAGCACTGCTCAAATCAAACGCTGGCTGATATCCCTGGCCCAGCAGCAGGTGGCCACGTCCCAAACTGTTTTTTTGATCGAACGTATGCAGCCAGACTGGCTGGGGCCCTCTCTCAGACGGCTCTATGTGCTGGGACTGTGGTGTAGCTTTTTTGCGATCGCAACTCTCTTAGGGGCTCAGGTTCTGAGCCTGGATAGATTACTGTTGGCTGTCTTGTTAGGTGGGCTGATCTGTAGCCGTATTTTTGGTGTTAACCGCATTACTCCGGCTGAGACTTTGCGCTGGTCCTGGCGACAGGCTCGTAACAATCTGCTGTTAGGTCTGATCTTGGGACCTCTCATCGGCTGGTGTCTGAAGGTTGGCTTTGGCCTGATATTTGGCGACAGTGTTTGTCTTCGTAATGGTTCATGTCTAGTCAATCACAGCATTATTGGTCTGTCCTTTGGCTTGACCCTTGGAGTAACTTTTGGGCTGATTCGTGGCTTTAGTGGTAAACGAATCAGCCATGCCAGTCGTCCCAATGCTGGAATCTGGCAGTCTGCTTGCAACGCTACCCTATTTGCTTTAGTTTCCATGGTTATGCTGTATGTACCTGGCTTTCTGTTGGGTAATACTAAGGCATCTTTTTGGGCGGCAACGGGACTAGCTTTTGGCTTTGCCGCAGGCGGTGGAGAGGCGCTGATCAAACATGCTCTACTGCGCATCATTCTGACACTGAACGGAGCCACTCCCTGGAACTATAGTGAATTTTTAGACTACGCTGCTGCCAGCATCTTTCTACAGAAGGTGGGAGGTGGGTATATCTTTATCCATCGATTATTACTAGAGCACTTTGCGTCTTTACCAAAACGGAGCAATCGGTAGTTTAGCTAAGGGACGCAACAGAATGTCTTGTGAAAAATCTTTCCACGCCTCTGTATCGTTAAATGTGCCCTAATCCTGACAATTACATCAAACCCTGGTACCATAATAAACAGTATCCTCTGCTACAGAAAACTTTATTTTTATATCTCTATTCTCTATGTATTCAACAGCATTGATAATGATAGGTGCGTTAGTGATTGTAATCGTGGTTGTAGCTGTTATCGGGTCTAAATTCAGCTGAGCTAGGTAATGGTATAAAAAAACGAGGTCAGTAAAATCTTCTTTGTTCCTATGTTGGTTTTCTGTACTGATTTTGTTCCCAACGAGTATTCAAAAATAAATATTCAAAACTGGGAACTCGGCCCAATATTCTAATCTTGACAACCCAAATCCTCTCTTTCGGAGAACAAGTGCAAAATAAATATTGTGCTCACGCTGTTCTTTGGGAGGCAGAGATTTAAGAGTACTAACAACAATTTCTCCCCTCCCAGGAGTAGAGTGAATTCGTTTACCAACGTATTTTCTGTAAGTAGGTGAGTTCAATCTTTTATCAGATATAAACAAATTGTTTAACTGCTTAGAATCTACCCCCAACCCCCCCCAAAAAAAAACTAGTCTTTGCTTGAATAGAGCACCAGGGCCAATGGCCCTGAAATCAGACTGACTGCTCCTTACTGAGCATGGCAAGGTTCATGTTAATTACTATGATCAAGCAGGACCTGATAAATAGGGTACTGAACGGCAGCAGTGGGCAGGTGGGTATCATGGTGATGCACAGCAACAGCCCATAAGCGGCTGAGGCGAATCATGATAGGAGGCTATGGTATCTATTGATCAGAGAGGCTATATGGGCTTGGCAAATAAGCTAGACCTACGGATAGGGGATGAGTTTAAAACGCTTGCTCAGCAAGTGTTTTGACGATTTTCTGTATTAAAACTACACATTGAATTACAAAATAGAACGCAAACGGCCTGATATATTAGTGGCTTCCTAATGTCCAACGGTAAATGGGAGATATGTTCACTGGTAGTGATTTTCTATACTTTTGATTAACGGTGGTGGTCCCATGTCTCTTGAAGATGCCATCACGCTAGTTGATAAGCTTCTTTCACCGTATCGGCTGACGGCTATTCAAGAGGTCGTTTTTAGACGATGCTGGCAAGGCTCAACCTATGCGCAAATCGCGGCCACTGAGGGCTACGATGCTGACTATGTTCGTGTCACTGGCTCTCGTCTCTGGCAGAAGATTTCCCATGTATTGGGGGAGCGGGTCACAAAAAAGAATATTCATGCCGTTTTACGACAGCAAGCCTATCAACTGCATCAGCCTGATACACCGGGGCCTTGGTGGCCTGGGGCCGATCAGGCGGACACGACGTTTCCAGGTAGTCCGCTTCCTTTGGGGTCCCCGCTCTATATTGAACGGCCTCCTGTGGAAAGCCAAGCTATGGGCGAACTCTTAAAGCCGGGAGCGTTGCTGAGAATTCGAGCCCCCGAACGCTGGGGTAAAACGTCCCTGGTCAATCGCCTCGTTGCCCAAGCGCAAATCCTTAACTTCAAAGTGGTACGGCTTAATTTTCGTCAAGCTGACGGATGTGTGCTGGCTAATTTTGATAAGTTTTTACGTTGGTTTTGTGCCAATATTGCCCAGCAGCTAAAGCTGACTGCGCAGCTGGATGATGTTTGGAATACGGATCTAGGCAGTAAGGTCAGCTGTACTAACTATATGCAGAGCAGTGTGCTAAATCCGCTGCAGCAGCCTCTCCTATTGGTGGTAGATGATCTCCAGGTGGTATTTGAGCATTCGGCCATGGCTCAAGAGTTTTTACCCATGTTGCGGGTGTGGCATGAGGAAGCCAAAAATCTGACCGAATGGGGCTATTTGCGATTAGTAGTGGCCTACGCCACAGAAGCGTATATTCCTCTCCAAATCCATCAGTCTCCGTTTAATGTCGGTTTACCTCTGCGGCTGCCAGCCTTTACGTTAGACCAAACTCAGCAGTTGGCTCACCGCTATCGAATCATCTGGGATGAGGATTTAATTGCTCTCCACACCCTAGTCGATGGCCATCCTTATCTCATTCATCTGGCTTTGTATAATCTCAGTATCGATAAGATGGAGCTGACTCAGCTGATTGATGAAGCGCCCCAACAGAGTGGGATTTATAGCGATCATCTGCGTAGCTACCTGGCTATTTTTGAGGCGGAACCCAATTTAGCTCGTGCATTTTACCGAGTGATTGAGCAGGAGACGGCCACAGAGCTGGAGCCAATGGTTGCCTATCGTTTGGAAAGTATGGGGCTTGTAACTCTATCGGGAAATCGGGCGACCGCCAGCTGCAATCTGTACAGACAATATTTTGGGGGTCGCCTAGAGGTGGATGCTTAGGAATCGATCAGGGCTGATCGAATGATGCTGTCTGGTAATGAGGTGGCCAGGGGGCGTAGCGCTTGAATGTTGGCAAAGACCTCTTCAGCTGTGTAAGGAGACTGCAGATAAGCGTCAGCATTGCTGTAGGTGCTGCTGCGTATGCTTAATTGGTTTGTACAGACAATCACAGGGACATGACCCAAAACGGAACTGTGCTTGATGCGATCGCAAATCAGGTCGGCTTTAGCAATTGAAGGCTCAATAATAATCAACTCAGGTGAGATAAAGCTTAGTAACGGTAGTAAAGCTTTATTTTTGTCTACTTGAAAAACAGACAGCCCATGCCAGTGCAACAAATCGGCTAACAGTGTTTGAGACTGTTCAGCCCGTCCAATAACTGCAATAGCTTTCATAACCGTTATCTCCTGTGATCCTTTAAATCGCGTAGCAATACTTGGCAATGATGATGATGGCGATATAGATGCGATTGTGGTAATTTAGCCAAAAAGTCTTCTGAAATAAACAAACTAAAAATCTAAACCAGTAAAAAAGTATAAAAACGAAAAACTGTTGAGCATAGACCCTCCTCCAGGAATCTTTGCTCAGCAATGATGAAAATATTCTTGGTTTCTAGACGACTACAGAGTTAAACACAGCTAGCCTAGACGTCAGTCGATATCTAACGGGCTAGATTGCTATGAAAGCAATTTAAGGGAAAACACGGAAGATTTGTAAGGTGAAAAAAGTAATTTAAAAGAATATCCTAATCGTCTTCCTAGATACCCCCCCTACATAGCTGCCGATCTGCGTCGGACAGATTGTCCCCGTAAGCAAGATAATCGTCTAGCCAGCGGCAGCCATCTTCCAGCAGTTGCTCAAAACTGCGACTGTCCTGCCAATCCCACAGGATGATTCTACGGTCGTGGCCACTAGACAGTAGAGTTTGGCCATCAGGACTAAAGGCCACTCCCCATGTGGAGCCATTGTGACCGTATAGCGTTGTCACTAGGGTGCCATCCTGTCGCCAGATGCGTACCGTGCGGTCGTAGCTGCTGGATGCCAGTAGCTTGCCGTCAGGGCTAAAAGCGACGCTGTGAACCCTGGCTTGATGACCCTCTAAGGTCGTAACTAGACGCCCAGCCACCGACCAAATTTTGATGGTATGGTCGGCGCTAGCAGACGCAATTAGCTGACTGTCGGGACTGACAGCTACCCCCCAAATAGGGGCTCGATGGCCATGGATACTTTTTAGGAGTTGTCCCTGTCGATTCCAGAGCTTGATGGTGTGGTCCCAGCCAGCGGACACCAAATATTGTCCATCAGGGCTGTAAGCAATCCCATAGACTCGATCTTGATGACCTTTCAAGGTATGGAGCAGTTCCCCATTTAGCGTCCAGAGTTTAATCGTTTGATCCCAGCTGGCAGAAGCAATTTCGGTTCCCTCGGGGCTAAAGGCCACCCCCCAAACCCGATCTTGATGATCGCGTAAGGTGTGTAATAGATCGCCTTCAGGTCGCCACAGTCTGACTGTTTTATCCCAGCTGGCTGAAGCTAGAGTTTGACCATCGGGACTAAAGGCAATTTGCCAGATGCGGTCAGTATGGCCTCGCAGAACTGTCTTGAGACGACCTCGCCAGTTCCATATCCGAATTGTTTTATCCCAGCTACCGGCGGCTACCGTCTGCTGGGTTACGCCTAGATTAGTCGCAGGTCCTTGATAGCCATGGAGGGTTTGTGGAATTTTGTCCAATCGCCAGAGGCGCACCGTAGCATCATCGCTGCTAGAGGCTAAAACTTTGCCGTCAGGGCTAAAGTCGATGTCCCATGTTCCAGCGTCATGACCACTCAAGGTTGTCACTAATGTGCCACTGCTGGTCCATAGTTTGACAGTGTTGTCTAAGCTAGTGGAGGCTAGCTGACGACCATCAGGGCTAAATTTCACATGCCAGACCCGATCTTGATGGCCTTCTAACGTCGTTATTGGGCTTTCTTCAGCATCTGAGTTCTCAAGGCTGCCATCGGTATTCAGCGGCCAAAGTTTGATCGTTCGATCATCACTGGCAGAGGCGAGTACGCGTCCACTCGGATTAAACGCTAGCCCATAAACCGGTGCCTGATGGGCTGTGAGTTCATTTAACAAGCGCCCGCTGGTGGCCTCCCAGAGCTTAATGGTGTTGTCTTCGCTAGCAGTGGCTAAAATAAAGCCGTCAGGACTAATGGCAACTTGAGTGACGCTGGCTTCGTGGGCTGGAATATCGAGCAGGAGTTTACCCGTTCGGTCCCAAAATCTCAGGTGACCATCGTCACCGCCGGTGACTAAAGTTTGGCTATCGAGAGAGATATCGATGTCGTTGACCCGACCCTGGTGACCTAACAAAGTAATCGGGGGGGCTACGACCGCTGGTATGTCGTTGTCGTAGCTGATGGGCCAAATTTTTGCAGTATTGTCAGCACTAGCAGATAACAGATATTCGCTGTCGGGGCTAAAGGCCACATCCCAGACAGCGCCGGTATGACCGCTTAGGGTGGTGATCAATTGGCCGTTCGCGTGCCACAGTTTGAGGGTGTTATCCCAGCTGGCTGAGGCTAGATATTGACCGTCGGGGCTAAAGGCTATGCCGTAGACGGGGGCTCCATGGCCCCGCAGTTGGTTAGCTTCAGTAATGCTTTGAAGAGTGCGGCGAAGAGTTTGTTCTACTTGTTGTTTAACGCTGGGCTGGGGTACGGGCAGCCGCTGCAGTTGTTGGGCGGCTCGCACTGCTTCCAACAGTGATTGGAGTCGGTTATTTTGGTTAAACAGGGCGTCAGAGTAATAGCTGACGGACAGTGCCTGGTTGTTTTGGTTATCTTGCCGAGTCAGCATGGTCTGCCGAGACTGGCGATAGGCCAACATGGCAATACTGGTGATGCTTAAAAAAGCAATTCCCATACCGATGAGTAAAAAGCGCTGCAGAATCACATTTCGTTGCTGTGCCTGGAGCCGAGCTTCAAGCTCTTTGAGGCGTTCGGACTCTAGTGCTTGTTGGACTTCTTGTCGATCGACGGCGACGCTGTCTGCTAAAAATTTATAGTCTAGATCGCTGAGTTGTTGATCCTTAGCCCAAGTCTGAGCTTCGTTTAAGGACTGTCCCCGCAACAGACGCGAGCGGTCTTGTTGTCCAGAATGAACCCAGGCTTCAAAGGCCTGAGAATAGGGACGTAAGCGCACTAAGTGATAATCCACCCAGTGGGTATCAAAAACTTCTCTATAAATGCGATTACGGATTCTCAGCTGACCAGAATTTTTAACGACTAACCCGGAAAGCAACAGCTCTTCTTGGAGATGATTGTCTTCTAGGGAAAGAGTTTGACCGGATACTAGTTTTTTATAACGCCCCAACAGCCGACTGATCAACTGTGGCTGTGCGAGTAAGCGATCTTGAATAATGCGCAGGTGAGGGGGTTCGTCCTGGGATTCCCAGTTTCTGATTAGCCGCGATCGCACCAATCCATCGACCCATGCCTGTTCTACATAGACGTCTGTCCGTGGTGCTAACTGAGTAACTACCAGCTGACAAAGCTTTTGGGTCAAGAAGGGTTGGCCGTTGGTCCAGGCCAAAATATGATCCAAAGTTTCTGCCCCATTGGCCACCATGGGTTTTAACCAGTAGCTGAGGGGCATGGCCTCGTCTGAGGTAAAGCCACTTAACTCGATAGCCGTACCAATGTTAAACGGTGTGCGGTTAGGGTTTTGACATAGGTCGGTCGGGGTGGCCACCCCAAACAGCGCAAAGGTAAGCCGACGATATTCTGGACTATCGACCCGTTGATTATAACAATAACGAATCAAAGCAAATAGATCGTCAGCGGCAAATGGCAACCCCAGGACGCTATCAATTTCATCAATAAAAATGACAATCTGTTCAGCTTCAAGCTGTCGCAAAATCACATCTTTTAAAAAGTGATCTAACCGTTGAACGGCGGATAGACTATCGCCCTGCTGCCACCATTTTTGAAAGTTACCGCTCAGTTGCAAACTTCGCCACAGTTCTGCAGCGATGCCCATATACCACTTTTCAGCGGTAACATTGTCGCTACCTAAGTTTGTTAGATCAATCGCCGCACAGCAAACACCCTCTTGTTCTAAACGATTTTTTGTTCTTACCCGCAGGCTGGATTTGCCAATTTGTCGAGTATTAAACACATAGCAAAACTCTCCTCTGACCAGACTGTTGTAAAGATGATCGTCGGCCTGACGTTTGATGTAGGTGGGAGCCTGGGCGTGGAGACTGCCGCCGACTTGGTAAAGAGATGAGGCTGTGGTGGTCATGGGGGCGATGGGGGATGGGGACCTAACTTAAAGCTACTCAAGCACCAGTTTAGCAACGGGCGGTGTGGCCTTTTGTTTGCGAAACTTCACTGCCTGCTGGAGCAGCTGCCAGGCTGGAGGGAAGAAGATAGCTGGAAGGCCAAAGCTCATGGCGCTGGAAAACTGTTTTTGTTTGAGGGCGACAATCATCCAATGCAGACTCAGATAGTGGCGAATCGTTTTTAGACTAGGTAGCTTGTCTTGATGCTTAGAGCTAATGTGTTGATAGATCCGCTCCTTAATTAGAATATTAGTGCTGAGACGCTGCTGCAGGGTGATTTTTTGGTCATAGCCTCCGGGCCATACTGTTCGATACGTAAGGCATTTGTTGATAAATAGGGCATCGCCATAGTCTGCTACCCGAATCCAAGAGTCAATATCATCAAAGCCGGTCATGTCCAGGTCCCAGCCGCCTGATTTAATAAATGCATCACGACGTACCGCGACCTGAATCGGTGTACCAAAAGGCACCACTTCTAGAAACATGCCGTAGTGGATGTCAGCCTGGGGAATGTAAAATGCTTCACCGGGACCCGTTACGGGAGTACGGCTAAGCTCATGGCCACTATCATTGACCTGAGCAGCTTGGCAAGAGCAAATCACGGCCTCAGGCCGTTGCTGGATAGCCCTGACCATTTCTTCGATACAGGTGGGGGCCAGGTAGTCGTCATCATCGACTAGCTTGATCCAGGTGCCTGTTGCCTTGTCGACACCTGCATTTACTGCGCCGGAATGATTGGCATTGATGGGGTTGCGATGGTACAACACTCGTTTTCCCAAACTGTCTCCCAAACGTTCGACATAGGCTTGAGTGCCATCGGTTGAGGCGTTGTCTACCACGATGACCTGGCAGGGGACAGTCTGGTCGAGAGCGGTTGCGATCGCACGTTTCAACAGCTCTAGCCGATTATAGGTCGTAATCACAATACTAAACGATAGCGTTTCTGGAGCCATGATGCCTCACCTCTGCGATCGCTCTATTGTGCCAAATCTTAGGCTGAGTCTTGCATGTTAGCTCATTTTTTTCGGGCGTAGTGGAATTTCTGTTTGCTGTGAGTTTCTCTCTTGGAAGATTAATGATGCGAGGTGAGTGATAGAGAGCAAAATAGCTGCGATCGCGAGCACATAACTATGCAGCGTATGCATGTGCTGTAATGTCACACTGCTAATACCATCGCCACCTGTCAGAATTGCCCGCAATCCTGAACCCACAAGCGGTATCGATTCAATCATGCCCAATTCAATCTTAAACCGCCAAAATCCTACTTGATCCCAAGAGAGAACAATCGCTGTCCAGCTCAGTCCCATGGCCGAAATCGTCAGCAAAATACCACTGATCCAGGCCGTGAACCATGACCGCTGCAGCTGACGCCCTAAAAACATGACCACTAGCTGGACAATGGATAAGGCGATAAGACCGTTACCAGCTAAATTATGTAGGCTGAGAATGAGCGATCCATTAGAGACTTGGGTGGCGATCTTGGTTAGCGAATAGTGGGCACCTATGGCCGTCGGCTCATAATAAAATGCTAGAAGAATGCCAGTCAGCGCGGCAATTCCACAGAGGGTCAGTGCTGAAACCGCTAAAAGCGTGGCCATTCGTTGCCAAATAAAAAGAGTCCTAGCGGACTGAACTGTTGTCTCTTCAGCCATAGTATCCGGTTGTGTAATAGTCCTCTGATGGATGCAAATACGTTGTAATCGATGAATAACAATGAGACTGCTGACATAGACAAGAAAATAAACCAGACGCCAGCGGAAGATGAGGGTCGCTTGCCACGCTGGATAGAGGCACTGCAAATCTGATAGTGAGACAGTGATGTCTCTTAGCCAATCTTGATAGTCTTGCCATTCATCTGGAAATCGATGAAGCCAATGACCAATCTTGCTTGCAAGCTTGAGATCCTTTTCGCTCATGTCATGCTTCCTTTGGCTCTAATGTCCAATGTGCTACACGCTCTAACAGAGACTGTTTGGCTTCAAGGGCTTGGGTGCCTGTTCCTGTGATGCGATAGTATTTCCGCCTAGCGCCGGTATGTTGCTCCGGTGGTTCATCACCCCAATCAGATTTTACAAAGCCTTTTTGCTCAAGTTTTTTCAAATTGGGATAAAGCGAATTAAACCCTATTTGTTTACCACCGCTTTGTTCGATGGCTTGCAACACTTCAAGTCCATAGCGCTTTCGAAACCGGAGTGTTGCCAAGATAATTTCTTGGTTGGGTGTCAGACTCAACTCTTGATTACCCATATCAGTTGCAAACCACCATTTCAATCGGCTTTATATATTCAAATAATAGTACTATATTCATGAAATGGATATAGTATTTGGCGACTATGTCAATGGGGCCAATAAGAAACCCCCCGCGAACTAAATTCACGGAGGGCTTCAAGTTAGTTATAAGGGGTTGAGCAACGCAGAACTCTGCCTACTCAGATATGGGATTAGGCTAAGGCGTTATTCAATAAAGAGTTTTGTCTATGGCTCTAATATATACCGAGATGGGGGTAATCACCCCCCCCTCATAATCTATATCTACCGTCTGCTTATATCTCCATCAATTTTTCTTAGAGTGTGCTGACGATCACAGTCAGATGCGATGCTTTGTTAGAACCTAGCGTTTTTTTGATTGCCAGCCATGCTGGTGTCATGTCATTTGCCAGGTGAGTTCTTCTCCTGCCCGCAGCGGTACGAGTCCGGTGTCGGTAAAAGGCAGTTCATCAGGAATACGCCAGGTTGTTTTGCTCAGGGTGATTTGTTCAGTATTGCGGGGCAGTTGATAAAAATCAGGTCCGTGAAAGCTGGCGAATGCCTCTAGTTTATCGAGGGCATCGACGCTTTCAAATGCTTCTGCATAGAGTTCCATCGCATGTAGGGCTGAATAGCAACCCGCACAGCCACAGGAGGTTTCTTTTTTGTTGCGATCATGGGGAGCGCTATCGGTGCCTAGAAAAAATTTAGGATTGCCGGATGTGGCCGCTTGCAAAATTGACTGGCGGTGCTGCTCTCGCTTCAAAATAGGCAAGCAGTAGAAATGGGGTTGAATCCCACCTTTGAATAAGATATTGCGGCTAAACAACAGGTGTTGGGGGGTAATGGTGGCAGCCATGTTGTCAGCGGCCAAGACAAATTCTACAGCGTCTGTGGTGGTGATGTGCTCAAGTACGATCCGCAACTTAGGAAATCTCTGTTTGAGCGGTCTTAGATACTGCTCGATAAATACTTTCTCGCGATCAAACACATCCACATGGTGATCGGTGACTTCTCCGTGGAGCAACAGCGGCATGTCTACCTGCTGCATTGTTTCAAAGACGCGATCGCACCTGCGGATGTCCGTTACCCCAAATTCTGAATTGGTGGTTGCCCCGGCTGGATAGTATTTGACCGCTTTGACAAAACCAGATGCTTGGGCCGCGACAATGTCGTCGGGGCGGGTGTTGTCGGTGAGGTAGAGCGTCATCAGAGGCTCAAACTGTTCGCCAGCCGGAATCGCCGCGAGGATGCGATCGCGATAGGCCGTCGCATCGGCCAACGTGCGTACCGGCGGCTTCAAATTTGGCATCACGATGGCACGGGCAAACTGACGTACCGTATGGGGTAAAACCGCTTTTAGCGCTGCGCCGTCGCGTAGATGCAGGTGCCAGTCGTCGGGTCGGGTGAGGGTAAGCTTTTGCATCGTTTAATCATAAAACGGGTAGCAAATCGATACAACATCGGCCTGTGTAGGTTAGGCAGAAAATACATGGCGCTTGCGGCGGCCGATGAGCTGATAGAGTCGCCAGCCAAAGAGAAGAGCTACGGTTGCGATCGCAACGGACTGCCCAATCCATAAGCCTCGACTACCCATCTCCAAATGAAACCCCAGACCGTAGCTTACCGATAGCCCCACTCCCCAAAAACCCACTATATTTAGTGCCATGGGTACTTGGGTATCTTGTACACCCTGGAGCGCTCCATAGACAGCTTTTTGTAAGCCATCCAGAACCATGGTGATGGCGGCAATGGTCAACAGCGGCATCGCCAAAGCCACAATCTCTGCATTCTCAGGACTGTTTACATCCAGATAAATACCAACAATCTGTTTGGGAAATAACAGAAATGCCAGTGAACCAACCAACATTGAAACCGTGGTCAGACTCATGCTTACCCAAGTGGCCTGTTGTATCCCAGCTAAGTCACGTTTTCCAAACCATTGGCCCACGCGTACCGTTGTTGCAAACGAGATTCCCAACGGTACCATAAACACTACAACAATTGTTTGTAAAACCACCTGATGAGCAGCCAACGTCTCTGTGCCCAAGCGACCCATCCACAGCATAATGATCAGAAAAAAGCCTGACTCTAATGCCGAAAAAATCCCAATGGGAACACCGACCCACACCAGCCGCTTAAGCATTCGCAGCTTGGGCCAATATAGTGCCTGGAGAATCTGAAATTTTTGCAGGGTGGGATGCAGTCGTACATATAGAGCCAGGGCAATAAACATTCCCCACCATGCCAGCACAGTAGCCAGAGCCAGACCGGATAATCCCATCGTCGGTAGGCCTAATTTACCAAACCCTAAAACGTAGTTGCCAACAATATTAAACAACGTACCTACCATGATGATTACCATGATGGGTTTGGTTTGAGAGAGCGCAGAGACCGTTGAGCGCAGAGCCGTAAATCCAGCTATCGGCAAAAAACTCCAGAGAATAATCTTCAAATAGGTGTCGGTGAGTTCAACAATAACCGGGTCTTGCCCCGTGCGAAGCATCCACCCACCCAAGTGTCCGGTGACCATCATAGCCGGTATGGCCACCAACAAAGCTAACCACAAGCCCTGACGAGCAATCTGTTGGATACGGTCTTTCTTGCCCGCACCAAAGGCCTCGGCTACAAGTGGGCTGACACCCATGACCACACCAGTAAACGCGGTCATAATCACAATATAAATGATTGCCGCGAGACCTCCAGCGGCAAGTACATCGGGTCCCAAGCGGCCCATCATAATAGTGTCAACAAACCCGGTAGCAGACTGCGACACCTGGGCACTAATCAGAGGTACGGCTAATTTAAAAAACTCCTGCACTTCAGTGTGCGGAGAGCGCTGGCGAATTGTCATAGGGAGAGCATTGTAAAAAGCGTTTCAATATAACCACTGTACGAAATTCAGAGGAGCGGATGTATCTATGGTTTGCAATCGATCTATCAAAGCTGTAAAAAAACAGTCTCACACCGCCATAGACCGGGCCTCATCAACTTTGAGGGTAGTGCCAGAAATAAACTTGGCATCGTCTGACAGCAAAAAGCTCACGGCTTTGGCCAATTCTTGATAGGTGGCCGGACGCCCCCACATCAGGTCCTCCGGCACATCCCAACCCTCTAGTTCAGCCATGTCATCAGCGACAAAAAAGGGCGCAACGGAGTTGATGCGAATATGATCCTGTCTGTAGCGTTTAGCATAGAGCTTAATAAAGCCTTCCATGGCAGCTCGCAGTGTTCCAGTAAACGGTGTTCCCAAAGATGGCTCTTGAGAATCACAGGCAGAAATTGTCACAATGGCTCCGCCGTTCTGCTGCATGGGGCCAGTTACCAAGCGAGTTAAGCGGACAACACTTAAAAACAATAGTTCAAAGTTGTCGAGCCACAGCTGATCGCTAATCTCAAGCAAATCTGGACGAGGCGGATCGCCAAAACTCATGACTACCCCATCAATACGTCCCCATTTATCCAAAGTATTTTGTACTAGGGTCTCCAAATCCGCTGTACTCGTGAGAGAACCCTGAAGGCCGATGCCCCGAAGTGCCTGTGCTAGATCCAAAACAGAGGCCGAGCGCGCCAATAGAGAAACCTTATACCCTTGAGCGGCTAGCTCCTTAGCACAGCCTGCCCCAATACCTCGGCTGGCCGCCGTCACAATGACAACCTTGTCATTCATCGTTATTGCACCTCACTAACGGGTTAGTCTTAGCCTAATCTGTGCTTTTCTAGAAGAGAAGACCATGTCTTGGCATATCACCTATGCCTATCAGGAACAAATGCTGAACTTCAATCAACTGCCCGAACTCATTGCCTTTGTTGAAAGTGTTGAAGCCAGTAGCTTTAGTGCAGCTGCCCGGACCCTAGGTACTACACCTTCCGCCATTAGCAAACGCGTCGCTAAGCTAGAAGATCGGCTAGGCATACGGCTACTACAGCGAACCACCCGCTCCCTGAGTCTGACGGCTGAGGGCAGCACCTACTATGAACACGTGGCGCGACTGCTGCAGGAACTAGACGAAGCCAACGATAGTGTGTCAGGAGGGCGGCCCCGAGGCAAACTTACAGTCAGTACATCCCTCGACTTTGGTCAGCGGTTTTTAGTACAGCTGCTTCCCGTTTTTTTGAGTCAGTATCCAGAGATTCAGTTAGATTTGCGATTAACCGAGCGGCTGGTGGATTTAGTGGCTGAGGGTATCGATGTCGCCATTCGTCTCGGCGATCTAGAAGACTCTAGTTTGATCCGCAGACATTTGGGACAGGCGCAACTTCTTGTCTGTGTCTCACCCGATTATTTAAAAAATCATGGTACTCCCACCACGCCAGCAGATTTAGTCAAACATAACTGCATGCGCTATCTCTTTAATGGAGAGCCCCTACTCTGGGAGTTTTTTATCAATAGCACCTGGCAGACAATTTCGGTTAATGGTTCCTTTAACTCTGACAGTGGTGAAGCCCTTAAAAACGCAGCCTTAAACGGCATCGGCATTGCCCGCCTGCTGAGTTTTCATGTAAAAGAAGAGCTAAAAACCGGACAGCTCATATCTCTTTTCCCCGAGCAGCTAACACCTGGATTGGCTGTACAGGCGGTGTTTACCCATCGCCGTAATTTGTCACCGAGAGTACAGGTTTTTTTAGAGTTTCTAAGCACTCACTGCACTGTTTCTTAAAGTCTGTATTCTGAAATACTTCTCAGCAATTAAGCAAAGCCTGCATGAATTTACTAAACATATATTTCTTAATAGGAATCAATGTTTTCCACAGCACTTTCCTCAGCTTTTCCCCAGGATGATAGGAATTTTCCCCAGGGTACGACGCTAACTTAGTTAATGGGTAGATTCTGTGGAAAACTCTAATGTCGCGAGGAACAGTTTTGTTTTGTAACGCCATATGAAGTTAATGTAGATACAACCCTGATTGCGCCGTAAATCGAAAATTTTTGTAAGTAAATAGTCGGTCGTGACGGTCGTTGCGAAATGGCAGCGGCTCCTGCACAATGAATTTCCAATGACTCAGGGTTTAGCTTTCTTTGACCTGTGTTCTAAGTATTGCCAGTAGCATTGATGGCAATGATCAGGCGAGATGAGCTGGGTGTGTGTTGACGTTATTTCTTTAAGAAACAATAAATATTATGACTTCAATTAAAAATCAAGCGACTGTCAGCCTCATGGTAGAAATTCCTGAAGCTCTGCACCTATCGATTCAAAGTTATTTAGATGTTCATGAACTCTGGAGCCAGGAGAGAATGATGCAAGCCGCACTGTCTTTATTTCTGTTGCAAAATGGAGTTAATAAACCCCATATCAATAGTCTTTATCTGGATAGTTTGTTTGCTAAGTAACTATGAAAAAACAACCTCGGTCTCAATAGATCGAGGTTGTTCTGTGTAGGAATCTGTTAAAGCAGCCCCAAATTATTGGGGCTGGCTAAACTAAGATGTCTCAGGTGTATCTTTACAGTTCAGTAACTGAGATAGTTGTGCATCTAACTCACCAGCTTCAATGACCCCTGCTGCAACGACTAGCTTTTCCAATGCAGTCAGCCAACATTGGTAATAGTCCCAGTCCGGATCGTTCAAGTCGTGGGTAGCTTCCCATTCACCAATGGTTTCGATCAGGGTCTGACGAAAATCTTCCCATTCATAGTAACCCTGTTTTGAGAGGGCAATGGCCACACCAAAGGCCATCTTTTCCCAATCTCGGTCAAACTGTAGATGGCCATCTTTACGAGGCGGAGCCTCTTCAGCAGATCCCATCAAACTTGTTGCTGCAAAATGTTCAAATTTGGTAAACATCGTCTAAACCTTCACTGTGGCGACACCCATCATCGCTTCTGGGGTGAGTAAGTCAGCTAGCTCCGCTTCACTCATGCCGTCTGTTCCGGCTGGGCGCATGGGCAAGACCCACCAGCGAATCTGAGCACTGGTATCCCAAATGCGAATCTCCACCGAGTCGTCGAGTTCTACACCAAATTCAGACAAGACAACGCGAGGTTCTCGGGTGACTCGGGCTCGAAAGGTGGGATCTTTAAACCAGTAGGGTGGCAGTCCCAAGGTGGGCCAGGGATAGCACGAACATAGGGTACAGACAATCACGTTATGTACCTCGGGCGTATTCTCGGCAATACGCATGTGTTCCCCTTCGGCTCCGGACATGCCCTCCGGAAAGTCCATCTGCTGACAGGCGGCATTACAGTCAGCCAGTAACAGCTGTTTAAACTCAGGGTCAACCCATGCCCGCGCCACTAGCTTAGCGCCGTTAAAGGGTCCCATCTTGGTTTCAAAATGACCCAGAATGGTATCTACTGTGTTGCTGGTGATAATTCCTTTTTCGATCAGGAGAGATTCTAAGGCTTTTACCTTAGCTGCGCTCAGGGTCTCTCGGTTGTCGGGATATCCAAATCCTGGATAATTACTTGGCATTGTGTGTTCCTTTTTTCCCTTTAAAGGGCCTCTATGTATACTTCAAAAATGTCGTTGTAATAGACCGATTTGGGATCTATCAGGGACTCATCCCAAATGTCGGCTGGCTTAAAGGCTAGGCTATAGACGGGCATTGGTGTCCCTAAGCCATCTGATGTGGGAAAAAAGTAGGTGAAGGCTCCCTCGTAGACTTTTACCACTTCGGCCACTTTTCCTCGGATATGCCCCGGCAGTCGGGTGTGTTCTCCTGAAGGGACATTTTTGATCCTTACCTGGTCGCCTAGGGCAAATTTGGGTGTGGCTGGCGATGGTCGCTTGGGAGAGTCTCCTTCGGTTAAATATTTTACCACCTGGGTATCGATGGCTGTCGCTGTATCGCTGGGTATGGGAGGCTCTGCAGACGCAGTGTCTGCTAAAAAGAGAGCCGTGCGTTCATCGAGTTCTGATTGAGTAATGTAGCCTTCGTCGACAAAGAATCCGGAAATACCGCCCAGCCATTTCTCGTAATAGCGCAGTTGGAAGTACTCAAAGGGATGCATGCCTTCAGCGCCCATACGCAAATGACCCCAGGTCCAAAAGCTTTTGAACTGGGTGGGTACTTCTTCGATTTCATAGTTGGGCAGCGATGCACTCAGGTGGTTGCTAAGGGCCATCATGGCAGTATGAATGCCAAAGATGCGCTGTTCCCAAGGTTCGACAAAAACTTCTGTTTCAAAATTGACGGGATCAAGTCCTTCTAACCCGCCAAGGGTATGTTGTAGTTTCATGAGCTAATTGTGGTGTTAGCGATGTAAAGAGAGTGGCATGTCAGGGGCATTAAACGACTGCATATGTTTTTATCAAACAGTCTCGAAATCCAGCCAACAGCTCTGCTTCATCTAGATTTCGACCGATAAACACTAATTCGCTGCGACGAGATTCTCCCGAGAGCCAAGGCTTGCCGGGGCGTCCATCCAATGTCATGTGTACCCCTTGAAACACAAATCGCCGATCGGCATTATCTACATCGACAATGCCTTTCATGCGAAAAATGTCGGCCCCTTTGGCCTGGATCAGCTGATAGAGCCAGCGGTTGAGCTTATCGCTATCTACCGTACCGGATTCGGTGATGGCAACGGAGTAAACAGAGTTATCGTGCTCGTGGGCAATGTCATCTAAGAACTCGGGGTCTATGCTCAAGGCATTTTTGAGGTCGAAGGCCTGCACACCCAACAGCTGATCTAAGGCAATCTCACAGTTTTGGGTGGAATGGATGGTTGCGATCGCATTCATCCCCCGCACCTTTTGCTCCAACGCCGTTAGATCATCGGACGTGACCAAATCGGTTTTGTTCAGCAATACCACATCGGCAAAGGCAATTTGTTCCTGGGCTTCATCGCTTTCCCAGTGACGGCCAATATACTTGGCATCAACCACAGTAACCACCGCGTCCAATGTGGTTTGTCGTACCATCACTTCGTCCATAAAAAAGGACTGAATTACCGGAGCCGGATCGGCCAGTCCGGTGGTTTCGATCACTAAATGGTCAAAGGTATCGCCCCGCGCGATTAAATCTCCGATAATCCGAATCAAATCTCCTCTGACGGTGCAACAGATGCAGCCGTTATTCATCTCAAAAATTTCTTCATCGGCGTCAATCACGAGCTGGTGGTCGATGCCCACTTCACCAAATTCATTGACGATCACCGCAATCCGCTTGCCATGCTCTTCGGTCAGAATGCGATTAAGTAATGTTGTCTTACCTGCTCCTAGATACCCGGTGAGTACGGTAACAGGAATCTTTTTAATCAAAGCCATAGAAACGATCCCGTGATGATTGAACTGTGAAGAGAATTGAGCTAGGCCGGTGACGTGGTCATGGCCTTACCCCAGGCTTCGGAGAGATAGCCAAAAATTGCACCTAAGATCATGGCTGCGATCGCAATTAAAATAGGATTATTCGGCAACGCGGCTGTCACCGGTAATCCCGTAACCGCAACCGTTCCCACCGTTTGAGAAAAGCCCCAAACAATCGCTGGAGTAATACCATGGGTAAAGGGCAGCTTTGACGCCTGTACCATAGCTGCACTGCCGATACCCACACAAATGGCAGCAACAATGGGACTATTGCCAATCAGATCAATGGCCAATAGCGACAAAGCGGCGATGATAATGCCCGTAATATTGCAAGCAATGGACTTAACAAACCCTCGGGTACCGCCACCCACAATAAAAAAAGAGGCCCATGCCGTAAACGTAACCCAAACCGGTACGGGAATAATTGTTGCAGTCAGCAGAACATCAATCCCACCCAGCACACCAATACTAATCGTTAATGCTTCAGACTGTTTCATATCAGATTGTCCCTTTAAGGATGCCCCAGATATTACAAACCTTACTAAGCAAAGATTTAAGAGTGTTTTAAAAATCTCCTATCAAAACTGTCTAGCCTGCAATTTCATTCGACCGCCACAACCAATTGCGATCAAAATGCCTGCAAAAAGCTGAGTCAATGCTCTGAGTTCGAGATAGACACCTCTTACTTAGAAAACAATTCTACCGTCCATCCAGAGGTAAAACCGTAAATTCTAATACCTCTGATTACTGAATACAGTAAAAAATCTACAGAATATAAGGAATCAACAAGGTTTTGAAAAATAGCGTTATTCCCCTCATCATTCCGATGCTTTTAGCAAAGCAACCTGTCAGGGTGAACTGTATATTAGATCAGCTAGCCTCTTAGTAACTAAAACAGCATAATGACAGCCGATAATATTTCGCTAACTGAAGAGATTAAAGGCTACGAAATTGATCAATTAGATCTCAACATTATCAAGCTTCTGCAACAAAATGGGCGGATTGCCTATAGCGACATTGCCCGTTCGATTGATGCTCCAGAGGCCACCATCCGCTATCGAGTTAAGCGCCTAATTGACGAAAAAATTATTTCCATTAGTGCCTTTATTAATACAAGCAAGATTAAGTATGAAAATGTTGCCTATATTGAGTTAGACGTTAATCCTATTTTTTTAGAAACCCATATTAGCGAGCTAATCGCCATGGAAAATATTAGCTATGTAGCATCTGCAACTGGGGAGCTTGATCTGATGCTGGAATATATTTATCAAGATAATGATGACCTGCTAACTTTTATCAATTCCTTGAAAAATAATCCTAATGTTAAACGTTTAAACTCAAGAACTATTCTAAAAATCCACAAAGCCCAATATCCAGCCAGAATTCAGCCGTAAGAGCTTCCCAACAAATAGCTCTATGCTCTGATCTTTTTTGCAGAAAACTAGTCCAGGATATATATATAATCGACCCCACCGTAACCCCACCTAAACGCAGTTAGAGATAACTCAGTATGGGCGCTGGTTCCGTCTGATGGGGGTAGTCTATCCCTTGTTGGAAAAGGGTTCGACTACATATCGAATGGATAACAACTGGGCCCAAGATATCTCCAGTTTCAAAATACCGAATTTCACGGCAGGCACAACTTTTGTCGTGAAATGGACACGCACAAAATTGTGCACCAACCAATAAACGTCTAGGAACGAGGATTAAATTATATCCGTATTTAGAGTTGTTGAGGTCGAGCAATATAATTCCACTGTGGTAAGTAGTCATCAAAAATGATGGGCATCTGCTCAAGGAATTCCTTACTGGCTTTCCTGCCGGTCTCATAAACA
>JBCDFI010000023.1:0-22114 GCA_039178155.1 Cyanobacteria bacterium P01_H01_bin.105
CGAGTCCTAGGGTTGCGATCTCGAGCATCGAAAAAGCAATTGGTTTCATTTCGTTGAGCCTTATCACACCAAAATGAGTGTAGGCAGTTACCAAAGAAGTCTGTGTACTCTTTGATACATAAAGTTGTCAACCTATAAAGCGTTAGAACTAAGAGTTTGTTCTAACCACTCAGGTTACGAATAATTCGGCACGGGTTCCCGACTGCCAATACCTTTGACGGTACGTCCCGTGTTACAACACTCCCGGCTCCAATGGTGGAGCCATTGCCGATGGTAACGCCAGGACAAACAATAGCCCCGCCACCAATCCAAACGTCATTGCCTATTTTAATCGGTAAGGCAAATTCCCAGCCGTCTTTGCGCTCAGCCGGATTGAGCGAATGGGTTGCTGTATAGATTTGCACTTTTGGACCGAGCAATACGCGATCTCCCAGATGAACGTTGTTGCAGTCAAGAATTACGCAATCGTAATTGATAAATAAATTCTCTCCAGCAAAGATATGCGAACCATAGTCACATCGAAATGGTGGCTTGATTTCAGAGTTTGAACCAAGCACCCCAAACAAGTCTTCGAGTAGAGTCTGCCGTTCTTGAGTAGCATTAGGAGGAGAGTGATTGAAAACCTGTAAAATTTGTTGAGCATGAAGATGCATTTTACTAAGCTCAGGGTCGCTGGCAATGTAGTTTTCACCTGCCAGCATTCTCTCTCGCATAGATTTACCTGTGTTTGATTGACTCATAAAAGTTAACTAGTTGAATCAGATAGTTCTTAACCTAATAGCCATCTAGACAGTAGTGCAACGAACCAGGTAGTTTTTAAGGGCTGCACTGTAGTCTGCAAAACCAACATAAAACAGATTGTTGTGGTCTGCACCTCTGACTTTTACTAGTTGTTTATCTTTGCTGGGGCAAGCTTTGAAGAGAAAGACCGCATCAGCTAGGGGGATAATTGAGTCGTCCGTACCATGAATAATTAATGTAGGAAGCTGACATCGCTTTATTTTATCAATATTGTCTTCAAACTGATTTCGTTTAATCTTATGACGAATGAGATTTGGTAGGGATTGCTCCTCGTTCCATTTGTTCTCGAATGATTCAAATATAAATATATTCTCCTTCTGAATGTTTGGCCCATCCAATCTTGCAATGAGTGCAAGCCCATCAGCATATGCACTATCAAGCACAAGGCCCTTCACCGAAGATGACCCCATCGCAGCTAGGTGTATGGCAGAAGCACTCCCTAGAGAACGTCCTAGAACAATAATTTGACTAAAGTTTCGATTTATTGCTGCTCCAATGCGTGGAACGTCTGCAAGAATAGCTTCTGCATCCCTCAGCATGGTTGAAAATGTGGGTGTACCTGTACTTCGACCATAGCCTCGATAATCTACCACCCAACACGAAATGCCACAATCTAAGTACATTGAGACGATAGCGTCGTAGTCTGCTGCTAGTTCACCATTGCCATGAAATAGGATAAGAAGCACATGACTTGCTTTGCTTTCATGGAGGTATCCAGCAATCTCAACTCCCTCAGACGACGTCAGTGTCGCTATTCCTTTGGAAACATAATTCGGTGGTTCAGGCCTTGGATAAAAAACTGCTTGCGTAACTGGATCGCTATCAAGAATCATCATGATTTTCCATAGTTATAGCAGTGAGTTTGGGATATCTAACACGACTATCTAAGACAATAGGTGGATCGTCGCTGGAAAAGCATCGATCTATTGTACGTTAGTTAGGATTAAGTCTGCGTTAAAGTGCTTTTTTACAGTCACAAGATCTACGGAGCCAAGGCCGCCTATGATTCTGTCCATGGTTGCTGGAGTCGCTGTCGTGTAACAGCGAGAATTCACAAGCTAGCCTGTACGCTATTAGAAGCTGGATATTGTCTGTGCTGTGTAGCCTGAAATTTTTGTGGTTTTAGGGTGCGATCGCATCACCTTTTGCTTTTTTCTCAAGAAGTGACGACATAGGGCCACATGCTCTTGCCATTAATCACATTGCTATTCAGCAGCTTGAAGACTTCATCAGAGTCAATAGGGGTGCTAAAAAAGTATCCCTGTGCCGTTTCACAACCAAATTTTTGTAGCGTCTGACATTGCTCTGCGGTTTCGACTCCCTCGGCAACAATTTTGTGCTCCAGATTGCGACACATTTCTATCATCGAGCCGATTAAAATCTTTGATTTTTTATCAGCGAGCATATCATGGATAAAGTATCTATCAATTTTCAAACAATCAACCGTAAGATGTTTAAGAGAGGCAAATGATGAATACCCTGTCCCAAAATCATCAATTGCCAGCAACACACCTAGCTCTTTTAACTCTCGAAAAATTGAAAGATTCTGTTGATCTGTTTGTACAACACTTTCGGTAACCTCCAGCTCTAATTCTGATGGCACCATCCCTGTCTCATTAATAACACGCTTAATCAGTGAGACAAAATCCTTATCAAGAAAATGAACTGGAGAGATATTAACCGCCATACGAATTGCAGGCAACCCTGCCTGCTTCCAGGCAACAGCTTGGTTGCAGGCCGTTTTTAACACCCATTCAGTCAGGGGCTTAATCATACCTATTCTTTCAGCTGTAGCGATAAATTCAATAGGCGAAACTTGACCTAATTTGGGATGATTCCAGCGTGATAAGGCCTCAACACCGATAATGTTACCCGTGAGGATCTCAACCTGGGGCTGATAGACCAGTGATAGCTGCTGTTTTTCGACCGCCTCCCTTAAACTTTGCTCTACACGAAACCGATACTCTGCTTCCCGAGTCAGCTCAGACTTATAGAATGTATATTGATTTTTTCCACGTTCCTTTGCAGCATAAAGTGAAGTGTCGGCTGCTTTTATTAATGTAGAGAGATCTTGCCCATCATCCGGATAGTGGGCAATACCGATACTGCAGGCCGGAGTGAATTTCCTCGTTGATAACTCGACTGGCTTTGATATTACGTCAAGACAGCGTTGAGCAACATGGGCGGCAGCATAGTCATCGTCTATCTCGTTTACAAGAACACAAAATTCATCACCACTAAGGCGAGCTACAAAGTCAATATCACGCGCCATATTTTGTAGTCGTTTGGCAATTTCTTGAAGCAGCAAATCGCCAACATCATGCCCTAGACTGTCATTCACACTCTTGAAGTTATCTAAATCGATATAAAGTAGCCCCAAACGAGATGTATTTCGATCAGACCGTTTGATTGATGCTTCAAGATTCTGATAGAAGTAAGCACGATTAGCAATTCCTGTTAAGTCATCGATATAGGCTAATTCTCGTATGCGCTTTTGGGCGTGGTCTCGCTCCATCACGATTCCAGCTAACCTTGCTGCAGATTTGAGATCGTTTGACTCTTCCTCATTTGGCAGTGCGGGGTAGTTGTAATACATGCCAAAGGCACCTAATACGATACCTGAAGAACTTTTAATTGGCTCAGACCAACAGCAACGCATCCCATGGGGAAGAGCCACATGTTTAATTTTTGCCCATTTTGGATCTGTTTCAATATTCTCAACAAGAACACGCTTGCCAGTATAGGTCGATGTGCCACATGAGCCTACATTGGGACCGTTTTTTAGACCATGAACAGCATCGCAGTATTCCTTTGGCAGGCTTGGAGCCCCTCCATGCATGAGTCGCCCATCTTCTAGTTCAAGCATTGAACATCGCAGTCCAGGATGGCGTTCCTCATACATTAATGCGATTTCTGGATAGATCTCTGACGCTGGTTTCCCAGTGGCAATCATCTCTAAAATCTCAGCATTTTTATCATCCAATGCTTCTGCTTTCTTGCGGGCTGTTATATCGACGTGGGTGCCTACCAGACGAACTGCTTTTTTATCAGAGTCGCGGTGTACAAGAAACGCACGGGATAGCACAAAAACTTCATGTCCAGCTTTATGCTGCATACGCATTTCGACATCAAAGGAATCGACTTTACCGGCCAAATAATCTTGAACCATTGTCAAAACTACGTCTTTATCATCTGGATGAACTAAGCTGTGCCAAGTGCTTAAATCATCGGTTAGTTCATCATTGGTATACCCCAACATGCTTTTCCAGCGCGGTGAATAATAGACTTGATTTGTTTCCAGGTTCCAGTCCCAAAACCCATCATTAGCTCTGTGCATAGCAAGGGAAAACCGTTCCTCGCTTTTCTGAAGGTTTCCCTCTGATTCTCGACGGTTAGTAATATTGTGTCCAATGCCAAGTACGCCGATCAGCTTCCCTTTGTCGTCATAGATGGGAAGCCTCTTGATTTCTAGAAGTTCGCAGTGTCCATCATTGGCAAATGTGGCCCATTCTTCATTTTTTGATGGGGATGCTTGCAAGATGACTTCCTGGTCGTGCTCTTGAAACAAGTCGGCCAATCTAGTATTTAGAAAATCATAATCAGTCTTGCCAAGTATGTCTTGCTCAGAAGCTCCCAAAAAACCTTTGAAACGATGATTGCAAGCTAAATAGATACTATCTAGAGCTTTTAGCCAGATGAGATCTGGTAGAGCGTGAATAATGATGCTGTAAAATTCAATGTCATCTCGGCATCTTCGTGGAACTTTTCCTGCAATAGATATTCCCTCATAGCCGATGACTGGAGCTAATTGAATCTCACATCTCATAACAGGTTGTTATATATCTAACGTTTAAATGTTTTCTAGATCATATCTATAGTAAAGGTTAGAACCATGATCACAATTCGTACTTTAGCTGAATAACGGTTGTCAAGGACTATAAAGTCTTAATAAACCATCTCTTGAGATAAGCATAAACACTGAAGCTCTTTTATACAGAAAAGCACACTAAAAGTAGCTGGGTCGACAACAATATATTAGATAACTGTCGTTGTTGATTTAGGAGATAACCACCTTAATTAACGTGATAGCCAGCCAGTGGCCTATTACTTAACCAAGTGTAAGACGAAAAACTAATTAAGGAGCAAAGCAGAAATTATTGACCGAAATTACTCAAAAATCTAAGTAGGGCGATACACGAAAAGTGCATCGCCCTACTTAGGAGTCTTATTACATTTATCTACGGAACTCAGGACAACTATGCCTGAATGACAAAGCTATTAGCATCTAGTGTGGGTGCGCCTTCAATCGTTGCGAACTGAGCACCGTTACCAAAACCACCCTCTACACCATTGGGATTGTAGTACAGGTTCCCGGTATTCGCACCGTAGACAATAGTGGCATCACTCAAGGCAGCCTCTTCAGCGCTGTTGACCACCGCAAATTCGCTAGCAGATAATGTGCCTCCAACTGCGCTAGTTAGTGCAGCAAAGACAGTGACATCCAATACAATGCTATCGATGGTTTCAAAGCCTTGAATTTGGTTGGTGCCAAAATCAGCGGCATTAAAGACAGCACCGGTATCAAAGCCAAAGAAGTCGGCCCCATCACCGCCGATGAGAATGTTATTGCCGGCACCGCCAATCAGCAGGTCGGCCCCATCGCCACCAATGAGGATGTCATCTCCGGCACCACCGATAAGGATATCATCGCCATCCCCCCCGTCAGCAGTTACCGGAGTCGAGGTACCACTGGCATTCAAAAAGTCATTGCCCTCACCACCCGAGAAGAGAACAGATTTCACCTCGCTTCCGGTTAAGTCACCGATAGTAAATGAATCATCACCCCCTTGACCATTAATCTCGAACTGCTCGATACCTTCATTGGTCAGGGTAAACAGACCTAGATTTAGACGATTGAAAATAGCCTGACCATCAACCTGACGCAAATCAAACTCATCGCCAGCGCCATCTGCTCCATTTACTTGTGTAACGTCAAAGCCTAAACCACCATTGATAAAGTCACTGCCGTCGCCATTATTCCAGATAAAGCGATCGTCGCCATCCTCTAGGTATGCTATATCATTGCCGCGCTGGCCTACTACAATGTCGTCCCCAGCTCCGGCAAAAAAGGTGTCTACGGCAGAACCACCTAGGAGAAAATCATCGCCGTCGCCACCAAAAGCCTCAATGGTGGTCGAACTTTCACGGGCATCTAAAACATCATTGCCCTCACCACCTGAGAAAACAACTTTTTGCACATCGCTACCAGTGAGATCGCCTACCGTTAGAGAATCATCACCCCCTTGACCATTAATCTCAAACTGTTCAATGCTCTCGTTAGTTAGAGTAAACAGGCCTAGATTTAGACGGTTAAAGATGGCTTGACCGTTTTCTTGGGTGAGTTCAAATTCATCTCCAGCTCCATCAGCACCGTTAACTTCGGTTATGTCAAAACCATGGGCACCGTTGATAAAGTCGCTACCGTCACCGTTATTCCAGATAAAGCGATCATCGCCGCTGCCCAGATTGGCCGTATCATCGCCACGCTGACCTACAACAATATCATCGTCAGCACCGGCGAAGAAAGTATCGGCAGCGGACCCGCCTTGTAGTAGATCATTACCGCTACCGCCTTTAGCTCTGATTTCTGTGGAGCTTTCACGGGCATCCAAGACGTCATTGCCAGCCCCACCAGAGAAGGAGACTTTTTGTACATCGCTGCCCGTGAGATCGCCCACTGTTAGGGAGTCATCTCCTGCTTGGCCATTAATTTTAAACTGTTCAATACTTTCGTTAGTGAGGGTAAACTGACCGAGATTTAGCCGATTAAAAATAGCTTGACCATTTTTCTGGATAAGTTCGAATTCATCTCCGGGGCCGTCAGCACCGTTGACTTCGGTTATGTCAAAACCTGCTCCGCCATCGATAAAGTCGCTACCATCGCCGTTGTTCCAAATAAAGCGGTCGTGGCCTGAGCCTAAGAAGGCTACATCGTCACCTGTTTGACCCACGACAGTATCATTACCTCTACCGGCAAAGACTACGTCGGTTCCTGCACCACCAAGAATCGTGTCATTGCCGTTTCCACCGATAAAGATGTCATCTTGGTCACCACCTTGAAGATTGTCATTATTATTGCCACCAATGAAGATGTCACCTAAATTCTCAATCTCGGGTGCATCCTGAAATAGACTGCCGACAATCTGATTAACAAGAAGAGTTAGAAAAGCGTTCATTGGAGATTCTCCTATAAGTTGAGATAGCTAAAGCGAGAGAATAGTCTCGATCAAATTTCAGCGCAGCAAACTGAGCCCTAACATGAGCGCCAAGATAGCTGTGATAAGTTTTATCGAGAAAAGAACTTCAAAACAGAAATGCGATGACTGTTCTATGGCTTACTCAGAAGTTAAGTCGGGGAAGAACATGATTGGCATTCAGTTATAGATACGAATAATGTTTAGCATTGGATGAGATTAAATTTGATCTTTTTGTAGTCTGCTGGAAACCTATTTGGATGATATGCAGATTGAAAAAAGATCTCTTCCGATACACACTTAATGGTGCAACCTCGGTATGCCTAACACTAACCTCCGCATCAACAACAATTTATCCGTTTGACTATTAATACGAATGAGGGTTTGGTTTGGATGAATGTTTTTTGATTTATTATGAAATTCCTTTTCCCTAGATGGTTGTAGCTACAATCGGACCAGTAGGTTGAGCGGGTAGGTCAGCGGGCTCTACCGTTACGATGACGTCTTGAACCCAGGGTCTAGATTGATAAACCGGTGGCATCGGTAAGGTGGCGAAAACTGTGCCGTCCTGACCCGGTTGGATATTACCGCAGGGAATGTATTGGCCTTGATAGTTAACCCATAGGGCATAGGTTTGATCGGTGGCTAGGGGAGGAAGGTTTTTAAATGCGATCGCAGCCTCCAACCCACCCGTATCCACAATCATGCTGCCAAATGAATCGGCAGCTCTATCAGTCCCTTCAAAGTCGTAAAAGCGAGTATCAGGCTGCTGTAAAATTAGCTGAGCCTGCTGTGCCGGTATGGCTGCAACCAGATCGTTCTGGAGCTGTTGATTGGCTAACCGTAATCGGTGGTTACTCAGTCCAAGTATGCCGGATAGCACCGTTGCTCCGGCGGCTAAGGCCCCTAATATCCAAGCTAAGGATGACGATTTAGCTCTTTTAGTTCTAACAGGGATGTCAGCAACAGGGCTGCTAGCGGGGCTGTCAATGCCTGCGAGTACAGCATCCCGTAACCCTGGAGGCGGGGTCATCAGCGGTAGCTCACCCAGGACCAAGCCAATAGTTTTTTCAAGACGATTAACCTCTGCCTGTAGTTCTGGGTTCGTAACCACTAGTCGGGCGAACTCATCAGCCTCTTCAGCTGAGAGAGTGCCAGCAACATAGTCAGCGGCTAATTCATCTAATTTTCGCTCAGAAGCCATAGGACAGAGATGGGTAATCGATCAAAAGAGGGGTGTAGCTAGTCAACTAAATCTTGGAGGGTTCCTTTCAACTTGAGCAATCCCTGACGCATTCGCGACTTGACAGTCCCTAAAGGAATATTCGTATGACTAGCGATTTCGGATTGACTAAATCCATGAAAATAAGCCAGCCATAGCAATTCTCGCTGCTTTTCAGGCAGATTTTGTAGGGCCGCGCGCACTCGCTGCGACCGTTCTCCCTGGGAGGCCTGCTCGACAGGAATCGAAAAGTCAGGCACCGTCTGGGGGACCATCCCTTTGAGAATCCGACGACGATTACTGCGCGATCTCACCCTATCAATGGCCCGATTGCGGGTTATGGTACTCAAAAACCGGCTCAGGGAACTACGGGTAGGGTCATAGGTTTGTTTTTGCCAAAGATTAAGAAAAATTTCTTGGGTCAAGTCCTCCGTTTCTGGACCATTATTTAAAACTCGAAATGCGACAGTGTAGACCAATCGCGAGTAGCGGTCGTATAAAACAGCGAGGGCAGACTTGTCCCCCTGACGTAGAGACAGCACCAATGCTTCATCTGTTTTATCTCCCCAATCTAGAGGCTGAGGTTTGGGATCTTCAGAAGCCATAGGCTAAAGTCAATTAATATGCGGTTTCAGGAGAGCCTTTATATTTTACGAGAGCACCCCGCAGAAAAATATACAGACGTTACCTTTGGCAACTATCCACTATGGGGATGGGTATCTCCTGGACGTACTTTAGCCCGATAATGGACAAACAACGCCTAGGCCATGGGTGGAGCGACCATGATAGGTAGGGTAAACCAAAATTCTGCACCCCCTGCTGCAGACATTTGAGTACCAATACTGCCGCCGTGGGCTTCAATGATTTGTCGGCAAATATAAAGACCCAAACCATAGCCATCCACTGAGCATTGGGTGTCTCCACGGGCATATATCTCGAATAGATTTTGGCTTTTAGCAGGCTCGATACCCACACCATTGTCAATGACTGAACAGCTCACCATGGTTGGATTATCCTCACAGATATTGGCGGTCAGCGTAATGTTGACACCCTGTGGATTGTACTTAAGGGCATTTTCAATCAGATTTTCAAAAACTCGCCTAAGCTGACTAAAATCTCCGTAAATTGGGGGTAAGTCTGGTGATATCTGATTATCTATCTTACCTATAGAGATAAGTTGCTTTGTCTCAAAGAAAACCTTTAGATCCTGGGTTAGCTGTTGTAAATACACACTGGTCAACTGTAACGATATGCGCCAAATGTTTGCTGATCGCACATCCATAAGGGAATTCATCAAGTTGAGCTGGCGATCGCAACTCTGCTGAATCATGGTTAAGGCTTTGGGCTCCATGACAATAGGCAAATCTGGCTGCGGGGGGGGAGCGGCGGTGGCCTTCGCACGGAAAAGCATCCCCTGTACCAGATTGGAAATGCCCATGACCAGATTGCGCAGGTCGTGGTTCATGGCATGGGAATAGGTTTGTAGGGCATCTTGGGCAGTTTTGCGATCGCGCATCTCCTGCTCTAGCGACTGCGTCCGCTCTTGAACCGCTAGCTGCAAATCCTGCTCTCGCTGGCCTAGCACATAAATCATGTACTGAAACGAGCGAGCCAGCTGGCCAGGTTCATCCTGGCGTCGGGTTAATTTCTCTAGAAGCCGATCTTGAGGATAGGTCTCCTGCCCCGCTTGAATAGGACAGCTGCTCACAAATTTCGCTGTATCCGTCAGAATTTTCAGGGGTTTAACAACCATTCGCCATAGCAACAGGTTAATAACCACAAAAAACGCTCCTAAAATACCGAGGAGCGTTTTTGTCACCGTGAGAAGATTCTGACGACCCCGATTAAAAATCATATCGGCTGGCACATATACCATCTGGGCTGCTACCACATCATTGAGCTGCCAGTTAAAGCCATTGCGATCGCCATACATATCCAGCAGATATTGGGGAGCATTTTTAGCGCTGCCGTGACACTCTAAACAACTAGCATCGGTCATCATCAGCGGTCGAGCTGAATAAAAAAGCTTTTTCCCATCTAAAAAGCGATATCCAGAGAGTATCTGTGGTTCATTTCGGTTTTCTTTTATATACTGCTGTAGCTGGCTAAAAACATCGACTTCAAATTCATCGGCTAAATCATTCAGGTTAGTGGGATTGGGTGTGGCCTCTTTGTACAAAAAATCTTCAAGGAGTACATCCTGTTGCTGAAAATCAGCAAATACCGTTCGAGCAGAAAAGTTAGGAATACTCTCCTGTATAAAAGTACCTATATCTTCACTCTCTTTTAGCAGAGGTTGCACATGATCGCGAGTATAGTCGCGCACGGCCTGCATAGCCGTCAGTACAATTTTTGCTCGTTCTCTCACAGCCTGTTCTGCATGATTATTCAAATGTTGCGAGAGCAACGCGATGGTTGAACCACTCACCACCAGCCAAACGAGAAAGAAGGCTATGCTAAATTTTGCCCAGAGATTCCAACGTATCATAACGGACGGTCTGAACTTACGCAGGTTGCAACACCTCTGTGCTACTTGTATTGACCCAAATCGCTAGCTGTGTGCGATCTCTTAACCCGACACGACTTAAAATATTACTCACATGATTTTTAACCGTTTTCTCAGAAATGTGTAGACTCTGAGAGATCTCTCGGTTACTGGCACCGGCTGCAATTAGCTGAAGCACCTCTTGCTCTCTCGGCGTTACGCCTTTCCAATTATTGATGGTGTTATGGGGAGTAGATGGCTTGAGCTGTTGATGTAGCTTTTGCCCCATGGTAGGGTCAAATTGCATATAGCCCTTGTGGGTACTTTGAATAATATGAATAAAATCTTCTGGTGGAACATTCTTTAACAGATAGCCTGCCGCTCCCTGTTGAATAGCATCGTGTAAATGACGATCCTCCGTTGATGTTGTTAGGATCAAGACTTTTACCTTGGGAAGTGCCTGACAAATTTTGCCCGTGGCGGTGACACCGTTCATACCAGGCATACCAATATCCATGAGCACAACGTCTGGGATTAATCGCTGAGCCTGAGCCACTGCTTCTTGACCGTTACAGGCTTCTCCGACTACTTCGATGGCAGTTTCGCATTGCAAAATTGCATTTAGCCCGTAGCGGATAATGTCTTCATCATCTGCCAGTAAGAGTCGAATGGGCCCTTGTGACCTTGCCATGACTGTGATGTATCCTATAACGTCGTCAGAAGTGGGGAGAAGCACTAAAACTACTAAGGACATTTCTGGGAAAGAAGCTACCAGCTATCCAGGCCTCCAAACCCCCAAATTTCGGGGCTTTAACTCTTATCCCACCCAAACTTGGGGGGCCAGAGGGGCCTACGACCGGTATAGTTTTTTCGAGAAAACGCCTAAGTCATTTCTTGTACAGCTCCTAAAGTATAAGTGAGGTGTTTTTCCCTAGATGAATGTCTACTGAGAAAGTCCTGGGTGTTGGATAATTATTTTTCTGCTATATACCGAGCCAATGACTCAAGCTTAAAAGATTTTTGTCGTCTTCGTTTCTGTTGAGATAACGAATATTTAGCTAGCTTGAATGAGAGTCTTGTTAGAGAGTCTTGTTATGTCTGAGAACTGGCTGAATAAGTTATGAGATGACAGTAGGTTTTTCCCTATGCCATTCTCACATTTGTTAAGTTCAAGTAGCTTAATTCTCTCTAGGTCCTAAGACCCATGGTCAATTTAGGTCCTAGTCCTCAAGCGCGTTCGGATATCGCCTGTTTACGATACGGATGAAACAAATTCTGTTGCTTGCTGACAACAAATTAAACAACAAACTTAGAGGTCTTAGTTATGGCAAACGAACTTACTACTCCTATCGTTGTTGAAAATGGTGAGATTGAAGTTATTCTCGATGATATTCAAGCGCCGGTAGGTCAACCTGCGGTCGATATTTCTGGCGATCAAGCACTGTTAGCAGTTTTGCCTAACGGATCGATTGCAGCTCTTGACCTGGGCAATACCGCTGTTCAAGCAAGTGGTGATAATGCCGTCGTACTAAACCTAGGAGAGATTTCGGGAGATCTAAACGGCCTCAGTTCCACTGGAGACAATCTACGATTATTAAATCTTGGCACTATTCAATCTAATAGTCGTGCTGTGGATCTCAGCGATGGCGATGGCATTTTTGTTCTCAACACAGGCGATATTTTGGGAACGGGCAACCAGCGCAATGGCACTCTATATGTGGATGGCACCGTTGATGACTTGGGATTGGATAACCGGGGCACTATTGACGCGGGTGTAGGCAATCTTGGCGATGCTGTTTCTGTGCAGGTGGGTGCTGCCGGAGACCTTATCAATGAAGATATCAATATTGTTAATACCGGTCTATTTCAGGGACGTGGCGACGGTTCTGATGTATTTGCCAGCGGTGGTCGGGTGACGGCCAATGGGTCTAGCGGTCTGCGATTTTTTAATGGGTCGGGTCAGCCTGAGGCGACTGTCACCGGCTCAGTGACAAACCAGGGCACGATTACCTCTGAAGTTAATGTGGGCTTTTTGGGTGGTCTAGTGGTGGAAGATGGCGTTGCCTTTGAGGGTGATATTACCAACAGTGGTCTGATTTCGGGTCCACGCAATGGTCTCTACATTGGTAATGCTGATCACGAACTCAACATTGTTAATTCCGGTCAAATCGAATCCGGGAGCCGCGCTGTGAATTTGGATGGCGATAATGTCACCCTCACGAATCAAAGCGATATTGTCGGTACTGGCAACCAACGTAATGGCACGGTATACCTAGATGGCACCGCCGATAATATTACTGTCGACAACCAAAGCCAAGGGGTGATTGATGCTGGTGAGGACAATTTAGGTGATGCCATTTCTGTTCAGGTAGGAGCGACTGGGGATGCTAGTAGCGAAGACATCAACATTGTTAACAGCGGTCTGCTCCAGGGACGCGGTGACGGTCCTGATGTATTTGCCAACGGTGCGCGGGTGGCAGGCAATGGGTCTAGCGGTCTGCGATTTTTTAATGGGTCGGGACAACCAGAAGCCACTATTACTGGCTCTGTAACAAATGGAGGCACGATTACCTCTGAAGTTAATGTGGGCTTTTTGGGAGGGCTAGTCGTGGAAGATGGCGTCGCCTTTGATGGTCGCATTGATAATAGTGGCCTGATTTCTGGGCCTCGTAACGGTCTCTACATTGGTAATGCTGACCATGACCTGCAGATTGTTAACTCAGGCCAAATTGAATCTGGCAGCCGCGCTGTGAACTTAGACGGCGATAATGTTACCCTCAACAATCGAGGCGATATTTTAGGCACCGGTAATCAGCGCAATGGCACGGTGTATCTTGATGGCACCGCCGATGATATTACTGTCAACAACCAGAGTCAGGGGGTGATCGATGCGGGTGATGGTAATTTAGGAGATGCGATCGCAGTCCAAGTCGGAGCCACTGGAGACGCCATCAGCGAGGATATCAATATCTTTAACAGCGGCCTGCTCCAGGGACGTGGCGATGGAGCAGATGTATTCGCCAGCGGTGCTCGAGTAGCAGCCAACGGCTCCAGCGGCCTGCGATTCTTTAACGGCTCTGGTCAACCAGAAGCCACTATTACCGGCTCAGTTATCAACCAGGGCACCATTACCTCCGAAGTCAATGTGGGCTTTTTGGGCGGTCTAGTTGTAGAAGATGGTGTTGCCTTTGACGGACTGATTGCTAACAGTCTAGGTGGGCAAATCTCTGGCCCTCGCAACGGTCTCTACATTGGCAATGCCGATCACGATCTACAGATTGTTAACTCGGGTCAAATTGACTCAGGTAGCCGCGCAGTTAACTTAGACGGAGACAACGTTACCCTGCTGAACCAAGGCGATATTTTAGGCACCGGCAACCAGCGCAATGGCACGGTGTATCTCGATGGCACCGCTGACGATATCACCGTCAACAACCAGAGCCAGGGCGTAATCGATGCGGGCGCAAGCAATTCTGGCAGCGGTATTTCAGTACAGGTGGGTGCTACCAGTGATGACGGCATTGATGATGTGGAACTATCCGCTGATATCACCAACAGCGGTCTCATTCAGGGTCGAGGCGACGGCAACGTCCCTGCAGGCGTTCGTTTATTTGTCGGTTCAGGGCTCACTGAAGCCACATTTATCGGCGACATTACAAATGAACTTAATGGTGTAATCGCATCGGAACAGCAGGCAGGCATCTTAATTGAAGCCGGGGTCATTTTTGATGGGCAGATTCTTAACGATGGCACCATTACTGGCGGCAACGGCTTTGCCATTGATGCCGATGGTGCATTAGGTAACATCGATATTCTTAACGCTGGTACTCTTATCGGCGATATTCGTCTGGGTGCTGGCAACGATCGTTTTGTACAGACTGCTGTAGGTGATGTAGTGGTCTATGGCGGTCAGGGTGATGATGAAATTACTGGTGGCAATGGCAACGACATTCTCAATGGGGGTGGCGATAATGACATCTTGACCGGCGGTGCTGGCAACGACACCTTCGCATTTGGTAGTCACACTGATCTTGATGTGGTAACCGACTTCTCTACCGTTGATGATCGGCTTGATTTCGGCACGATCTTTGATGATGTTTCGGATGTATTGGGAGCCGGTGGGGCCGCCACCCAAGTAGGGACGTCCACACTGATTGACCTGGGTGGCGAAAATGCTGTTCTACTACAGAATGTCAATGTCAGTGATCTGACCAGCGACAACTTTGTATTTGCATAGGTCGCGCGCTGGACTCATAGATCCAAGAATAGAATCGTGAGAAGGGAGAGATCCAGTACCAGCTAGTCACGGTCGTTAAAACAACATCGATGATCCACTGGCTTTGTGGTAAAAGGTCATCATGGGTAGCTTTGAACTCGTTGTGGGGGACTTCGCCAGGAATTAATAAAGCAATACGCAACTTGCATAAGAATTTGTGCAAGTTGCACTCAAACAAGTTCAGCTTTTAAGTTTAATTTTTGATTGAGATGCTGAACAGTCTGAATTGAGTACAGACAGAGTTCTTGATTCGTCTAGTTTCCACCCGCACCAAATTCTCTGCCCTCATCGTACAGCCCTGCAATTCTTTTAACCCCAAGGTCAGTCAGCTTCTGAGATAGACGTCTAAATTCTTCTGATTTCACAGAATTCAGAAAGGACTCTTCAGAGTCATAACGCCCCTTGTTAATTAACATTCTGGGATTGTGGCGATTACGATATAGCGTAGAACCCAAAAATCCAGGCTGCTTAACCCTAAACTCACCAACAGCTGCCCAAGCCTGCAATGCCTGTGTATCGTCGCCTTCTGGCAAGGTGATCACGTTAAAAAATGTTTGCATACTGATGAACAAGCTCCTTATTAGTCTTATGTGGATATAAATCCAGCGTGTCAGATGGCATGGGACCTTCCTGGCTTGAACGATTTGAGGACAAGCTTTAGGAATATCCGAGGAAATTATACTTGCATTTGATAATATTGCAAATGCAAGTATTGATGTAATTGCAAGTGATTTTTTTGCAAGTTTTGCAAGTGCTATGTTTTGGAGATATCTAATGCCAGAAGGTAGATTTTTATGCTTCAACTCTCGAAAACTCAGCGTGACCGTCAAGCCAGCTTTGGCTTTCTTCTGCAGTTGTTAACCCGTCGGATGGACAGCCGAATGAAGCAAAAATTAGCTGAAATCGATATTGATCTGAAGATCTTTGCAAATTTGCGAATGTTGAGTGACAAAGACGGTATCAACCAGCGTGAATTAGGTCGGCTTATGGAATTTCCGGAATACCATACTAGTCGGAATGTTGACGCTCTGGTTAAAGCCGGTTTTGTGGAACGACGTCCTGATCCAAATAGCCGTCGTTCTGTGTTGATATTTTTAACAAGCAAAGGCCGTGAGAAAGCGAAACAATTGCCTAAACTTATTTCGGAGGTAAACAACGATTTTTTGGAAGTTCTGGCTGATGAAGAGAGACAACAACTAATACACTTGTTGAAAAAAGTTGCCAAGATTCCAAAAGATGGTGATTTAGCTCTCTGAATGAGAAAGTTGTTATTGTTTCTATGCTAATTGTCTCTGTCAAACAAGATCTAAATCAGCGGGCGATAATTCATTCAATGAGCAACATCAGATTAAAGCTAGTGGAGCCCACAATCCACGCTATGGTAAGAGAATGAGCGCGTTTGATCTACCCACCTTTACCAATAAATCCCTTTGGCAGCTGGCCATTACTCACAAGTCCTATGCCAAGGAACACGAGTGCGAAGATAACGAGAGACTAGAATTTTTAGGTGATGCCATCCTTACTTTTTTAAGTGGCGAATATCTCTACCAGCGCTACCCTGAACGGCCTGAAGGTGAACTCACGCCACTCCGCGCGGCTCTAGTTGACGAAAATCAGCTCAGTCACTTTGCTAGCCAGCTTAACTTGCAAAAGCACTTACGGCTGAGCCGTGGTGCAGAAAATAGCGACAGTCGCAATAGTAAGCGAGTATTATGCAGCACATTTGAAGCTCTAATTGGAGCTTATTTTCTAGACAGCGATCAAAATATTGAAAAATTGCGAGCCTATGTTGTCCCTATGTTCGACAGCGTTGCCGATACTGTCAGCAAAACGGCTATCCACATTAACTACAAAAGCCGATTTCAAAGCTGGTCACTGGACCAGCTTGGTGAAGTACCTACCTATAAAATTATTGCCGCTGTCGGCCCTGATCATGCCAAACAGTTTACGGCTGAAGTGCGGGTAAAAGGACTGCTCTATGGCCAGGGCGCAGGACGACGAAAGCAAGATGCGGAGAAGAAAGCAGCGCAGGCGGCCTTAAAAATGGTTGGCATTAGCTGAGGGCAGCGTGCTCTCAGCCCTCATTGTCGAGTTGCCTGTTGTTCTGAGTCCCTGAATTTCTAACTCTCTGAGCTAGATAATGCCACATCATCGCGCTCGCCTGTGCGGATACGATACACAGCTTCAATCGGCAGAATAAAAATCTTGCCATCGCCGATTTCGCCTGTGTGGGCAGCATCCGTGATGGTTTGAACGACGAGGTCTACTTTGTTATCGGCAACAGCGACTTCTAAGCGTATCTTTTGGAGAAAATCGACCTTATAGGTTTGACCTCGATATTTTTGGGTTTGTCCTTTTTGACGACCAAATCCACGGGCATTAGAGACGGTCATACCCACAATACCCGCATTGACCAGGGCTTCTTTGACCTTATCTAGCTGGGTAGATCGAATAACTGCAATAACTTGTTTCATAAATTCCTGTCACTGATGGTTCGAGAACTGTTGGTGTATATGCAGGTTTCCCCACTCCAGTCTACAAAAAACAGTATTTTTTGATACAAAAAGTGTGTTAAATCAACCTATCAGGTATCGTCACAAGCTTAATGTTTTCGTTACAACCTTTGATACAGGTAGGCTTGATTTAAGCTCAGGGTTTATGCGGACGGATAACCTCTAAAGGCAGCAACCAGGACGCTACTGGCTTAACCAGGCAATGGCTTCGCGAATCCAGGCTTCGGTATCAGCAGTTTTGCTAAGGGCCTTGCTTTGACCTACGGCCTGCAGAGCCTTGGTGATTTCATTGTTGGAATACCCTAGGGCGAGCAGCGTCATTTCTACGTCTTCTTGCACTACGGATACTGGACCTGCTGCGGGAGCAGCAATCAGCCCGACTTGCTGCCGCCACTCAGCTAGTTTCGTCTTTAGTTCTAAAATGATACGCTCAGCAGTTTTCTTGCCGACACCGGGGGTTTGGGACAAAATTCGAGCGTTGCCAGATACCACAGCCTGAACAAAATCATTTAGATTCAGGGTATCGAGCAGCGCCATACCCATTTGGGGACCAATACCACTGACGCTGATAGCTAGGCGAAAGACATCACGTTCGGCTCGTGAGCTAAAACCAAACAGCACTGGCTGGTCGTCTCGATTTTGCAGATGGGTAAAAATCTGAACTGAGTCTCCGATGGGAGGCAGAGTGCCCATCACGCGAGCCGTTACCTGTAACTCGTAGCCAAGGCCCTGGACATCGACGGTAATGATCACACGACCATTATTGAGTCGTTGAATATCGGCCAACACCCCTTTGAGATAGCCAATCATGGGTTAGTTACAACTCAAAACTTATTACGAGGTGGGCGCGATTGCTGGGGACGCGATGGGGGCTGAGGCTTTTGCGGCGGCTGGATGTAGGACTGTTGGGTCAGCGGTCGCTGGGACAAAGGACGACGACTGAGGGGATTAGAAGAGGCGGCATCCCCAGTGGGTGCAGCGGCTGGAGGTGTGGTGGTCTGTCGAGCCCGCTGTTGGCGTTCGTAGAGCTGCTGGCGACCGTTGCTAATCACACCTAGCATTTCGCTAAACTGGGTCTCCATACGCTGCAATACCTGGTCTGCATAGGTATCAGCATCGGTCTGAATGGCATGGCATTCGGTAATGGCGCTTTTGCGCAGCTCGTCGCATTCTTGCTTGGTTTGAGATTGTAGCTGCTCGATTTCTAGCATGATTTGCGATCGCATCGCCGCACATTCCTGCTCTACCTGTAGGCGTAGCTGCTGAGCCTGTTGTTCAGCCTGTCGTAAAATTGACGTCTCATTAAGAATAGCGGCTGCCTTCTTTTCCGCAGTGGTGATTACGTTTTGCGCATATCGCTCAGCATCGTCAAGGATTTCATCACGCTGTTCTAAGAGCTGTTGAGACTCCTGAAATGCGCTTGGCAAATTTAGACGTACAGCGTCTAGCTGATCGAGCAGATCGTCCTCATTGATCATCGTGCGGCCCATCACCGGCAGACGAGGACTATCCAGCACGGTCTCTTCAATTTGATTGAGGGCATCTTGGATATCAAACCCCGCTACGGGCGCAGGGGCTGCTTTGCCAATCTGCTGCTGAGAAAGGACATCATCGGCCTGTCCAGCCTGTCCATTTAACCTAGGATCGTTGATTAACCTAGGATCGTTTAGGGGAGGTTCTTGCCGTACCATTTCTGAATATCTTGGGCAACATGATCAGGAACAAGATGACCGATAGCTCCGCCAAACCTTGCAATCTCTTTTACTAGACTACTGCTTAAAAAGCCGTATTCAGTAGACGTCGCTAAAAAGACGGTCTCCAAATCATCTGCAAGGGTTTTATTAGTATGGGCCATCTGCAGTTCTTTCTCAAAGTCTGATAGTACACGTAAACCCCGAATCAAGACTTTGGCTTGGCGTTTATGGGCATAGTTGACCGTCAGGCCATTAAAACTATCGATTTCTACATTGGGTAAATGTGCCGTCGCCTGCCGAATCTGAAATAGCCTCTCCTCAATGGAAAACATCGGATTTTTCATGGGGTTACGGGACACGACCACAATCACATGGTCATAGAGACCGCTGCTGCGGGTAATGATATCCAGATGGCCCAAGGTAACTGGATCAAAGCTACCGGGATAGACTGCTATCACAGGACGTTGATTAAATAAACAGTAGAAGCACGGCCTTGCCCTAGTGACTAGAAGTCAGCAATAGGATTTAGCCCGCCTGATTATAGCGACTTGTCGACAATATTAGCCCCTCTCGTGGGGGCAAGATGTTTTTTGTAAACCTTGTCGCAGCGGGTGGTTTCGACACCGGTTTCAGGTAAATAGCCTGAGGTTTCGTACATACGCACAGCTTCTTTTAGCACCGTGGCGGTTTCGAGCCAGATTTCTTTAAATCCTCGATCTGCGATCGCGCCCTCCAGCTGCCCTAACAAAAATCGACCCAGCCCCTGACCCCTGGCCTCTGGCAGCAGATACATCTTACGAACCTCGACGGCCTGCTCCCCCCGCTCAATCGGATGGTAGGCCGCCGTTCCCACAATCGTTCCCTGCTGCTCTACTACCCAAAACTCGCCTTTTTGATAATAGGTTTCCACCTGTACCACATCAATATCGGCCCCCTCAGGCTCCCAACCTAGGCCATAGTGAGTCAGAACTTGACCAATTAGAGCAGCAGCGGCTTCTCGGTCAGCAGGCTGCCAGTCGCGAATAATAAAAGATTTGAAGGATGTGTGCATTTAATGTGTGTAACAGCCGATGTAACTAACTATGGACCCTTGGTGCCGGATGTAGCGTCGCCAAAATTTCGCTCTCGGCAGTCGCCAGCGTGTCTAGTCGAGGTGTCACCACCTCAGTACCAAATTCATTCGTAGCCAGTACCCAGTAGGCTCCATAGTGGCGAGCTTCAGACGCCATCAGGCTCCGGTAAAATTTGGCCAGCTCTGGATCTGGGCAGTGTTCTCCTAATAGGCCAAGACGTTCATGGCTGCGAGCTTCGATCAGGGCTGAAACCAGCAACAGGTCTAACTTACGCTCAGGATCGTTAGGCCGAACATGTTTGCGCAACTTCGAACCGTAAGGGCCAGCGGCCAGGGACCGCAACGCTACTCCCCGACGTTCTAACCACTGGTTGACTTGTTTAAAGTGACTTAGCTCCTCTTGAGCGATATCCGTCAGTGCTGCCACCAAGGCCTCATCTCCGGGATACAAAAACATCAGCTTAATGGCAATCCCTGCGGCCTTACGCTCACAGTGGGAATGGTCCAACATGACCTCGTCTAGGTTTGCCAATGCCTGCTCGACCCACGCCTGGGATGTGGGCGACTTTAAAAATTTAATTGTCGTTGGACGACCCGTTGCAGCAACCACACAACCACATTAATCACTACGCTTATTGTAAGCCCTGATATTGGGAAAAAACAGCTAAAGAAAGAGCAGAGCGCAGACTATCGCAACGTTAGCCCCAGATTACTGACTGGGGAGTGATTTGCTTGAGAATATCTCGATTACCTGTATTAAAAAATAAAGTAGTTTGCTGATGTTGAGAGTTGATCAGCTGCTGATAAAAGGTATCAAAATCTAGATATTTCTGATAATAGTTAATAACATTTTTTCTCATGTCAGAAATCTGCTCGTCAGGCATAGAAAGAATCAGATTTATTTTTGTGAGCAGCTCTGCTTCGGTCTTATAGGTGACACAGTTATGTAAATCTTTGAGTCCTGGCGAAAACCAGTGGGGATAGTTTATTAGTGGGATGGTGCCGACCGCCATGGATTCAATCGCATTGTGACAAAGAGGCATATCAATCCCCGGTGGACAAATAAAGAAATCACAGCCTGATAGTAGCGACAACCACTTTTTTTGAGGGATATAGAACCTTTTACTATTGACCAATACGACTTTTTTATGAGTGCCTGACTGGAATAATGACGTTAGGTCTTGCTGGTTTGCTACAGGTGAGATCCTATCGCTCAATCCAGTTTGGATGGTAGCTATAATTTTAGCCCGTGGCATTAAGTCAAACCCCTGTTTTCGCCAAAATCCTCTGCCAGAGTAGACGGTTTTATCAATGCTGCCTGCAAAGAAAAGACGTATTTTACGATCACTATGACGCAGTGTCTCAATACTGTCTTGATCAAATAAATCGTAAATTTTAGGATGCATGCAGTACGGCATCAGTGCCCACTGATTATCCGCAGGTCTAAGTTTTGAAATATCCGATTCAATCTGAATACAGTTACCCCATCCACGCATCTTTTGCCGCGCTAAAGGCACATCATAGATTAATAGCCTGTTCTTTCTATCAGTGGGAATTTTTTGTCCAATTTTAAGATTTTTTAGGGTATAGATTCTGCGCCCATAGGACCCCATCTTGTAATAGTTGATAAGGCCAAATCCATTAATAGCAATATTAGGAAAATTAGAGGATAGGGTTTTTAGGAAAACAAAAAAGTAACGTCCGTTATCATGGAGTAGAACATCACTTTTTATCGATACATAAATAGCTGCAGTCTGCCTAGGGCAATACTGTTTTGGCAGTGCTTTGGTTAGATAG
>JBCDFI010000024.1:0-22099 GCA_039178155.1 Cyanobacteria bacterium P01_H01_bin.105
TAGCCCCAATACAATCCCGATAGCAATCAGCGTAGGTTGCTGATCAACAATCCCTAAATATATACCACCACCTAGGGCAACTACACTGATCAACATCAATAGGCCCACAGCCCAACGCGGTGGTCTGTGCCAGCACTGGTGTAAGTAGGCCCCAATCGCCAAAGCCACAAACGGATATAGCGGCATAATATACCACGGCAGTTTGGTACCCATAAGGGATATGGCCCCCAGATAAATACCGGTACCCGTTAGAACTAGCTGCCCCCAAGAACGATTTCGCTGTCGCCAAGCTAGAACCATACCCCCTGGCCAAAACATCAGCCAGGGCCAGCTATATTTCAGTAGCTCTAGCAGGTAGTACCAGGGAGGCTGCTGATGCTCTTCAATCGCTGAGGTCACCCGATCAAACGACTGAGAAACAAAGTGTCCCTGCCAGTAAACATCTCCATAGCGCAGAAGTTGAGCGCCATACCAAAGCAAAACCGGCAAACTGCCTAGAGCAAATCCTAGCCACAGGTAAGGGTTCCGTAGTAGCGTCCATTCTGCACTTTTCCGAGTCTTCCACACTGTCTGCACAGCAAAAAACACCAGAGCAATTAGCCCCAGCAAAATTACTAAAATCCCTTTGGTCAGGGCAATTAAACCTAAACAAATACCGATACCAAGAGCATATACAGGCTTCTTGAGCGACTTCAGGCCGCATAGCAACAACAGCAAAAATAGCGTCACCGCCACCCCATCTCGCATGGCTAACCGACCATGACGCACCACTGGTAAAAGCGTTAAGAACACCCCCGCCGACAGTAGCGCCGGACGTCGTTGATGAAATACTTCTCGACCCACTCCATAGAGCAGCGGTACTGCCAACGCACTCACCAGCGCTGGCAGTAGGCGTGATGTCCACTCTGAGACACCTCCCAGATAGCCGGTAGCCATTAACCACTCAACCAAGGGGGGCTTATTTAGATATGGTCCACCGTAGAGTGTGGGATAAATCCAATCACCGCTGACGGTCATACCTCGGGCAACAGCAGCAATGGTGCCCTCATCCCAGTCGCGTAGGGGCAGCATTCCCAACCGCCACAGGTACAATAAACAAGCCACTAGCATTAGCCCCAGCCCATCTAGGGAAGCTGCTTTAGCTGTTTTAATCACAGGACTAGAACGGTCTGACAGCAAGGAATCATTCACCTGATCAACCACAACAATTCAACCAAGACAGTTCAACCAAGACAGTGGCACAATAGCTACGCCCTATCATATTCCTCTCCCCATGACCCGCTGGCAATTGGGACCTGGCTGGCTCAATCAAATAACTCAAGCTCTGGTCAAAGCAAGGCGCTGGCACTGGCTGATCCTCTTCCTATGGATGGTGCCTCTACTATTCGTCGGTTTTTTTGACCTTGATCACCAGAGTCTTATGGCCCACGACGAAGGGCTATATGCCCGTCGTGCCAGGGTGATTGTGGATTCAGGGGACTGGGTCCATCCTTGGGCAACACCACATCACAAAACACCTGGTCCCTATTGGGTTGTAGCTTTATTTATTCAGATATTAGGACGTCATGAGGTAGCTGTACGGCTGCCAAGCGTACTTGCGAGCCTGGGCTGCATCTGGCTCACATATGCCATCGGTCGCCGTCTAATGTCTCCGATCGCCGCACTTTTGGGCGCACTCTCCTTGGGTGTGGCTCCTCTCTGGCTACAGTACAGTCGTTTAGCTACACCAGATGTTCTATTTACAGGGCTAATTTTGATGGCCACCTGGCTGTTACTAGCAACCGACACTAAAGAGGATCGCCAGGATCTGCAAAAAAACTGGCTCTATTTTGGTGCAGGCGTAACGTTAGGAATCACAGTACTTATCCGCAGTGCGCTGGCAGCGTTACCCATGGCCTGCTTACTGCCCTATTTACTACTGTCGGGAAAGGACCATCTAAAACAACGGAGCCTTTACTTGGGAGGAATTGTAGGCCTAATACCAACAGCAATCTGGCTCTGGCTCTGTTGGCGACGCTATGACATGGCTGTGATCAACTCAGTGATCAATTTTCCAGTGAATCAAGGGCTGAGCACGGATCGAGTCAAGTCTCCGCTGTTTTATCTATTCAATCTGTTGGTGAATGACTTCCTATGGATCTTTTTTGCCCTGGGAGCAGTTGTTTTGCTAGTGATGGGGCTGATAAGGGCAAAGGCTAAGTTGAGGTACCTACGCCAGCCTCAGATATCGTTATTGCTGCTCTATCCATTCCTGTATCTGGGCCTACTGAGTTTTGCGTCGACTAAATTGCCCCATTACGCCATCCCTACGTATCCTTTTCTCGCCTTGCTAACAGGGTATGCCATGGAGAGGTTAGTTCAGTCCTCGCCCCAGATCGCCATAAACCGCCTGCTGCCTGTCTTGAATGGGTTACTGGTGTGCCTGGGGACAGTGCTAACGGTGACAGCTTGCCTAGTATTGACCACAGAAATTCTTCCCGGTAATGACGTTCGCAATTACGCTCCCATTGCCTTAGGTCTGGGGCTAGGTTGGATTGGAGCTGGCATGCTGTGGTTTCGGACATCTAAACCCAGGCAGCAAAGCATCCTGACCAGCTGGCTCATCCTATTGCTGCTGGGACACTGGATAAGTTTAACTATTGCTTGGGGAACGGCTGATTTGGGCAATATTAATCCCGAAATGAAAGCGCTGTTAATTCGGGATGATATTCAGCCCATTCTGCAAACTGAGTCCGTGGATTTTTCTCCTGGTCTCAATAGCAAACGGAGTACCTTGCTGAGGTTTTATACACCAAATCCTGGGGAGAAGCTGCAAAACTTGGGACAGGTTGGCTCCGATGACTACCTTTGGATTGAGGATAGCGAGTTACCGACACTGCCCCAATCCTATGACTCCCTAGGACAGATCGAACAAACTCACCTGGTGCGCATTCGTTCTCAATAGTATCCGTATGTTCTCTGGCAAAGCATATGGATTTGGCACTTAACCTGATGAATTAGCTATTGGTACGAGACCAAATCGTAGCCTCCGTAAAATCCTCTTATCCACGTTTTTTGGTTTTCCAAGTACCGCCGTAAACATAATGGGTGCTGTCTTTATCCAGAGTTGGCCAACAGGTGGCACAGACAAATGACCAGTTTGTGACCATTTTCTGGTACCTGACTCGATATAGCACAGCTGAGGTTTGCTCACACAGTTGGCAATTTTTTGTACGAACGCGATGTTTCATTTGTTCTTTAGTCCCTTAATCCATGCTGGCTAGATTATTTGGGCCGCAGCCAGTCTCTCATCGTCAAAAGGGTCTCCAGTGGAGCCTAGGGCTAATATTGAGCCTTCTTTTTGCCTTTGTCTATGGCTATCTAGCCATGAAAAAAGGTTTCTCAGCCAGCTACGTCATCCAAGATGATGCCCGCCATTATTTGTTTTGGATGGAGCGCTTTCAAGATGCTAAGGCCTTTCCCAACGATTTGATTGCCGACTACTTACAGTCTATTGCCCCGATGGGCTACAAGCTGTTTTATCGCGTTGCTAGTAGTTTGCAGCTACAGCCTGAGTGGTTAGCTAAAGTTTTACCGATGATCCTGGGGATGGTTGCCGCTGGTTATTACTACGGGTTGACTCTGGCGATCTTTCCGGTACCTATGGCTGGGGCGATGGCATCGGTCATGCTCAGCCAGCATCTCTGGTGTAACGATGATTTGGTATCAGCGTCGCCGCGAGCATTTATCTATCCGTTGTTGATTCCACTGCTATTTTATTTTGTGCGGCGGCAGTGGGGAAAGAGCTTAGTTTTTTTAGGACTGTTGGCGTTGTTTTATCCGCCAGTGGCACTGGTGGCGACAACACTGTACATAGCCCATGGGGTGGATTGGTCAACCCTGCGGGTGAAATGGTACCGGCCTTGGATGGCGGTTGATCGAGGTCGCATCCAAGTTGCGATCGCAGCCCTCACCTTAACAGTCCTATGCATTTTGCCCACCTATCTGCTGGCCCAGCAGTTTGGCCCAGTGGTGACCATGGCCCAGGCCCATACCATGCCAGAATTTCAGCCCACGGGTCGTCATGCCTTTTTTAGAGCAGGACTCTCTCGCTACTGGCTAGTCTTATTTGGGGGGCACGGAGCCATTCTTAAACGAACGCTCTTTACCCCCGTCAGCTTAGCTGGGGCTCTATTTTTGATACCAATGCAGCGGAGTAACCTATTTTCGGGGCTAAAAGCCGTGCTCCCCTCCATTCATATTTTTAGCAAACTGCTTTTAGTCAGTCTGGTATGGTTTACAGCTGCCTATGCCCAAGCCTTTAAGTTACATATGCCTGGGCGTTATACCAGCCATTGCATTATGGTAATCGTGCCAATTCTAGCCGCCATCGCCTGGGCCGCGCTCTTAGAGACAATTTGCAAACACACTAAAAACCCTAAGTTCGTCGCTCCACTAGCGGTATTAATCGTCGTCACACCACTATTTTTTTACTATCCGCTACTGCTTAAGAACTTTCCCAAAACCCTATACATAAGAGGGCAAGAAACACCCGTTTACGAGTATTTACAAACCCAGCCCCAGAACACGCTGGTTGCCTCCATCGACTACGAAGCCGACAATATTCCGATCTTTGCCAAACGCTCTACACTCATCGCTCCAGAATATGCCACTCCATTTCATCTGGGCTACTACCAACCCATGCGACAGCGAGCAGCAGATCTGTTAGAGGCCCATTACACTAGCGATCAAGCTACGTTAAAAGCCTTTGGTGATAGCTATGGTGTAGATTTTTGGCTGGTCAACAAAGCGGCCTTTTCACCCAACTATCTAGCCCACCATCGATACTGGGCCAATAACTATCAGCCTCTAACTGAGGCTACAGTTGCACGCATGAGACAGAGCACAGCCAGCGCCTTACAAACTCGCATTAAATCTTGCACCGTTGTTGAGACAGCTAATTTTTGGCTTGCCCCTAATACCTGCGTAGTGACCACACCGGTAACCACAGCCGCACAATAGCCGCCAAGCAGTATGATCGATTGCGCCCCCAAGTCTCGCAATCCATGACGCTTCGTTTACCTCGCTGGCTGATCACCCTCTACAACTCACAATGGACCGCCCTTATCATCATCGCCGTAGTGGGTTTGATAGGTGCCCTCAACCACAGCATGTGGCGTGATGAGATGAATGTGTGGCTGATTGCACGGGACAGTCCCTCTTGGGGGGCCTTAGTTGAGAATATCCACTACGACCGAGCACATCCAGGTCTGTGGCACCTATTGGTAGCGGCGCTATATCACCTATTTGGTCATCCCATAGCTATGCAGGTATTTCACTGGCTGCTAGCTATGGGGTCAGTGTTGTTGATTTGGCGATACAGTCCCTTTAATCAATGGCAAAAGTGGCTATTCACCTTTGGCTATCTGCCGTTTTATGAACATCTGCTGATTGCTCGCAATTACGCCGTGGCGATGCTGCTGCTATTTGCTATTTGTGCCCTATGGCCCCAGCGACAGCGAGCCTACTGGCCATTGGCCGGTTTGCTTGTGCTGTTGGCCAATAGTAATGTGTATGCATTTTTAATTGCGATCGCCCTGGCTCTAACCCTAGGTTTAGAACTGTTGTTTAACGCTAAACTCCGCCGTAACTGGTTAGATATCATCCTTAGCGGCGGGCTCATCATAGTCGGGTATGCGATCGCCTTCTATTTCATAATCCCCCCCAACGATGTCGCTAATCAGGCTTTAGAAGCGTATGTCACAGGATTAGACATACGTCATCTACTTAGAGCCATAGGCCGAGTATTTGGCGGCTACTACGTCATCATTCCTAACGGTAGGGCTTATCTAGACCTATCGATATGTGCAGCTATCACTGTTATCACCTGCCTACTGGCGATCCTAAAGCTTGTTAAAAAGCCTTATCCACTGGCGTTTTACCTGCTGAGTAACGGCATCATTTTAGCCTTTACCTATACCAAGTTTATGCCCAGCGCTATTCGGCATTTTGGCAACTTTTACCTCATTCTTATCGCCACCCTATGGCTAACTAAGCACTATGCATCCACAACAGCTATTACCCAGTACGTCGTACCTCTTGAAAAATGGCAACAAAGAGCTAGCCATTGGTTCAACCGCATGTTTGCCATCATGTTAACGGTTCATTTTTTAAGCGGAGTATTTTTGTTTGTAATGGACTTAAACATTCCGTATTCCGCCAGCCGCGCCGCTGCTACCTACATGCGTCAAGCCAACTTACAAGACGAATTTATCGTGGCTAGCCGCGATGCCCAGATGGCATCATTGAGCGGCTACTTTAACCGGCCCTTTTACTTTCCAGAGCGTCAGGCTATCGGTAGTTACACTCTGTTCTTTAAGGGCAAGCGCAACGAAGTCAGTCAGCAAGATATAATCCGACAGATAAATGATCTCATCCTCGAACACCCCAAAATTCTGCTGGTGCTTCATAGAAAGCTTAAAGAGCCGACACCGGGGTTAGCTATCGAACCGATCCAAGCGTTTAAAAAAGCCTGGCAGGACGAGGAGTATTACCTCTACTGGGTAACAGCTGCAGAATAGCAGTTTTAGGATTCTGATTCAGTCGCGTCAGCGGGAGCATCCGTAGGTTTTTCAGAAGCAGCCTCTTCAGAAGCGGTCGCTTCGGTCTTAGCCTGAGCACGCTGCTCACGCTTTTTACGCTCAGCTTCCAAAATATCTTTCATGACTTCCTGAGCCTGGGCCATTTTGTCCAAGTTACTCCGATAGAGTTCTAGATCCTTATCAACTTTGTCAGAGGGCAAGGCCAACAGTTCAGCAGCGGTTTTAAGCATTTCCTCACGCTTGTCTTTATCATCCAAAGATGTGGCATCGACAACTTCAAACAAGGTGTAGAGCCCCACAGCCATCAGCCGAGTGTACTTAGTACTGGCTTGATTAGCTACCATATGCAGCTTGCCTTGCAGGCCATCACCCCCCGTAGCCTTAGCGTTAGCAATTTGAGTGTTCAGATCACTCAGGGACAGATTTGAGATAGCAGCCTTTAATGCATCAGCATCCTGACGATATTGCTGAGCATCACCTCCTACGGATCTACAAATAGCCGAAAAAATTGATTCTTTATCTGACTCCGGTTCATATCCCACCATAAATCGGTCAAAGCTAGTTACCACACCGATGGCGTAGAGGGGATTATAGACAAAGTCAACATTTACTGACAGAAGATGCATCTCCACCATCAGCTCCTCAACCACCCGTCGGTACAGAGAGTTGATGGGACGAGAATGGTAGTTATAGAAGGCTCGCTTGGTATCGGAAACCGTACGGAGATTAGTCACAGGTGGGGATAATAAAATGCTAGACACTATTTTCTACTGGGGACGACCTTTTGCCAAGAATCGTACAACCCAGGCCAAATCAAATTTTCGCGATGAATGCTCCTACCACCTTAACTAAATTAGTCGCCTATCTCATAGATAAATTGATTTAGTCGCTGCTGGCTGACAAACCACATCAGCCTAAAGACATCAGCCTAAAGTGCCCTCCATCTATTCGAATTTCTCAGACTAAATGCTCACACCAAGGAACGTAAACGCCGCCAAGGTCTGGGCACAGATAGATTATGTTTTTAACGTGGCGTAGGGATTAAAGCAATTAAAGGACCAACTTAGAAAATTATTGGCTCAGGTGCCGCCTCAATCGCTTGTTCTTCGCTGTCGTAAATAGCAAACACAGAATCCATCATGGTCACCTCAAAGACTAGCTTGGATTCTGGATGGACATTACACAGCTTAAAGCTACCTTGCAGCTTATCGGCATCCCGCATCCCCGCTACTAGAGAGGTCAATCCAGAGCTATCAATAAAATTAACCTGGCCAAGATTGACAATGATATGGGGAGTTGTGTTGACAATACATTCTTGTAGCTTGAGGCGAAACTGCCAAGCTGTAGTAATGTCTAGCCGCCCTTGGGGTGAAAAGACAACGATAGTATGCTTGCCTTCGGGAGCAGTGACGACTCTTTGATCCATAGTAACCAGCCCTTCATATCTGACTATCTAACTGTCTAATGCCTGATGAGCATAAGCTCTAACCTATACTCCTAAGTACCATAATGCCCGTGCAATCAGGAGAAAGAGTCGAAATATCAATGCTTACGACAAATTGCGGATTTCAATTGACATTCAACACATCAACTAAGCACAAATACAATATGGTCGGAATAGTGGGCAAACCAGTATGCACAAAGATGCACACTCTATCAGGATATTTACGCACCTCATCATACCTAAGACTAATGAAATAAGCTTGCTCTCTCACTCCATCTATCTATTGATGAGAAAATCCCTCATGTAGTTCCAGATATCAGAAGAAATGCTGAAATTATAGCTGCAATCAAACTGATATTTAGGCTGACAAACTAATCAAGGACAAACGTTATTCATGAAGCTTAACTTAGCCTTAAAATCCCCTTGCGGAAGCTTTGTCACATTTTTTCAAGCGCTCCAATTGACCCAATCTTGTGGCTTTAGAAAAATATCATAAAGCTTAGCTTCAGGGGTTCCTGCCTCAGGTGTATAGCTATATTCCCAACGCACCATAGGTGGTAACGACATCAAGATAGACTCGGTACGACCGTTGGTTTGCAAACCAAAAATTGTTCCGCGATCATAGACAAGATTGAATTCAACGTAACGACCACGACGATAGAGCTGAAAGTTACGCTGATGCTCTCCATATTTGGTATTGCGCCGTTTCTCAACAATAGGTACATAGGAGGGCAAGAATGCATCACCACAGTCAATGGCAAACTTAAACAAATCTTCCCAACTACGTTGGGCAGGCCGACCCACTTTCTGACTGTGCTGAGCAGCAGGACCCTCGGGTTTGGGACCACGATACAACTCACCAGTACCGTCTTGATAATCAAAAAACACCCCCCCAACACCACGGGTCTCCTGACGATGCTTAAGATAGAAGTACTCATCACACCAGTGTTTGAAGGTGTTGTAATACTCGGGATGGTTGCGATCGCACGCTTCCTTTAAGGTCCGGTGGAACTGCGCCACATCTTCTTCAAAGGGATAGTACGGCGTCAGATCGATCCCACCACCAAACCACCAAACTGGACCAGCCTCAAAGTAACGATAGTTGAGATGAACGGTTGGTATATAAGGATTACGAGGATGCAACACCATCGAGGTACCAGTGGCATAAAAACCATGCCCCTCAGCCTCGGGACGCTGCATCAAAATAGAGGGAGGCAATCGATCACCCCAAACTTCAGAGAAGTTAACACCACCCTGCTCAAAAACATCGCCCTGTTTCATCACCCGTGAACGACCACCCCCTCCATCAGCACGGGTCCACTGATCTTCCACAAACTGACCGCCACCATCAACCTCAGCTAGCTTCTGGCATATACGATCCTGAAGACCTTTAAATCCTGCGCTCACGCGTTCGCGAGAGTCACTAGGAGGAGCAGCCGGACTATATACCTTCTGCGTAGAATTCTGCGTAGAAGCGGTGACCATGGCAAGCTAGAGCTAAAGAAACAAAAAAATTTAGATTAAAGTATTGGAGCAACCCTGCCTCTAAAAATATTAGAGACCTGCAGGTTCAAAGGCAGCGTCCACTAATGATAATGAACCACGACTTGAGATATTTTTAACCAAGTTGACACACAGTGTGACAATCCTTGACAAAAGCCCAAAGCTGTGTGACGTCAGTGTTTTCAACTTTGTCCTTGAGTTAGCAAATAGGCGCAATGTTAACTCAAGGTTAAAATGCCTTTCAATATAGAAAATTACATGGTTTTCCCATTAACCAGTCCCTTTGCAATCAGCATCAACCCTTTACGGGAGGGCAATAATTGTCACCCAGGGCAATAGCGATTAATCTGGAAAACCTTAGGCGCACTATGTTTCGACTCTGGTTTCAGTCACTCAAACAGCGTTTCCGCTATCGCATTCCTAAGCCCGTCAGCCAATCAACCCTCATTCGGCGGAATCAGCGGATACTAGAAAAGCATTATCAGGCTAGCAGCACAGCCTCCATAGAAGTACTTTGGCAAAAAATAAACGATCTCGCAGGTCTAGCCTCTTGGCATCCACTGATTACCGCCACCAATGCCCCTAATGGCCAACAGGCCAAACCTGGACTTATCTATCGAGTATTTGCCCATTGGGTACCCGTTCCCATCAAAATCTTTGTGGAAAGCGTACTCCCTGGTGAATGTATCAGTCTGCGGATTTTTCCAGTCCCCGGATTAGAAGAACGAGCAATCTATCGGCTGGAATCAGCCCTCTGCGGCACCCAAATTTCTTATTCCATCGAACTCAAAGGCTGGTTATCACCAGTAGCCTGGTCCTTTTTACAGCCCTATGCCGCTAGAGTAGCAGCGGCCCTAGCCCAAGCTGCTGAGCAGGCCACAACATCCGGCATTGTACCCAATCAATATCGAGACATCTTTAGCTAAACCATTAAAAACCAGGCTGGTATGGCACCGGGCATAACGTCTTAGAATAAACAGTAAAGATTTTTAATTTGTTTATTCACATTTAAACTGTCCGTTCATACCCGTCTTTCACAAACATGATGCCGACAACTGAGGCAATTCTGGACGCGCTGCGCCCCGTTCAAGACCCTGAGCTGCAAAAAAGCCTAGTAGAGCTCAACATGATTCGTAACGTGGCCATTGACGATGGTCAGGTGAGCCTTACCCTCGTGCTTACCACACCAGCCTGCCCTCTCAAAGAATTTATCGTTGAAGACTGCGAAAAAGCTGTTAAAGCATTGCCAGGTGTGACCTCTGTTGCGGTAGAAGTAACAGCCGAAACACCTCAACAAAAGTCATCCCTGCCCGCTCAACAAGGTATCGACAATGTCAAGAACATTTTAGCCGTATCCAGTGGCAAGGGTGGCGTAGGTAAAAGCACCGTAGCTGTCAACCTTGCCGTGGCCTTGGCAAAGGCAGGAGCCAAAGTGGGCCTGCTTGATGCCGACATCTACGGCCCCAATGCCCCCATGATGATGGGGGTAAAAGACGGCAACGTCGTTGTCAGAGATGGAGCAGATGGCCAACAGGAACTAGAGCCAGCGTTTAACCATGGCGTTCGGCTTGTTTCCATGGGTTTTTTGATCGACCCTGATCAGCCCGTAGTTTGGCGCGGCCCCATGCTAAACGGCATCATCAGACAGTTTTTGTACCAGGTACAGTGGGGAGACCTGGACTATTTGATTGTGGATATGCCCCCTGGGACAGGCGATGCGCAATTAACGATGGCCCAGGCAGTACCGATGGCTGGAGTAGTGATTGTAACTACACCTCAGGATGTGGCTCTCTCTGATGCAAGGCGCGGCTTAAAAATGTTTGAGCAGCTAAATGTAAGGGTGCTGGGCATCGTCGAAAATATGAGTTATTTCATTCCCCCCGATATGCCCGACAAAAACTACGATATTTTTGGCTCCGGAGGCGGTGCTAAAGCAGCCGAAGCATTAGGCGTACCTCTCCTAGGCTGTGTGCCATTAGAAATGCCGGTACGCGCTGGTGGGGATGAGGGAAAACCCATTGTGTTAGCCCAGCCCAAGTCAGCTGCAGCTGCAGCCTTAACTAAAATCTCTCAGCAGGTAGCAGCTAAGGTTTCAATTGCAGCCTTAACGTAGATAATCCATCCGTTGTGAGAGTGTTTTATACGAACACTTTCATATACACATTAATCTTTTTCAATTTCTTGCTTTTATGGCTCAAGCCACGTTTCTAGGCAAATGGTTTTATCGATGGCTGCATCCCTGGCGCGGCATTGACTGGCTACTGCTGTTTTTTCCGATTGGCATCACGCTGTTTTCGAGCCTGTTAATTGCTAGCACAAGATTGTATACCGGGGAAACTGACCTAGCCTGGAATCATGTGGTCATGTGTGTGGTGGGTGTGGCTCTATGTCTTTGGCTAGCCCGCAACCGCTACGAGTCTCTTCTGGAATGGCGCTGGATTATTTATCTCATTACCAACGTCTCTTTAGTTGCCGTCATGCTGATCGGTACCGTCGGCAACGGAGCCCAAAGCTGGATCAGCATCGGCGGTTTTAATATTCAACCCTCAGAATTTGCCAAAATTGGCATCATCATTACCTTAGCCGCAACTCTAAAAGATCGGGAATCGACTACCCTGGGTGGTTTACTCAAGGCACTTGCGATTACGGCTGTCCCGTGGGCACTGATCTTTTTACAACCTGACCTGGGAACATCGCTGGTATTTGGAGCCATTGTGCTGGGGATGCTCTATTGGAGCAATATGAACCCAGGCTGGCTGGTGCTATTGGTATCCCCTATTGTGGCCGCAATTATATTCACTCTGTCGATTCCTGTGTGGATTGGGTGGGTACTGCTGGCTGGAGTTATTGCTTGGATGACGTTGCCGCTCCGGTGGTACAGCACATTGATCATCGTCGTCATCAACTCTATTGCTGGCAAACTTGGTGAATTAATGTGGGGCTTACTACAAGACTATCAACGCGATCGCCTTACTCTGTTCTTAAATCCTGAACAAGACCCCTTAGGGGGTGGTTATCACCTAATTCAGTCACGTATTGCTATTGGTTCAGGGCAGCTATGGGGACGCGGATTATTCCATGGCACCCAAACCCAGCTGAGCTTTATTCCTGAACAGCATACAGATTTTATTTTCTCTGCTCTCGGCGAAGAATTAGGATTTATGGGAGCTTTGGCCATGGTGCTAGTCTTTTGGTTTATCTGTCTGCGACTGATTATCATTGCCCAAAATGCCAAGGATAACTTTGGGTCGCTGCTGGCGATTGGAGTTCTCTCAATGATTGTGTTTCAGGTGGTGGTTAATATCGGAATGACCATGGGTCTAGCTCCGATCACAGGCATTCCGCTACCGTGGATGAGCTATGGGCGATCGTCATTGCTAACGAACTTTATTGGCATTGGCATCGTAGAGTCAGTAGCGAACTATCAGCATCGACTAAAGTTTTAGGAAAACTGGCTTCGACTTCGTTCAGGGCAATTCTATTTCAGTGAATGGAAAGCCTGCTTTTTAGATCTAACAGAGTATTAGACTAGTAGTTGAAACTCTAGCGTAAGTGACAGCCGATGATAATTTTGCCCGGTTCTCCTATCAAAGTGACTAATGTAAACGATACATACTACGGTTTTCAGGGCTTGGTACAGCGAATTACGGATGGGAAAGTAGCTGTGCTGTTTGAAGGAGGTAACTGGGATAAGCTAGTGACTTTTAGGATGTCGGATATTGAAGTGGTCAAGCCTAAGCGCGGCAAGAAAAAATAGAGGCTCTCTTCGCATAATTTCGTATGATTTTTAAAAATGGTGCTAGCGTACTAAAGACGTTTGTACTGTGTAGCTATGCGTCTTCCATTACCACAGCTGGCTCAACGCGATCGCAATCCAGCCCATATTGCTGAGGTAATTGAAACAGCAACGACTGAGTTTTTGGCCCAATGCCTTGAGCCTGAAGATTTAAGTTTTCCGGCAATGCCGCCCTTTGGCAGTTGGGTCAAGTCGTTTGATGAGGAAGCAAATAATCAGATCTACGGGGTGGTTTACCATGCCACCACTAGTCCCATTGACTCTGTGCATCGAGCACGGGCGTTAGGGATGTCATTAGAGGATCTGCGACAGCAGCAGCCTCAGATTTTTGCAATGCTCAAAACAGAGTTTCGAGTGGCGATTGTTGGATTTCAAACGGTGCCGTCTGCTAATCGTAAAGAATTTGACGGACGCTGTTATCAACATTTACCACCGAGACCCCCTCAGGTACATCAAGCAGTGTATCGGTGTGCCACGGATGAGGTAATCGAGTTTACGGATGAGCTAGATTTTTTGCGGACATTGCTACAGGTGAGCAACGTACCGAGTGAAAGTTTGGTGGCCGCAGCTATTCGAGAGGTGTATCAGCTGCGGCAGTTTGATCGAGATTGGTTAGTACAGGCTGGACGGACGGTAGGAACTCTGTTGAAAGACGATTATGACCGGCTAAGAATGATCCTTAATCAGATACATCCCTAATTCTCAATAGACATGTATCTAATAGAGGTAATAACAGCAAAAAAACTGCTCGCTTGGCCGCAGCTCGACACCTGAAACAGGCTAGTAATATCAGCGAGCACAACAGCTTATCTTCTAACTTATTGCACAAAGATAAATGACGGATAGCAGCACTCTGCAGGCCGAAATTTTGAGTGGTTAGAGCCTAGGTTGGGAGTGGTGGCAATCTCAGTGAAAAGATACAAAATTTGGATATGTGCAACAGCAGTACACAGCAACAGTACCTGTATTACCTATTAATTTTTGAATATATGGAAATAGTATCCAGCTAACTTTTTCGTCTTCCTACCTGCAATCAATTATCGTTTATGTGTATATGATGTAAGAAATTTCATCTACGTTCTACAGCGTCCTTGGCCATGGTGGATTCAACACCAGTTCCTGAAACAAGCCTCAGAGTATCATCAGCCGATCGATTACGACTTATCCAAACGTTAAATGCGCTGCCATCTGCGCCATTCGACGAACTTATCGTTGCGATTCAGCTACCCCAAAGTAATAATCCGGGATATTCAGCACCCCGAAGTAGCCGCAGTAAGGCACTTTTGAGCTGGGTTGAAAATCCATTTGGACCAGGTCTTAGAAGGCTGGAATTATTACTTGGGAAAATTATCACTCAGAAATCAAAAACGTCACAGGAGTACCTCAGTTTTGCCCTTAGGGGTGAAATTAATAGCAAAACACAATTGGAAGTTGGGACAATTGCAAGGCTCCTACAAAAGAAGACGGGAGATAGCTCCATTAATGTTGCCTTTTGTAAGGAAGAGACTATTAAAATTGTTTTAACTGGTTCGCCGGAGGGACTACAAAAGCTGCAAGAAATCTTCTACTCAGGTGAGTTAGAAGCCATCGGCAGCAACGCGGTCAAAGCTGTCTATTATGCTGACATTACCACTACGGGTGTTCGAAAAATGCGATTAGTACAAACCCTAAAATTAGCCAGTAAAAGTACCACTCGCGATATCGATATTGCTCGCGACATTGCCATCGCCATCGCCCACGATATCGACAGCTATAGTCACATCAATAGTTACCGCGACATCGCTACCGCGATCGCTCACAACCGCGATCGGGCTCTCAACAGTACCCGCATCCTCAGCCGTGCCCATAACAACAGCCACCTTAAGCAGGTCCGCAATCTTACCCGCATCCTCGACCGAGATCTCACCCGCGCACTCGATATAAATCGCGACCACGATCGCGATCGCAACAGCTACCGGGCCTTAGATCTCGCCCGTGACCTTGCCCGCAATCTCATCCATGATCACAACAGCAATCAGCAACTAGATCTCAAACAGGCCGACCTTACCAACACTAACCTTCAAGATATTGATCTTAGACAAACAAATCTTACAGAAGCCGACTTTACTGGAGCCGATCTTACTGGAGCGATTCTTACTGGAGCGATTCTTACTGGAGCTGTTCTCACCGAAGCTGATATCACTAGAACAGTCTTTGGCAGGAATGAAGGGCTTACGGATACCGATAAGCTTAATTTGAAAAGTCGTGGAGCTATTTTTCTAGATTAGCTTGTTTCAAATTAGACATAGCGGCTACACGTCTGTGATCATTCGCACAATCCAGGAAAAATTGACGGCTTTGTAAACAGACCGTAGATTTGACTCTCACATAGCTCTATCCGTTCTATCTCAACATACAGTTAATACATAGACACACTATTGCATAACTCCTTATATCCAACTCTATATCTTCTACATCTAAGTAGACAGCCCCCTTATCACCTACTCCTTATATCTAAACCGAAACCTTCCATGAACCATTAGTGTCCATGGAGGGTTTCTTATTTGTGTAGAAGTTTGAAAAATTTGTGATGCCTATAAGCCGTAGCTTACCTAAACTGGGTTTGAGTACCTAGTGCTCTTTATCCATGCAATCACTATTCAAACAGCCGCTCTATGCAAATTTGGGTTGATGCAGATGCCTGCCCTAACGTCATCAAAGAGATTCTGTATCGAGCCGCTAAACGCCTACAGATTCGTCTCACACTGGTCGCTAATGCACCGCTTCAAATCCCAGCTTCGACCTACATTGAGTCAGTACAGGTGCGCTCAGGGTTAGATGTGGCAGATAACTACATCGTGCAGCAGATGGAACCCAGTGACCTAGTAATTACAGCGGATATTCCCTTAGCGGCAAACGTGATTGAGAAAAGCGGATATGCTCTCAATCCCAGGGGAGAATTTTACGACGCAGGAAATATTCGAGAGCGGCTATCTATGCGTAACTTTATGGACTCACTGCGCAGTAGCGGTGTGGAAACTGGTGGCCCACCAGCAATGAGTAATCGAGATCGCGAAGCCTTCGCTAACCAGCTTGATCGATTTCTAGCCAAGCACAATAAGTAGGAGCATTTAACAATGCATATATGAGCAAACCTTGAGACGAAGATCAAAAAATCTCATTGGAAGTAAAACGATTGCTTATCGATCAACTGAGTGCATGGTTAAGGGGCAGTTAAGCCGTTATTTTCTTCTGAAAGAGCCTGATATCAGGCTATCTAGACTTCGCACTCCGAGGGAAGGCCTAGGTAAATACACTATTTTACATTTCTTAACAATAAAGTATCGTTTCCCCAGGTCTTTCCTCAGGTTTTCCACAGGCTGAGATAAGTTCTCCCCAGGTTGCCATCTAGATTAAATGGATACAGGGATTCTGTGGAAAACTAATTAGTCTGGGGATCAGTCTTTATATGTAACGGAATGTAACGAAAATAGTGTCTTAACCCTCTTGGTCTCGTGGCTCCAGATTTCGAATTAGAAAATTCTAAAGAATGGGAGGCATTGCTAATTGTTGTCGCCTCCTGCACAATAAAGCTCCACTCCATCAGGTGACCTAGTCAATCCGTCCTTGCTCTGTGTTTCCAAGGCTGTTAAACACACCGTTAGCAGCGCTAGGGCAGGTATCCACGCTAGGCCCTAGTTTGTTGTGTTTACGATTCAAAGAGGCGTTCGATCTATGACTCCAGCTACTGCAACTCCGACGACTGTCAGCCTTATGGTAGAGATTCCTGAAGACCTGTATGTGTCAATTCAGGAGTATTTAAATACCCATGAACTATGGAGTCAGGAGCGAATGATGCAGGCCGCACTTTCTCTCTTTTTGATGCAAAATGGGGTCAATCAACCTTGTGTGAATAGTCTCTACTTAGATAGTTTGTTTGGCTGTGCAGCCTAGAGAATAATATAGTCGATTAAAAATCTCACAGCCTCTGCCAACAGATGGGGCTTCTTTGGCATAAAGCATAAAGTTTAAACACTACAGATATGGCCTCTGACAGTCCTGTCAGAGGCTTTCTTTCTGTCTACTGTTGGCTAGCCGGAAAATTCTCAGAAGTACAAAAAGCTCGACTAAGCTCGGCCTGAACTACAGCGATATTCTTTGTCGTATTGGTGCGATCGCATCGCTAAGCCGATCTACGAACGTTAAAGTCTTTAAAATCAACTCAGTAGCCATAGCTTACTAATCGAGCTAAAAGCTAACTCCTACAAGGCTTTCCACCGTTTACCAATGCCACAAAAAACCTACATTTCAAAAGTATTTATTTCTTCACAAGATGGGTCGTTTTCCCCAGGAGTTTCCTCAGGTTTTCCACACCTTGGTATTAGTTCTCCCCAGGTCGCTACCAAAACTATAGAGATTCACCCATTCTGGGGAAAACTTCAACGCCATCGAAAACGGCACGTTTAAGTAACTATATATAACGAAAACCAGGCCTTAACCTCGATCACTCCGTACCCTGCAAAATGTTGTTGAAAAAATCTGAAGAGTCAGGGCCATTGTCAATTTCTATCGGCTCCTGCACAATAAAACTCCACTCACTGAGTAACCTCATCATTTTGTCCTTGCGCAGCTTCTAGAATGCCGCTGTTATCTTCGTTAGCAAGGAATGAATGATTGGACTCTGGTTTGTCATGCTTACATCTTGAAGGAGATTTAGGATCAATGCCTCCAGCCACAGCTACTGTCAGCCTTATGGTAGAAATTCCCGAGTCTCTACACCTATCCATTCAGGACTATTTAAATACCCATGAACTGTGGAGCCAGGAACGCATGATGCAGGCTGCTCTCTCTCTATTTTTGTTACAAAATGGCGTCAATAAACCCCATGTCAATAGTCTCTACTTGGATAGTTTGTTCGGCTATACCGCTTAGAGATGCGTCAGTTAGCCCGCTGCCACTGACATCACGCCGAACAATGGCAGATGTGGAGATGGTTTTGGTTTCAACCGTTGGATCCAATTAGAGACTCTGGTAAGGCTGTTCTTATGCTTATGGGTTTCAGCCGTCACCAGCTGGGTAAAGAGATCGTCAACGTTGCGTAAGCCAGAAGCCAGATCCGCCAATGTGACATTAATAATAGCTACACAACAATCTGATATTCATTCGAATTTATCTTGCTACCCGGTACCAACCAACGGAAAAACGGGATATCGATATGGGACCGACATGGATCAACGATCTTCGCAGTCGGTTTGAATGTCGACATCTAGGGTCTCTTCGTCAATGGTGATGTACAGAATGTTGGGTCGACAACAGACTTGACAATCTTCAACATATTGCTGGGTGAGCCCACTGCTAATGTCAATAAAGGTGGTGCTAGGTTCACCACAGTAGGCGCAGTAGTACTCGGCAGTGGTTTGCATAACTCAAGACTCATTGCGTTGGGGTTGTTTGCGATTGCGTTCTAGCTGCAGGCGAATGCGATGGTGGGCGCGACGGGTTAATGGATAGCGATAGACACAATAAAGCCCGCCAAAGATTAACAGACTGGGAACAGCGCTGGCGAGTAGTCGAATCACTAAAAGTCGGCTATCTAAGCTAATTTGACCGGCCCAGTCGAGCATCCAGCCTGACAGAAAAATTGCGATCGCAACTCCCATTTTTTGCAAAAACACCATCAGACTAATAAACATGCCCTCCTGGCGTTCCCCCGTCCGTAACTCCTCGTCATCAATCACATCGGGCAGCATGGCAAAGGGTACCAAGTAAAAGGTAGACAGCCCTCCACCAATTACGACACCGACGATATACATCATGGCGACCTGACCGGGCTGCACCAGCCCCAGACAACCGACACCAATCAGCGCCAGGGGGGCTCCTGCAAAGTACACCATCTGCTTGCTAGTGCGTTTAGTCACCCAGAGCCAAAAAGGCAATAGCGCCACCGAACTCCCCTGGACGGCAATGGCCATCTGAGTAAAGTGCTGTTCGCCCAAATTCATCCAGTCAGTAACAAAAAAGGGCAGCATAGCGGCGGTTACCTGCACACCCACCCAAGAACATAGATACAGGCCCATCACCCAGCGAAAGGCACTATTTTGGAAGACCTGATGCAGCTGTCGTCCAAGCGTATGGGGAGATAGCTCGGGCTGTTGACGCATCACCGGACGGTACTGACCGTAGGTACCAACGACGCACACAGCTATGGCAATAACGATCAAGATGCCGCTTACCCCGCCGAGGATCATATATTGCTGTCGAGTATCATCAACTAGCACAAAAATAATCTGAGCCAGCAACAATCCCACCACCGAACCAATGATATTTGCCGCCGAACGCACTGACATAATGCTGGTGCGCTCATCATAGTCGGGGGTAAGCTCAGTTGCGATCGCAACCATCGGCAAAATGATCACCGAAAACGCCGCATAGCCCCCCATGGCCATCAGCACGTAGTACACAAACAGACTTGTTTGCGACTCTAGGGGTGGCACAATCCATTGCATAAAACAAAAAAAGCCCAAGGGCAGAGCCCCCAGCACCAGCCATGGATAGCGACGCCCCCAACGAGACTGAGTGCGATCGCTGAGCCAACCGATAATGGGATCGTTCACAGCATCCCAAACCCGACCCAGTAAAAGCACAGTCCCCGCTAGCGTTGGGGACAGCCCCACCACTTCTGTTAGAAAAAACAGTAGGTAAAAAATAGACAAACCAATGGGAATAGCCGTTCCCAATTCACCCACACCGTAGGCAAATTTGGTTTGAAAAGACAGGCGGGTAGACATAGGACAGACAGTGACGCTCAGTCTTTCACAATACCGAACAGCGTCATCGACTGAATAGTGTCGACTAAACCAGCGCTAAGATAAATCCGATCGAGCCTGCCAGAGTTGAGCCACATAGCTCCGATGACTCTGGCATAGGCTTGGCTGCAGCCCGCGACGGGCTGCAACATTACACTCAACCGCTAAAAAAGCCAGTTGATAGACGCGGCCACCTCAGCGTCGGTGTCATTGGATTTGATAATAAGATTGCCTTCTACATTGAGAATCAATCGCTCACTGAGAGCCATGTCTATACCGCCAGTGACCATGGGGTCAAAGTCACCACCATCAAAGTTATAAGCAAAGCCACCACCACCAAAGACAAGAAACTGCGAATCCAGCGACAGATCAAAGGAGACAGGAAGACGACTTTCAAAGTCATCTCCAATCAGCAAAGCAGGTCTCACAGAGATGCTATTTTGCTCCAGTGGAATCACCTGCAACTTAGTATCAATTACGGCTGCTGGTTCATCATTCAGACCGGCACGCACACCGATACCGACATAGTTTTCGATTTCACTAGCTTCGAACGGCATAGCCAGGGTTGGAGCAACCAGGGCAAATGCACCAACCAGCGCACCAGCTAGAGATTTGAGTAAGATAGAACAGCTCATAGGTCTAAATCGATAAAGGTATCTATAAACAGCCTGTCTGCTAAGAAAACAAGCTATTCGACACTGTACATCAGCTGTTCTTTCAGACTTTAAGACAAACGCCGCATTTGAGGCTTCCTTTATAAACGGACATCCAAAATATTTTTACGATGAGTATCGATTCAAAAATGAACCTGCTTAAATAGGAATAAACATTCGCCACACTAGAATGTGGCCCCACCTCTAACCAGCGTCACTGGTCTTTATAGTCACGGCTTGAGAAGATAAAGCTGTCGTTAGACAGGCTGGAATGCGACAGCCCCATGTCTAGCGTTGCTAATTTAGCAGACTAGTAACGATCCTGATTTTAATTCTCGCTTAATCAAAGTTTTAGTCAAAATTGTTTTGCCGACAGGAGCACATCATGACTGTTGAAACCTTGAATCACATGATGACCTATGTCATCGAAGGCTGGGCAATCGTAAGTGCGACATATTTAAGTGTCGGCTTCACCGTATCTTTTTTAGGTCGGGTAAAAAATGGGCTGCAGGCAAAGGAAGCGGCTCAAGCGCAGGTTGAAGCCGGTACGACCGAAGAGGTGACTAATGCTGAGCGGGTAGCTGAAGTAACCGCTGTGGCTGAGAAATATGGCAAAAATTCTGACAAGCAGAAAGTTAAAAGCAGTGTGGCGGTACCGGGGAAATAATAAGGCCTGCCCCCAGGCACCGCCGAGCTTCACTCCGACGTCTTTAATTACCCTATGTAATCACTGTGGGTTTATCAAATCCAGTGAGTTCCTTGATCTTGGCGACTTTATCGGCCAGCTGAATCAAGGGTGCCAGGGCTTTCTGGGTATCGATATCGTGCTTAGTGGTATCGGGCTCGTAGTTTTCGACATAGAGTCGGAGGGTGGCCCCTTTAGTGCCAGTCCCTGAGAGCCGAAACACAATTCGAGAACCATCAGTAAAACCAATGCGGATACCCTGTTTTTGACTGACGCTGTGGTCAATGGGGTCGGTATAGCTAAAGTCATCAGCATACTCAACGGTGTAGCCGCCGAGCTGCTGACCTTTAAGGGTGGGTAGCTGCGATCGCAACCCGTCCATCAGAGTATTCGCAACGGCGGTGTCCACCCCTTCAAAGTCGTGGCGGCTGTAGTAGTTACGGCCATAGGTCGCCCAGTGGTCTTTGACAATCGCCTCAACGGACTGTCCCTTAGCGGCTAAAACATTGAGCCAGAACAGTACGGCCCAAAGACCGTCCTTTTCGCGCACATGGTTAGACCCCGTGCCAAAGCTTTCCTCACCACAAAGGGTGGCTTTGTCAGCATCCAGCAGATTACCAAAGAACTTCCAGCCGGTAGGGGTTTCATAGCA
>JBCDFI010000025.1:0-21094 GCA_039178155.1 Cyanobacteria bacterium P01_H01_bin.105
AGCATAATTACTCATAGGCAGGCCTATATAGCTCAATAATTGAAATACGGTATATCACGGATGTGAGTCCGTAGCAGAGCCTATAGATTAGTTGTGTAAAACAACTGGGCTGTGTGTTTCGTTTTATACCTGTTTCTTGGTCGCTGGGGTGCGATGCTATCTCTCTAGATTTGTGGGTGAATCTTTAAATGGCTATTCGATCTGTGGAAGAAATGGTTGCCAAGATCTTTGCAACTCGACGTATCACACGCGCTGATCAGAGCGTTTTGATGTCAATGTTTGCTGGCAACAACATCAGTGCCAATGACAAAATGTTGATTAATCAAATTTACGATGCTCTAAACCAAGGGCGACTACGTGTAGTTGAGTAGTTTTGCGCTTCTAGGCAAGCTTTTTGCTTCAGGCCTCAAGCTATTCTTTTTCCCTGTGCATTTAGAACTCTTCCAAAGACTATTCCTTCTGGAGGAGTTCTGAAAACGCAAGATCTTCGGCAGCAAGCACAAAAATAGTGGGTGGTAAGTCTAAAGTTTTTTTCTGTAAGGATGTGTAATATTCGGTAAATCCATCGTCTGGTGTTGCTAGGCCCATCAAAATAAGATCTGCTGTGGCAGAAGAGGTTCTTAGAATAGAATCAAATGGTCGACCTTCAGCACCGATAATGTTGGACTGGGCACCGATACTCAATGTATCAATCAGCTTGTTGAGATTTGTTTGAGCGGCTTGAGCGGCGGCAGCATTCGAGACAACGAGGTTTAGGTGAATAGTGGCCGAACGCCATCGCATTCCTGTACGCAATAGGTAGGCCAAAATCAGCATTAGACCTCCGTTAGCTTGAAGACCACCCCACCAAACATCGATTCGTCGAGGCATTCTAGGCATTTGGTGGGGCGGATTTCTGAGAATAATGATATTTCGTTTTGCTTGGTGACACTTGTTAATGATTTGACAGTAACGCTCACGAGCTTCATGACTGTCAGTCTCGGTATCTCCTAGCAGGACAGTGTTTGGTATTAAGGGGCCAATACCATAGGTGTCGATGAGCTGTTGAGCGCCTGTGGAAGTATCGTCTGCTTCAAGTAATTTCACGAACGCTTGGATGCCTCGTTTCTCCAAGTAGTCGCGGATGGTGCTACGGATCTGCTCTTGTTGTGTCAAGTTGCGAGCCCCTGTTGGAAGGATACTCGCTACGGTGATCAATCCGCGATTATGGGTAAAATCGGTAGCGAGCTCAATTAAATGCCATCGCTTGGTTGGGGCTCCGGACATTACTAGGAGATGGGGACGCCAGTTTTTGGGATCGGCGCTATCGGCAATGTTGTTTAAGCCAGCGCGGACTAATGATAGCCAGATACCTTGACGGACATCTCCCCAAGTAGTTCGAATTTCACGCCGTTCTAGCCAAAGATAAATACTCAGAACGATTATGGCCGCAGCTACTGTTGCTGCTGGATTGATCAAGAACATGATGGCAATACAGCCTAATGCTCCTAGCAGGGAAACGTACCAAGGGATACGAAATGTGGGACGAAATGATGGACTTTGAAGAAACCCCTCAATGCCTGCAGCGACGTTGAGCACCATGTAGGTGGTAAGGAAAAACATGGTGAGGACAGGAGCAATGGCATCTAAATCGCCAATGCATACAACAGCTAAGACTATCCCTAGGGTAAACAAGGTACCTAATCTTGGTTCGTCGCTGGGTCCATGTCCATTACCCAGCCAGCGCAGCCGTTTTGGCAAAATATTATCTCGGGCTAACGCCTGCAAGACTCGAGGCGCACCGAGAATGCTTCCTAGGGCACTGGACAGTGTGGCTCCCCATACACCTAGTAAAATGGCGTCGCCCCAAAATGACATCTTGCGCATAATCAATGGATCTGCCAATAGGCTAGCGTTATCAGCACGATTGATCAGCAACAAGGGAATGGACATGTAGATGATATAGCCTACACCTACGGCTGTCAGGGTACCCATGGGGATAGACTTTTTGGGGTCTTTGAGATCGCCAGACATATTCACCCCGGACATGATGCCGGTCACGGCGGGAAAGAAAACAGCCAGTACAGCCCAAAAACTTACATTCCCGGCATCTTCAGGTATGGGCAGTTCTGTGGGTGGAGCTGTGCTACCAAAAATCAGACTTACCAGTGACAAAATGATCGCAGCCATGATCACATATTGGGCCTTGATAGCAATGTCTGCTGATTTGAGGGCCAAAGCTGTAACGGCGATGGTAGTTACCAGCGCCATTAAGGTGATTGTGAGCGGTAGGTTTGGAAATGCGCTGGCTACGCTTTCGGCAAAGCCAATAGTGTAGAGAGCGACTGAAAATGCTTGGGCAAAATAAAGGGGAATACCAACAGCGCCGCCAGTCTCAATGCCAAGGGATCGGCTAATCATGTAGTATGCACCGCCAGCTCTGACAACTTGGTCGGTTGCGATCGCACTAATAGACAGCCCTGTAATAAATGTAATGGCCGTTGAAATAGTAACAATTAATAGAGTTTTAACTAATCCCATTTGACCCACAACCCAACCAAACCGGAGGTACATGATCACCCCCAAAATGGTCAAAATAGATGGAGTGAAGACCCCCCCAAAGGTTCCGAGGCCAGTAGGGCTAGTATTGATGACTTTAGAAGACGATTCAGAGGAACGCGACGTCATGGGTGGAAAAACGGTAGATCACCTTAATTTAGCTGTCAATGGTGTGGAGATGCCACCGAGCATAAAGGTTACCCAGACCGTATCAAAATAGTTTGGGTAATACCCAAAAATTCGGAAAAATCTGGGCTAGAAGGTCCTAGCTTAGTAGCAAATAGCACTTTACTAGGTTAGCTCTGGCAAAAAACCAGAACCAAGAAGAGACAGATTAAAACAAAACCAATTTATATTGCCGGAATACCAGAGTTTAATCAGCTACTTAGATGCTTGTACGACTAAAAACCCACCGACGATGAGGCCGAAGAGGGGGGGGAGCCAAGCAGCTGCTACTGGAGTCAGGGTACCAACTTTACCGAGGGCATCCGCAATAAACCCCAACAGATAATATCCAAAGATAATCACGACGCTGATACCAAAGCTAGTAGCTTTACCAGTCCGCTGGGGACGGATGCCAACGGCTGAGCCGACGATGCCAAACACAATGCAAACAAAAGGCAGAGCATAGCGTTGATATAGTCTGAGTTCCCAGACGCGAATGCGGCGATCATCTCCAGATTTACGAACAATTTGATTGAGATGCTGCCGTGTTTCAGCAATATTCATCTCATCTTCGTCTTTACCACGTGAGGCCAAGTCTAGAGGTGTGCGGGGCAGATTAAGTTCTTGCCGGTCGAATTTAACGATATGACCAAATGATCCATCGGGTGAAATGGCATAAATGGTTCCATCGAAGAAAGTCCAGACGTTATCTAGGAAGTTCCAGGTAGCTGTTTCTGCACTGACGACTTGTTCAAGACCCGTTTGAGAAAAATCGAGGATTGTTAACCCCTGCATTTCTTCTCCATTAAAACGACGAGCATAAAATAATCGCCCTAGCTCTTTGCCACTTCCATCTGCTGCTTTTTGATACTCCTGGTACATAATATTGCGTTCGCGGAAGGGAGGCTTTTCGGAGTTAAAAGCCTGATCTAGCATGACTTCAGCCCGATAGTTGGCAGCGGGGGTAATTACTTCATTAAATACAAAGGTAAGACCGGTGATCAGCATGCTGAGAACCAGCGCTGGGGCAATGATACGACGAACGCTCACGCCACAGCTACGCAACGCAGTCAGCTCGCTGTCGCTGGAAAAGCGGCTGTAGGTCATCATGGTGGCGAGCAGGGTTGCCATTGGAAATGCCAGCACTACAAACTCAGGCATTCTCAAGACAAAGATCTGCATCGCCAGACTTACCGATAGACCTGATTCGGTAATTCTTCGAATCAGGTCAAATAAGGCCCCCACAGACACCAGAATTGACGAAAAAGCACCTACTCCAAACAGAAAAGGTAATGTCAGCTCTTGGGCGATGTATCGATCCATGATCGATAGCTTGGGCCACCAGGACGGGGCGGAACTATCGAGATTGGGTTGGGTTGTGGTAGCCATAGACCGATGGTTACTGTATTAGAGGTGAACGAACGAGAAAAAAGCCAAAGTGTAAATAGGGCATCACGCTATGGATGCGCTAAAGATCACAGCTTAAAGCCGTCGCCCAGATAATGTTCGCGAACTAGGGGATTGTTGGCTAGATCTTCGGCACTACCATAAGCCAGTATGCGGCCGTCGCTCATAATATAGGCACGATCAATAATCCGTAGGGTTTCGCGAACGTTGTGATCGGTTATGAGAATTCCCATGTTGCGATCGCGCAGCTGAGATACGATATCCTGGATTTCCGAAACGGCAATTGGATCTACTCCTGCAAAGGGTTCATCTAAAAAAAGAAATGTAGGTCCTTCTTTGCCAGACGCAATAGCACGGGCCAACTCTGTACGGCGACGCTCACCTCCAGAAACCTGAATACCTAGAGTATTGGCTACTTTCTCCAATCGAAATTCCCGCATCAATTTTGCTAAACGATCGGCTTGCTCTTGCTTAGGAACTCTAGTTTGCTCCATCACCAAACGAATGTTGTCCTGGACCGTAAGATTACGAAAAATGCTTGCTTCTTGAGCCAGATAGCCAATACCCAAACGGGCTCGTTCATGAATCGAAAGGCCCGTAATTTCTCGCTCATTCAAGCGTACAGTTCCCTGGTCAGGATGCTCTAACCCAGTAGCCATATAAAAAGTGGTCGTTTTACCGGCCCCGTTAGGCCCCAATAATCCGACAATCTCGCCCTGGGCAACTGTCAGACTAACGCCGCGAACCACTGTGCGTTTGCCATAGGCCTTGTGGACATTTTCTAGAGCAAGCACAGTTCCCGGCGTGGTCAATGTATTCGAGGTCGGATCAACAGCAGGAGAAAGCATTTATTCGTTAGTAGGGATAGCAAACCCAGGCAGTTCCTCAGGCAGAGCTGGGAGAGGTGTTGACTGCGGTTCTTCAGGCTGCGGTGCAGCAGCCGGTTCCTCGGCAGGTTCCGGAATCACATAAATGGATTCCACCTGTTCATTATCATTAGGTGTCGCTACAAAACGTCCCTCATCGATCAAATAGGTGACAACTTCAGCTTCTAAAGTGTTCGCCTCTTGCTGTACAAACACGTTCCCTGTCAAGATTATGCGTCGCTCACGGCTGTAGTACTGGGCTTGAGCAGACGTGGCATAAATGGCCTCTTCAGGATAATCAACCCTCACATTTCCCCGAGCGGTAATAATTCCTGTATTGGCATCAGCTTCTTGAACATCGGCTCGAAGCTTGATAGAGCCTCCAGATTGAGCCTGTGAAGGGCGCTCCCAACTACCAGCGACAGCTAGAACTACCAGTGCCACAGGACCAAAACGCTGAAATAGTTTTGAAAAAAGGGACCAAAAAATGTGTCTGTGCTGTACAACCATGCCATGCCCTTTGCTATCGCCCATTCCTAATCTAACTGTTGATGGCTTCATAGACTTAGTGTCTTAGCCCACTTCTATGACTGGGATAAGATGCTGGATTCCATTTTGTACATATTTCATCTATCTGTTTCTAACACCCACGGTTTATTTCACGCTAAAAGCCACTAAATTTCCCAAGCTTATAGAGAATGGCTTCGCCAGAAGTTGCTTCATAGATACTTACGGGTAAGTTTTGTACCTAATATCAAAGTTTTGGTGGATGAGTCTTTCAAGTAGATGTCTATGCCAATTGAATTTGTGGTGGTGTTAATTTCTCTCCACTTTCAATTCCAGAATTGTCTGCTTCTGTGTGTATATCCAATAGACAGGCTAGCTGTTGCACTTGATTCGGCCCAGTTTTTTGTAATGCAGTGAGCCAGTTTATTGCTTGGTCGATTAAGTCTGTAACGTTGATGCCCCCGTGGAATTCTTCATAGACATTCAACCTATGACTCCCTTCTCCCAGCAAAATAGTAGCTCCTCGCCAATTTAGATTGGTTAGATGATAAAGCCCAACTGCAATTTGGATAATGCCCTGATAAAAGGCCTGTTCTCCTGGGGCAGCCTCTAGCCAGATGGCTTCTAGTGTGTCGTGGCAGGCATAGTAATCCTGTTGATTGAACTGTTTAATTCCCAACCAAAACTCGGCAGGCTGAATAGTTGCACTTGAAGAATTATCGGCGCTAATCATTGATGAACCATATCAATCATTAATCTACATAAACTTACAAATGTTATTCTCCACTTTGAGTGTGCGTTGTTTGGAGTATTAAGTATGGTAGCTTCTCTTCCTAGGTCTCAACAGACTAACTTTGGTACAGGTTGGCAACCCTGTACTTTGCCAACGACACCTTTATTTGGAACTGACGGAATTCGTAGTCGGGCAGGCGAGCTACTCACAGCTCCTCTAGCTCTACAAGTTGGTTTTTGGGCCGGACAAATTCTGCGTCAGCAACATCCAGGAGTGATCGTTCTAGGGCAGGACTCCCGAAATTCCAGTCCCATGATTGCGGCAGCTTTAGCCGCAGGCCTGACTTCGGCTGGATTAGAAGTATGGGATATGGGGCTGTGTCCAACAGCGGCAGTGGCCTATATGGCGATAGACGCCGATATTGCCGGTGGCATCATGATTTCAGCAAGTCACAATCCTCCTGCAGATAATGGAATTAAATTTTTTGGGGCGAATGGTACCAAGTTGGACAAAGTCCTTCAGGTGCAAATAGAACAAGCATTGCGTCAAGGATTTTGTCCTGGTGCGTTTAACCCTGGCAATCAGTGGGGTAGGACATATCAGCGTCCCGAACTCGTGGAGCGCTATGTAGATTTTCTACATCAGCCTTTTCCGAGTCAACGATATTTGAGCGGTATACGCATTGTTCTAGACCTTGCGTGGGGAGCAGCCGCCTCTGTTGCTCAGGCAGTATTTGAATCAACGGGTGCAGAGGTAATCGTTATCCATGGACATGCAGATGGTAATCGAATTAATGTGAATTGTGGTTCCACGCATCTAGATTCTCTCAAAGCCGCTGTGAACGAGCATGGTGCTGACATTGGGTTCGCCTTTGATGGTGATGCTGATCGTGTTATGGCGGTAGACAGCCATGGCCGTGTGGTCGATGGTGACTATATTCTCTATTTCTGGGGACAAACCCTGAGACAGCAGGGGCAGCTACCCGACGATACGCTAATTTCAACAGTGATGGCCAATTTAGGCTTTGAGCGTGCGTGGGAGCGTCTAGGTGGCAAATTAATTCGCACGAAGGTGGGCGATCAGCATGTGCATGCAGAAATGGTTGCGCGGGGCGCTATGCTCGGTGGTGAACAGTCGGGGCATATTTTATGCCATCACTACAGTCTGACTGGGGACGGTATTCTCACGGCACTTCATCTAGCTGATTGGCTAAAGCAGGCTGAATGCTGCTTACCTGACTTAATTGATCAAAGTTTTGATCCATACCCGCAACGGTTAAAAAATGTGCGCGTAAACAGTCGTGAAAAACGTCGGCAATGGACAGACTGTGAGCCTTTGCAACAGGTGATTGCTAAAGCTGAATCGGCTATGGGTGATCAGGGTCGTGTTTTAGTGAGGGCCTCTGGTACGGAGCCTGTAATCCGCGTAATGGTAGAAGCTGCTGATGCTGATCTTGTAAATCATTGGACTGATAGGTTGGCAAACGTTGTTTCGACACATTTAGCCAATTGAGTGACTCCTGGTTGATTCAGTTGATTGAGTAGCCTTTGTTTATTTGCAGCGTAGTTTGATAAAAACTCTAAAAAAACGGCATGGTCTTCAAAACTCAGCTATGTCGTTTTTTTGAAGCATAGGTAAATAAACTGGAGTATCAAAACTTATTTCACAACATATTTTGTATAACTTGCGTCTGTCCATGTTGGTATGACATCATAGATTCCCTGTGTCAATAACTGCTAGCACCATCAATCATGGCTAAAGGCGTTCGCATTATCATTACGTTGGAGTGTACAGAGTGCCGGAGCAATCCAAGCAAGCGCTCTAAGGGAGTTTCTCGCTACACCACTCAAAAAAATCGTCGGAATACCACCGGTCGATTAGAGCTGAAAAAGTTCTGCACCCATTGCAATACTCACACTGTTCATAAAGAGATTAAGTAGAGAGCACCATGGCCTATTTTCGCCGTCGGGTATCACCCATTAAACCCGAGGAAAAGATTGACTACAAAGACGTTGACCTGCTACGCAAGTTTATTACTGAGCGTGGTAAGATTTTGCCTCGCCGTATTACAGGGTTGACTGCAAAGCAACAGCGAGACTTAACCGTTGCTATTAAGCGAGCACGTATATTGGCATTGCTTCCCTATGTTAATCGTGAAGGCTAACAGCTGATTAGGCTGTGCAAGCTAAGTTAGTGTGCAGGTTCTTGGTTCATTAAGGATCTAGGCTGGTGGAAAAGGGAACGCTGATCGAGTTTAAGGTGCAAGGCAGTCCTCGATTGGGGGTAGCTGATCACCCAGAAGGTAAAAAAAATTGGGTGGTGATTGATGGTAATGGCAAATCCCATATCTTGCACCCTCGTCAGATTACCTATATCGTCGAGCCCGGTGACTATCAGTTTTCTGATATTGCCAGCTTTTTAGCTGAAGCTGAGCCAAATATTGATCCAGATAATCTTGAGGTTGCCTGGGAATTTTTACAAGAAGCTGGTGAGTCTACTGATCCAGCTTCTTTGGCTTTGTTACTTTTTTCTGAACAGTCACCGCCGCTGTGCTACGCAGCATACTGTTTGTTGCGTGGTGATAAGGTCTTTTTTAAGCGTAAAGGCGATCGCTATGAGCCTCGTTCGGTGAGACAGGTTGATGAAGTTCGTCATCAGCAAGCTCGAGAAGTGGCTCGTCAGCTAGAGTGGAAAGGGTTTTTGTCAAGAGCGCAACAGACTCTTATAAGTCAGCGAGCTGAGGTGTCTGAGCCTGAAAGTTCTTTGTCTTCTGTAGAATGGGAGAAAACAGATCGGCTGCGTTTAGATATATTGGAACGCTATGCCACATTGGGAGAGGATTGCTCACAGAAGGGAGCAGCTCAGGAAGTATTAACGGCTCTCGACTATAAAACATCTGCTGAGGATGCATTTCAGCTCTTGGTAGATTTGGCCCTATGGAGTCCTCATGAGAACCTAGCGCTACGTCGTAGTCAAATTCCTATCCATATTCCCGATGAGATTAGTGCCATGGTGCAGCAGCGTATTGATAATCCGCCACCTGATGCCGATACTGATCGGTTGGATCTAACTCATTTGAAGGTTTACACCATTGATGATGAAAGTACTCGTGAAATTGACGATGGTCTCAGCTTAGAAACCTTAGACGACGGTCGTAAGCGTCTCTGGATACACATTGCAGATCCTACTCGTTGGCTGTTACCTGGGGACGATATTGATTTAGAGGCACGTCGCCGCTGTACGACAGTGTATCTACCAACGGGAATGATTCCTATGTTTCCGGAGGCATTAGCTACAGGTCCGATGAGTTTGCGTCAGGGTGAGATATGTTGTGCTCTAAGTTTTGGTGTTGTGCTGAATGAGGCCGGAGGTGTCGAGGAATATGATATTCAGGCTAGCTTAATTAAGCCTACCTATCGTCTGACCTATGACGATGTTGATGAAATGTTGGAGCTTGGGCTGAAGGCAGAACCTGAGCTAAATGCTATTGCTGACTGTGCTAAGCGGCGTAGAGAGTGGCGCAAATCTCAGGGAGCGATTTCTATAAATATGCCAGAGTCATCGATTAAGGTGATTGGTGAAGAAATTACGATTGATGTTTTGGAAAATTCTCAATCGCGTCAAACTGTGGCAGAAATGATGATTTTAACCGGTGAAGTTGCTGCTCGTTACGGTGAAGCCAATGAGCTAGCCATTCCATTCCGTAGTCAACCTGAACCGGAACTACCTTCTGACAATGAATTATTGCAGCTACCGACCGGTTGGGTGCGGGATTCAGCTATTCGTCGCTGCATGCCTCGTAGTGAAATGGGAATAAATCCTGCTCGTCATGCCACGCTGGGTCTAGACTATTACAGTCAGGTAACATCGCCTATTCGTCGCTATACGGATCTACTGGCTCACTTCCAGCTCAAAGCTCATTTGAGAGGGGAGCGCTTACCCTTCTCTCCGGAGGAGATGACAGAACTTACCCAGGGAGTTTCTACCGCAGCTTATGAAGCGGTTACTGTAGAACGCCAAACCAAACGCTACTGGGCGTTAGAGTTTCTGCGGCGCGAGGGTAATCATACTTGGTCAGTGATGTTGTTGCGGTGGCTACGAGAGCATGAAAGTCTTGGATTAGTCATTATTGAGGATTTGGGGCTGGAGTTAGCGATGCGGTTTGAAACGCTGCCAGCGTTAGGTGAGCGTTTTGATGTGCGGGTTGTGCATGCTAATCCACGTCAGGATTTTATTCGCCTGGAGATAGTGTCGGATGAAGTGGTGGCGAGTGAAGCAGTGGCCTGATAATGGTACAGCCTTTTTTGCATACAACGCCTGATGATGCGCTAGCTGATACGGCCGAACAAGAGGTTGTAATCTCGTTTCGAGGTGATATTTCAAAGCGGTTGCGACTGGTATCGCCAACTAGTATTGATGCGTTGCTAGATCATCCGGCGACCTATGAAGCATTTGCTCGGGATGAGTACATGCCTTATTGGGCAGAGCTATGGCCGTCGGCTCTGATGTTGGGGCAAGCAATTGCTCAACAGTCTTGGCCTATGGGTACTCAAGCATTAGAGGTCGGCTGCGGCTTGGGGGTATCAGGATTGGTAGCTCTGGCTTTGGGCATGGAGGTTGTGTTTAGTGATTATGACACTGCTGCTTTAGCCTTTGCGGCTCGCAATGCTAGGCTTAATGGGTTTAAACAGTTTTGTACGCTACCGCTAGACTGGCGCTGTCCGCCTGAAGGCATTCAGGTGCCTTTGCTGTTGGCGGCTGATGTTATTTACGAAGCGCGTAATATTAGTCCGTTACTACGTTTGATAAAGGTTGTGCTAAAGCCAGAAGGAGAGTGTTGGCTTTGTGATCCAGATCGACCTCATAAACAGGAATTTCAGACAGCTTTAATTGCTCAAGGCTTTGAGTTTGATCCAATGTCGATGTCTTTGGAACGCTCGGATAAGCCAACGGTTCGAGGAACGGTATATCGAATCTGGCGTTCAAATTCGATCTGAAAATTAGCTAATAATTGCGCCTTGAGATCGCAACCAGTTCTTCTCATGGTCTAATAGTCCAATCGGCTGATAGAAGTGAGTTCCCTGAACCGAAGCTTGTTGCCAGTTTACGTTTCGAAGATGACTACTTTTAATAGTTGCATGGTCTAATCTGGCAGTCTTTAAATTCGCTCCTGATAAATCGGTTTCTACTAGCGTGGCATAGACCATGACAGCCTGCTCTAGATCAGCTGAAGCTAAGTTGGCATGGCTAAGAGTAGCCCAAGTCAAATTCACTTGTTTGAAGACTGCGGCGCTGCCATTGGCTCCGGTTAGCGTTGCCTGATTGAGATTCGCTTTTGTCAGGGTAGCTTCGGTGAGATTTGCGTAGGTCAGGTTTGCCTGACGTAAATCACATCTTTGGAGCTGTGCCCTGTGTAATTCAGCATAGCTACCGTTGATGCCATATAGTTCAGCACCATTTGCATTGATCTGATGCATGTGTGCTCGGCTCAAATTAGCGTTTACCAAACTTGCTCGTCGCAGCATGGTGTAGCTCAGATCGGCCTCAGTCAAATTGGCATTGTAGAGTTCAGCTTCGCTTAGATTGGCTCCAGCGAGATTCGCCTGAGACAGAGTTGCCTGCTCAAGAGTTGTGGACATCAAAACGGCCCCTAATAGATTAGTCCTTCTGAGACTAGCCGCAGTCAAATTTGCCGATCTTAGAAGGGCTCCGCTCAAATTAGCATCGGCTATTTGAGCGTCGACCAGTCGGGCGCGTTCTAGGTTGGCTCCGCTTAAGTCTGCCCGTGTAAAATCCACACGCTCTAGATTTTGATCACTCAGATTGGCTCCTCGTAATCTCTCGCCAGCTCTATTTAGTTGGCTAGCTGGGGGATAGTGTCTAGGTAAGACTAACTCAGTTGGAATCGCTATTGGGGTATCTCCCCATCCATCGGCCATAGTTCCTTTTAAATTTAGGGGGGAGCAGCCATAGTGCTGCCTTTTTCTCTGAATGCAAATATATCTAAGTAATTTTGACCATAATTGATTGGTCTTTGTCACTTAGAGAAACCTTATCTTTATGCAAAATTTTTACAGCGATGCTTGATAAGTTGGTGGTCTTGAAGGCTATGTCTAAGCTCTAAAAAGCTATGTCATATAGAGTTTTTTGCTCTTTCATCAGGGTCTAAAAGACTACCAGTAACTTAATCTGAATCTTTGCAAAGTCATAAAATCATATTGTTTAATGGCAACGTTTAAGGTCCGTAGAAATTGCCTCAAAGGGAAGGGGGCGCTATCAATGGTGAGTTTAGCAATCTCGATCAAGTTGTTGGCCATCGGGCATGATAGTACGACACAGGTGGGCTCCCTCTAGGTCTTCAATATGTATTTCAGCCCACCAGAGTTCAGCTTCGCTCAAATCTGCATCCCACCATTTTGCTTCCCATAGTTCGGCGTTGCGTAGATTGGCTCCTTGGAGATTGCTGCCTTGTAAGTTGGCTCCTCTGAGATTAGCGTGCTGTAAATCGGCTGCCCGTAGATCAGCTCCTTGTAGGTTCGCCCCCCTAAGATTTGCCTGACGGAGGTTCGCCATTCTGAGATTACAATGGTTCAAATCGGCCTGGGGAAGCTCAATTTCAGCTAAGTTGGCATTTTCGGCTTCTAATCCTTGAAGTGATAGTCCCTCCCTGTGCAGATCCTCTAGAGCTTGATAACGGGCGTAGCTGACAGACATTTTGGCAGATGCTGCCATATCAACTACCTGCCAAGCCTCATAGTGGCGTTGAACTCGACGTTCGGGTGCGGCTTTGATGTAAAGGATAACTGCAATGACAGCGGCAATCGATTCGACATCGCTCAGCAGCGTGCTGACGATTGTCCAGTGTTCTTTTTTGAGTCCGAGAGGTAGGGTGTTTTGAATTTCGGGGGTGGCAGCTAGAGCTTTTAATGCTAATAAGACAATGACAGCGAGGCAGGCAACCAGCCATGTCGGCACTGATTGCATCCAGCGTTCAATCGGGTGGGCAGGTCGGGTTGCTCTCCATTTCATAGGGTGATTTTACAGGTTTGCCAGAGAGCTAGGAGGGCTCTTTTAGATGGAGAAAACTAGTACAGGCTGGATGAATGCGAAATTGTTCGATATTTTCGAGGTTGATGGTGGGAAGTTCGTAGTGACCTAGATAAGCCCCAGCCAAGCTAGTACGGCGGTTGGTGTGTCGAGGTACCCAGGCTTTGAGAAATCCAATTTTCCAAAGGATTTGTTTGAGTTCGAGATAGTCCATGTCAAGAATCCAGGAGGATGCTTGCTCGACATCATACTCACCACAGACAATAGCTAACAGCAGATAGTCCAATGCCTCTTTGTCGTAATGGCTACGTTTGCCTCGAAAGATTTCAAAGACGTCTAATAAATGAGGATAGTGAAACCGATATTCTGAGGCAAGATCGCGAGTTTTTTGCTCGGAGTAGGATTCTTCAGCGGCTGCGATCGCACTCTCATCAATTCGCCGTCCTGCTAACGAATATTCAATGCGTTCGGCACAGAGTTTGCAAAACTGAAGCAGCTCACGGGGGCGTAGCTGAGTCCGGTCAATAATATAGTCTAGAGTCTCAGTTCCGTTAGACTGCATTTGAGCCACAAAGATTGATCGCCAAAGCTTTTGGGCATCCAGCTGAGACGTTTGAGGAAATGAATGAACAATGCGACGGCCAATCAGTTCAAGCAGTTCATTTTTGCCCCAGCGAATCACTTCGACATCTTCACGAATTTTCTGGGCATCTTCATAAATCTGAGGAATATTGTCAAATAGCTCCTGTCGTATGGAGATATACACTCGCAGATTAGGACTAATCAGATTTAGTTTTTGAGTTGCCTGAAACAATCCAGCAATAAAAAACTTGGCATCTTCCGAATTATCCCAGCCTTTATCGAGCTCATCAATCAAGATCTTGATTTTGGTATTTTTAAGAACAGTTTGAAGACTGGGTAATAGGGTTTTAATTTCATCCAGACTGTAGAGTGCTTGTAAATCTTGGCTACGAAGACCTCCGGTACTTGGGCCTGTTTTTACCTGCTCAATACGTTTGAGATAATCGACCAGGGTAATAATGGAGCTTGTCTGCTGAAGTAGTTTTTGATTAGTAACGTAGTGATAAATATTTTTTGTAGCTCCTAACAGTAATCCCCGCTTTGTTCTTGCAATATTTTTGAATATCAGCGTGTATAGCAAATATTGCCATGCTACTGAATAAGCACTCTGTTTACGCCAAAATCCATCTTCTTCGCTGGTAAGGTGATCTGATAGCAGCTCATAGGAGTATTCCTCAGGGGAAAGTTCTAGAATCAGATTGCCTTTTCTGGTTTCGGTCGTGGCAATGTATTTAAAAATTGCGCTTTTACCGGCACCTCGATTTCCTACCAGAATCGTCTTACGACCGCTGAGAAACTTTTGATAGGTGGCATTCGGATAAAAATATTCTGCTAGACCAAGATTGATATCACGCTCAGCGGAGTCTGAACCGAGGTCAAGCTCCCTAATGTCTAACCGCATAGGCCATAAGGACGAAAACGATCTGTATTAGTTTATCGTGTCCTTGAAATAGGCCCTAGTACCGCTGTGGGTACCCATACTACCTATATCTGGGTTGTCTGGGTGTCTCTTTTGCAAACTTGAGACGGTTTAAAAAACAACCCTAGAGATGACAACAGAACGTAATGGTCTTTTATTGCTGTCGAGAAAGAATCAATCTCTTCGGTTGTTAGAGGAGAGTTATCGTCAAGATGCGATCGCACTCCGCATCATTTGCAATTCCTGAATGCGTTCTAATGTACCGGCTGGAATCGCTGAGATTAATTGCTTAGTATATTGTTCCTGGGGATTGTTATAGATTTCATCAGCGGGTCCCAACTCTTCGAGGCGGCCTTGGTTCATAACCATGATGCGATCGCTCATAAATTTCACCACACCCAGATCATGGGAGATAAACACATAGGTGAGGCCAAACTCCGCCTGTAATTCTTTGAGTAGATTAAGTACCTGAGCTTGCACCGATACATCTAGAGCTGAGACCGATTCATCGCAGATAATAAATTTAGGATTGAGCGCTAGGGCTCGGGCAATACAAATACGCTGCCGCTGCCCGCCAGAAAATTCATGGGGAAAGCGATTGATACAGCCAGGATCAATATCTACCCGCTCTAACAGATAGGCTACACGTTCTTTGAGATTACGATGGCTGCGAATAACCTTGTGAATCTTTAAGGGTTCAGCAATGGCTTTACCAATGCTCATGCGTGGATCGAGGGAGCTAAAGGGATCTTGAAAAATAACCTGCATTTCACGACGGAGCTTGCGCATTTCTTTCTTTTTCAGCTGCCGAATATTGCGTCCCTCGAAAAAAATATTGCCTGCCATAGGCTCTACTAGTCTTAGTAATGCCCGCCCAAGGGTGGTCTTACCACAGCCCGATTCGCCTACTAGACCAAAGGTTTCACCTCGGTACACATCAAAGGACACATCATCCACCGCCATAAAAGTACGGCTCGTTTGGCCAAAAATCCCTTTGACTGGATACCCTACTTTTAGATTTTGCACTGTAACCAGGGGAGTTTCCCCACTGAGTTGCTCTAAACGACTTGCCGTTTCGTCAGCGGTGACTTCTTCTGTGAGGGTCGCTGTCTCATCACTGTCAAAATGACGAGCAAAAATTTTGAACTCACCATCGGGCTCATCTTGCACTTGCATGTAGTCAGCAACCGTGGGGAGCTTGCGTAGCCGTTGCTCGGGTCGGGGGCGACAGGCTAATAGTCCCTGGGTGTAAGGATGCTCTGGATTTGAAAAAATATGGTCTACAGAACCGTATTCAACAATTTTGCCACGATACATAACGGCCACATCGTCGGCAATCTCGGCGATGGTGCCCAAGTCATGGGTAATAAAAATCATCGACATAGACCGTCGATCGCGTAAATCTCGCAGCAAATCTAGAATCAAAGCTTGAACGGTTACATCCAGGGCTGTGGTAGGTTCATCCGCAATTAGCAACGTCGGATTGCAGGCCATGGCCATGGCGATCATCACCCGTTGTAGCTGCCCCCCTGAGAGTTGATGAGGATAGCGCTTGAGCATCGACTTTTTACGCTGCTGTACAGCCCGAGCAATGGTGTTGCGGTCTGTAATCTGCTGCTCTGTAGCGACTAAAGTGGCTAATTCCTCATCGCTAGGCAGCAGTTTGACTTCCTGCAAACTGTCCATGACCTTTTTTTCAGCTTCGATCTTAGTTAGGTTTTGGTGCTGGCGGATAGCTTCAATTAGCTGGAATCCACAGGTGTAAACCGGGTTCAAAGAACTCATCGGTTCCTGAAAAATCATTGATATTTGGCTACCCCGATAAGCCTGCATCTGGGTTGGGGTGGCCTCACATAGATTAACGGGCGGAGCGTCTGCCTTGGCTGAAAATAGGATTTCACCATCGGCAATTCGACCGGGAGGATTGGGGACTAGTCCCATGACCGATAGGGATGTGACGGACTTGCCTGAGCCGGACTCACCTACAATGCCCAAGGTTCTACCCCGTTGTACCTGAAAGGAAATACCATCGACTGCCTTGATCACGCCGTTTGCGGTATCGAATTCGACCTTTAGGTTACGGACATCAAGGATAGTTTCGTTCATGGATGGTAGTGGGTGTTAATAAGTAAAACGAGACCAGAACTGCCTCAAGACTGTCAAATAGCTAGGTCTAAAGCCTAATTATCAACGATGTTAGAAAATCTGGGGTTGTCTATGTATCTATTTGGAGTAAGCCAACTATGATTTAGAGATAGACATTTAGAGATAGAGTCAGCCATTGAGACTTCGGCAAATCCGCGCTAGTGCGAGTGTGCAAAGGATCGGTATCGTGAGTTAGCCACTGCTTTTGCAAAATTCCCATACCTTATGGGATACGACGTACCTAAGGTGATTGTGTATGCTTAGTCCAGAATCATAGCAATCCTTGGCCGTTGATTATTGATATGTTGTCTCTACTTCCATCATGGCCCAACTTGCGATCGCAGTTTTGATCGTCATTATCGGTTCCGCAATCTGTTCAGGGACTGAAGTGGCACTGCTGTCGATTCCCCTCCTTAAAGCGCGACAGCTTGCCCAAAATCGTAACTCCGCAACCCTTGCCTTACTGAGTATTCGAGAAAAGATCAGCCGCCCAATTGCCACTATTGTCATTCTCAATAACATCTTTAATATTGTCGGTAGCTTTGTCGTCAGTCGGATTGCTGCTGAGATTTTCGGCAACCTAATGTTGGGAATTTTTTCCGGCATCCTTACATTTTTGATTATTCTGTTTGCTGAAATCGTTCCAAAAACCATTGGGGAGCGATACGCTGAGCAATTTGCCTTGTTAGTGGCGGTTCCAGTTCGCAGTCTGACTTGGCTGATGACACCGATTATCTTGGTACTTGAGAAACTAACAGCACCTTTGATTAAAGGTAACCAACGCCCGGTTACCAATGAAGCGGAGATCAAACTGCTGGCCATGCTGGGTTATCAAGAAGGCCTAATCGAAGATGACGAAGCTGAAATGATCCAAAAGGTCTTTCGGATGAATGATATTGCGGCAGAAGATATCATGACGCCTCGGGTTGCGATTACCTATATTCAGGGCGATCAGTCTCTCGAATCAGCCCAGCAAGAAATTATGGAGTCGCAACATAGCCGAATTATTGTGACGGGCGAAGAACTAGACGATGTGCTGGGGGTTGCCTTAAAAGCCGAACTATTGGCTGCTTTAGTTCAGGGACGCGGACCGGACCCGGTAACCAGCTGCATGCGTCAGGCGCGCTATATTCCAGCTACAGAACGTTCCGATAGATTACTTAAAAGCTTTCAAACGGCCCGTGAGCACTTGATGATAGTGGTCGATGAATACGGGGGAGTTTCTGGTGTCGTCACCCTTGAAGATGTTTTGGAGGTCTTGATCGGTGAAATTGTGGATGAAACAGACCGGAATGTAGACCTGCAAGCGTTGGCTCGACAACGACGGCGACGACTTTTGCAGCGCCAGGGATTCCAGACCGATTTGAAGCGCCATCGGTAGCGACCGTTGTGAGATGGTGTCAAAACTTTATTAAGACTCAGTACTAACCCCTAAAGACTCGGCGGAGGTAAGGCCGCTCTTAGGTACTCGATACAAAGATTTACATCGTTTGTCATTTGAAATTGGCCTGGAGCTAAAGGCTCAAAAAAATTGTGCACCAGCGAATTGTGGGGCATGAGCACTACGGGTTTCTGAGCCTTTAAAGCTAGAGCGATTTCAGAAACGGTGCCTAAGCCCAAGCCGCAGGCAATGATTCCATGGCTGGAAAGGATATTAATGATATTGCGAGCATTACCCATGCCGGTAACGATGGGTATGGTGACTCCACTGGCTACGTTGCTCCCCTCACTATCCGGTAAAATTCCTAATACGGTACCTCTCTCAGAAGCTGCGCCTCGACTAGCAGCTTCCATTATCCCTGCGGGACGACCTCCCGTAAGCAGTATCCAACCTTGATGAGCAATTGCTTTGCCGAGTGCATAAGCTAGCTGGAGCTCGGAATCTGGAACATTTTTTCCGGGACCCATGATGCCAATGATGATTGGAATGGTCATTCTTAAATAAAATTTGAAACGTTACGGGCTTATATGTTTTGTGAAGCGTGGATAAATAGTACACATCACCAACAGACCATTCTCCAAATCAGTAACGATATGTCCGGCATGACGGCTAATCATGCTGAAGTAACGTATTAGTCCCGATGTAAGTCCTATCAATTCGCTACCTGGGCAACCGATAACGTCTAGTTTTGATTGCTATGTTAGGGATGATTTCACAATTTTTTAGCTGTTGGTAGGACCGTGTTCCTGTGGCTAGGAGCTTACTTTCCCATCGTTCGCTTATCCACTTCCATTCAACTATGACCCATTCTGCTCGTTTGGCGGCTCAACCGCGTCGACTTGCCCAGTTATTGCCGCTGGCCAACGGTTTAAAGCTGATGACTTTGAAGCGATGGCGATCAGTGTTGTGGGGCAGCGCCGTGGCTTTAGGCGTGGTGATAAATGCTCCGGTACAGGCGGCAGAACGAGTCAATATCCAAGTAGGCCCTATTAGGCAGACACTCTACGTTAGTGATCTCGAAGAATTTGCCAAAACAGGGCAAGTTCCTACGCGCCTGAGACTGTATCAGTCATTCTTGACGCCTGAGCTGCGAACAATGCTAAACAATCGAGTGGCACTCGATCCGACGATGGCGGATCGCATGGTGGCTGATATTTTGGCGTCACCGAATGGCGAGCTATTATTGGATTCTCTAGCTCGTGTAGCCCCTGACCTCACGGTGGAGCAAATCCGTGGGGCAATTCGTTTGGCGGCTAAACAGACTAATGGTTTGAATATGCTGGGCGTATTGAGAGCAGTTCCCCAGGAGACGTTGGATGTTGATCTAACAGCGGCATTAGCGCTAGCGTCGCAGCTCAACCTATCGCGGTTAGAAGGGGATGCCCTGAGTAGTGTGCTAGAGCAAGAACTACTGGTAAGTGATGACATCGATCTTCCAGATAATATCGATCCCACCTCAGCTGGGCCCATGTCGGTGACCCAGCGCTCATTTAAGTTTTTTGATCGCGATCGCGACCGGCTAATTCCGCTAGATATTTATGTGCCAGATCGGGCGGTTGTGGATGAGGCACCGCTGGTGGTACTTTCCCATGGATTTGCGGCCGATCGCCGATTTCTAACCTATATAGGTGAGCATTTGGCATCCTATGGATTCACTGTAGTTGCTGTGGAGCATGTGGGTAGCAATGTTGAAGCCCTAAACAATACTCCCCTCGATCCTGCCGCGATTGAAGAACCTAGCCGCATTTTGCCAGCCAGTGAGTTTTTAGATCGTCCCCGTGATGTGACCTATGTGCTTGACCGTCTGACATGGATGGAGCAGGTGTCACCCATGTTGGGCAATAAATTTGATACCGAGCGTGTTGTCCTTATTGGTCATTCCCTAGGAGGGTATACCGGATTTGCCTTGGCTGGCGCTCAGCTAGATTTGTCTGCATTGCCTCCATTTTGTGACAGTCTGACCCCTGTGGGGCTATCGCCAGCAGATTGGCTACAGTGCGCAGCGGTTGAGCTGCCTGAGGTGACAGCAGATTTGAGTGATTCACGGATTGTTCAAGTGATCGCGATGAACCCATTAGTGGGGCGCTTATTTGGCCGTAAGGGGTTGGCCGATGTAGCTGTACCCAGTATTGTTTTGACCGGGACAAAGGATGGGGTGACTCCCACCCTGGCTCAGCAGTTAGGGCCGTTTAACCAGCTGAGTGGGTCTGATAATCATTTAGTAGCGGTAATCGGCGGCACTCATCTGAGTGTGGGCGATCCTGCCAATGTGAATGAATCTCTCACCCAGATTCCATTTATGCCAGAACTCTCAGGTCAGCAGACCGTTACGTTAAGATCGTATCTAAAGGCGCTGTCCCTGAGCGCATCGATGCAGCACACAGTTGAAGCGGATGACTATAGGGTCTTTCTAGAGCCAGCCTATGCACAACGGTTTTCTACAGGGGCGTTGCCGATACGGATGACTTCAAGGTTGCCTGAAAGTGTGCAAGGCTGGCTGCGAACTGTGGCTTCTGAGCAAGCCCGTGCTGGAGGTGAAACTCTACGTTCTTGGGCCCACTTGAAAACGTTTGAGACCCGAAAATCTGTAGGTAATGTGCATCGTCGGATGATGGCCTATCTACGTCAAGAGCAAGTGTCAATTACGGTGCTGTATTGGCCGATGGGCTTGCCATGGATCTAGTTTAGGAACACTGTAGCTTAAGTAAAGCCGACGATTCACTAGGGCTCACTAGGCTATTGGC
>JBCDFI010000026.1:0-20855 GCA_039178155.1 Cyanobacteria bacterium P01_H01_bin.105
AACGCATCGGCCGAGCAGCTAGACAAAGCGTTTTATCGTAGTTTTGCCACCGCTGATGCCATGGCGTTTCCAGACATGCCTGCGACTGAGATTCCCCACTGTGAGTATTTATGGTGGTTAGCGATCGCAAAAAAGACGTTTCAGCAGGCAGGGATTTTAGCAGAATTTTCTGACTTTGAAGGTTTTTTTGAAGGTGTGTATCAGCACTTTGCTACGGCTGAACCGTGGGTCATCTATCCAGACACCGTAAGTTCGCTCCAGCGCTGGCAGCGTATGGACATCCCGCTAGGAATTATTTCTAACTTTGACTCGCGCATTTATGCGGTGCTAGATGCGTTGGACCTACGACAGTATTTTCAGACGATTACCATTTCCACAGAAGTGGGGGTAGCCAAGCCCGACCCGCTGATTTTTGAAACTGCTTTGAAAGCCCATGGCTGTAGTCCCCAAGAGGCATGGCACGTCGGCGATAGTCGCAAAGACGATCTAACGGGGGCACAAGTTGCCGGACTACGTGGACTATGGCTAAAGCGAGCCAACCAACCCAAAATACAATCCCCGCTGCTCCCGTAGACGATCGTCCGGCACCCTATCGGCATAGTCTCGGTATAGCCAAAGATGCCATCCGGAAATATTGCTCGGCTATTGCGAATCTTTAAAGAAGTGCGATAAAACCTACTCACTGGCTATTTTGACCTAGATTGAGGCTATGAGTCAGTAGCGTCATCTGGACCGCTAGGGATGGACATATCAGATAGCTAATCTACACTAAAGATCAAATTACCAACTCTAAACGCTACGCTTTTTACTAACCAAAACCATCTCACTGTTTCTAGTCGTCAACTGTGTCTCAAAAACAGCAAAATCCCTGGATCGAAGGCCTCCAAACCATTGGACTTAGCATTGCGCTCGCTCTGGGCATTCGTCAATTTGTAGCCGAAGCCCGCTACATTCCGTCTGAGTCTATGAAACCCACATTGCTAATCAATGATCGCCTGGTGATTGAAAAGATTAGTTATCGCTTTCAGGAGCCTGAGCGAGGCGATATCGTGGTTTTTTGGCCACCATCAGAAATTATGCCAGCGGGTCAACAGCGAGATGCGTTTATCAAACGGATTGTCGGTCTGCCGGGAGATACGGTAGAAGTGACTGACGGCACCGTTTTAGTCAACGGTAATGCCCTGGATGAGCGTTACATTCAAGCTCCACCTACCTATGAGCAGGACCCGCTAACGATTCCGGCAGAGAGCTATTTTGTGCTTGGTGATAACCGTAATGCAAGCTACGATAGCCACGCTTGGGATATTGCCAAACCGTTTGTACCTGAAGATCAGATTATTGGTAAGGCCGTTGTAAGATTTTGGCCCCCGACTCGTCTTGGTGGTTTAGATTAAATTGATTATGATTTCCTCAGATGTACTTGGGTGCTCCTACTTTATTGGGGCCAGTTGCTGTGGCTAATCAAAAAGATCAAGGCACGAATATTTGGATTGAGAGTCTGCAAACAATCGGTCTCAGCGTAGTTCTGGCCCTTGGCATTCGTCAGTTTGTCGCCGAAGCTCGCTATATTCCAACCGGGTCAATGGAGCCTACTCTGCAGATAAACGATCGGTTGGTGGTTGAAAAGATTAGTTATCACCTGAGTTCGCCAGAACGGGGCGACATTATTGTTTTTTGGCCTCCTGCTGAATTAACTCCTCCAGGTCAGCCGCGTAATGCGTTTATCAAGCGAGTTGTTGGGCTACCAGGAGATACCGTAGAAGTCGCTGATGGGCAGGTTTTTATCAACGATAAAAGCCTTGATGAGAGGTACATCAAGGCTCCGCCCAACTATCAATGGGGACCTGAAACCGTGCCTGCTGAAAGTTATCTTGTCTTTGGTGATAATCGTAACAATAGCGTTGATAGCCATGCCTGGTCTCAACCCTTCTTGCCAGAAGATCAAATCATTGGCAAAGCGGTGGTCAGATTTTGGCCTCCTGGACGGGTGGGTGTACTAAAGCGAGACTAGGGCGAGACGCGTCATCCATAATGGTGAGTTAGCTCGTGGGTACCCAAATCTGCTTGCCCCGTCCTTGGATAGTCTGATGCCCATAGGGGGTGTTAATGACATCACAGCCTAAGGTTTCTGTGGTGACTGTCCACTGACAATTTGGATCAAATAGCACTAGATTGGCTGGTTTATTGCTCTGAACCGCGGCTGTTTCAATGCCTAGGCATCGGGCTGGGTTTAAGCTGAGATAGCTCCATAGTTGCAGAGCACTCCACCGTTTGGCCGCGACAAAGGTCTGCCAGAGAATCGGTAAAGCTAGCGATAGACCAACGGCTCCTGCGGGCGCAATGCCAAAGGGAACGGCTTTTTCTTCATAGGTATGGGCACAGTGATCAACTGCGATCGCATCTAATGTCCCATCCTCTAACCCCTCAATAAGGGCTGCTTTATCTTCAGGCGTACCTAAGGGGGGCGCTAATCGCAAACTAGGGGCATAGCTGGCCAGATCGGCAGTGCTAAACAACAGATGCAGCCAGGTCACACTAGCGGTAATTGGTAATCCACGAGCCTTAGCTGCTCGAATGAGTTCAACACTGCGAGCAGTAGAAATTCTCATCAAATGTACGGCTCGCCAACTCGTAGCTACTTCCTCCAGCAAGGACGTCAAAGGAGACGTCTCAGCTGTAACCGGTAGTTGCGATAGCCCCAATCGGATCGCATCGGTACCATCGCGGCAGGTGCCGGTTTGACTAAGATTGCATGGCCACAACGCTATAGGCAATGACAGTGACTGGGTATAGTCCAGCAATCGCTGCACCATCAATTCATTATGAAGAGGCTTCCCATCACAAAACCCTACTATCCCAGCCTGCTCCAACTCCATGAGATCGCTCAGGTGCTCGCCTTGAGCCCCTTGAGTAATCGCTCCCCAGGGCAGAACTTGCGGTTGTCCCTTGTGTCCAGATGTCAGCCGCTGTACGATCTGAGCCGGATTATCCACAGCTGGTGTGGTATTGGCTAAAACCCCAATCCGTGTAAATCCACCCTGCGCAGCCGCCGCCAAAAGCTGCCCTAGTGTTTCTCGTGACTCATGACCCGGTTCCCCTGTTTGGCTGTAGAGATCTACTAGACCTGGACCCAATACACAGCCACGACCATCCACCTCCGTCACATCGTCATGACTAGACACCTCCAAAGCCGATACCTCAGATGACCCCATCGCTTGAATAAAGCCATCCCGTATTAACACGTCTCCGAGCTGATCCCGCTGGTTTAGCGGATCCAGTATGCGTACCTGTCGTATCCAGCTGTTCATGTTTTCTCAGGCCTTCTCAACCGTTTCCCTACAGTGCTCCTGCTGCTGTCGTATCAAAAAGGCTGCCTGACAGATGGGCTGTAATATTAGCTGCACTTAGCATCGGTTCACTACCTACCCCCTCTGGATAGTCGATCACACTCACAGCTCCATTTCCCTGTTTAAATTGCCAAAATGCCTCTGGCCCCAAACCAGTAACATGACACAAAATAGATTTGTTGATGGCATCGTGGGCCACGACCATGACTGTTTTAGGTGTTTCCTGGTTACTATACTTAGCAACAATTTCATCCCAAGTTTTAACTGCCCGGTCCCACACATCTTGTAAATTCTCCCCATCAGGCATTTGGACGGTTTCTGGCTGAGTTTGCCAAGCTTCTAACATGCCTGGAAATCCTGCCTCAATCTCGTGTTCAAATTTACCTTCCCACTGGCCGTGACTAATTTCCCAAAGACCTTCAGTAACCTCTAGGGATACGTTAGGGTGTTGCTCCAAGATAATCTCAGCGGTTTCTTTTGGGCGCATCATTGAGCTTGAAACAGCCCCATCAATAGATATAGCTTCTAAAAACTTTCCAGCTTGAGCGGCCTGGGCACGACCATTATCATTTAACGGAATGTCAATCTGTCCCTGAAACCGTGACTCGCGGTTCCACTCAGTTTCTCCGTGGCGTACCAGCAGTAAACGTGGCCCCTTAAAGCCTCGACGCAGAGCCGGTACAGGGGCTCCTGTATGACTAGTCGAGTTCATTGATTCCAGCTGAGCCCGTTCTCCCCAATTTCCTGGAAAATTGAGTACACTAATGCCACAGTTTGCCTGATACATGCGGTTGAGCGCATCAGGGCCAAGACCAACAGCAGTGCCTACTAAGGCCCGATTAATTGCGCTATGGGCTACCACTAAAACAGCCTGTCCCTGATGCTCGTCTAGTAGTTTTTGCCAAAACTCAGCTGCTTGTTGCCATACAGCCCTTACAGGATAAAAATCCTGGGTAGTGCCATCTGCTTGAGGCACTGCCATTTTGAATTCATTAGGCTCATGCCGCCACGCTCGATATTCTTCAGGATACTCAGCTTCAATCTTGGTAAATGACATTGCTTCCCAGAGGGGAAGACTAATTTCTTTGAGCAAATCCGTTGGTTGTGGCGTCTTACCCTGAGCCAGAGTTTCGGTAATCAGCGTAGCTGTTCGGGCGGCTCGCTTTAAGGGACTGCAATAGACAGCATCAATATCAATACCTTTCAGAAACTGACCAACTTGCTGTGCCTGTGCTTCTCCAGTTTCTGTAAGTAGAGACTCATCATGGTGCCCTTGAACAATACGTTTCACATTAAATGTACTTTCACCATGTCGAACCACAATCACACGCGTTTTCAAGGGCCTATCCTCTCTCGACGTTACTGCGCTAGATCAAACAGTGTGATTGTACGTGATATCCACCAGCCCATGGGTGAGATTTCTCAAACTGGATAATTGGATGATGTTATGACAATTTGCGTAAGCTAATCAGAATTCTGGCTGATGCCTATGCTGTCGCTTAAAGATGTTATGGGTTTTAAGCAGTAAATCTTTTGCCAAGCTTAAAGAGTTTAGCTGTCTAAGCTCGACAATTAACCGTTACCATTACATCAAGTGTTATAGATATGAGTTCAAAGCCTTATCAAAGAAGACTTTGAAGGCTTTATGGTATTTCCCAGGATAAGGTATTCAAAAATCCATAGTTTCACCCTGATGGTAACGATTCAATCTGATGAACAATTGAACAGATATATCCCTGAATAAGCAGTATGGATTCTAAAAATAGCCTTTTAGGGTTAGAGAATAACGCTAAGAACAACGGCCAGAGTCAATCTTCTTCCAAGCAAACGCAAGATCAAGATAGTACGATGTCTTTGGTCTATCCGGATGGTCGGGTCACAAACGTTAAGGTACGTCAGAAGTAATTGTGAGTTTGTGAGGCACAAACCGTAAAGTCACAAGCGTTCAATCACATTTAATCCTATCAGTTGCTGCATGCCGTTACCCAAATTTCTAAACCAGCTTACCCAAGTTTTTTTTGCGGCTCCGTGTCCACTATGTCAGCGTTCTACTCCATCATTACTGTGCGATAACTGTTACCGACAGGTGTATGCATGTCGGTGGTCTAACTCTACCCCAGATAATCCAATACACAATGTATCTGGCGGTATTCAACTATCTAACGAGACTACTTTACCAGTCTTTTCTTGGGGGAAATATCAAGGGGGACTCAAACAGATATTAGCGTTGCTGAAATATGGTAACCAAGCTGAACTTGGAATTTGGTTGGGTTGTCAGTTAGGTCAACAGTGGCGAGTAAGCAATCCCCACAGTGCTTCTCGACCTGTCGTTGTACCGATCCCTTTGCATAGTCAGCGACTCCGAGAGCGCGGTTATAATCAGGCAGCCCTAATTGCTCAAGGATTTTGTCGTGTGACAGGGCTGCCGTGGGCGGAGCATGGTCTAATTCGAATCAAAGCTACTGATGCGATGCATCGTCTGGGCCTAAACGAAAGGCAATCGAACCTGGCAGGGGCATTTCAGCTTGGCAACGAATTATCGTCTAGGCAACGCCCCATTTTACTCGTTGATGATATCTACACCACGGGCACCACGGGTAATATGGTAGCTGTTCTTCTGATGCGGGCCGGTTATACTGTCTTGGGCATAGCTACCGTTGCTCGAGCGGTCTTATTGCCCCCGGTGGTTGGGTTGCCAAGACCTTGCCATCCTCATCAAATACTAAACTCGCATCCAAGCCTGTAATTTGCTCAAATTGCTCAGGGGTGAAGGGTATACCTATGGATGTTGGATCTATTAGGTCATGGTTGACTGTTCTAACGTCTAAAGACGTTGCCCCTACTGTGTTAGAACTTTGGACGTCAAATGAGCTAGGTAATTGAGATGATAGTTCTCGATCTGGCTGCCAAGATTGAAGTCGTTTATTGACGCCTTGCAGAAAAGGGATGCCTTTCTGCATAGGAAGCTCTGACCAGCCTTTAATTATGGCCTCTGTTAAAGCCAGTTCGACTAAAGGCTGAGGATAGATTTCCAAGATTTTATTCAAATAATCTGAAAACGCATCACCATCATTGCCATCTAACTGATAGCTCTCAACAATGTGATTCACTCGCTGACGAGTAATGCGCTTTTGAATATTCATTTCATCGAGAGCTTAAAAGTATCAAGATTTCAACTTGGCACTATAACTAAAGCAGAGCATGAAATATAAAAATATTAGCCTTTTTAAATAGTAATTTAAGATATTTGTATCTCAAAAAAAATCTAATCTAAGAAATAAAAAATCATAGAAGCAACAATTTGCTTTTTATCGTCTGATAAAAATAAACTCATCCAGTCTGAGTAAAGTTGATCTGGGATTTAGATTTTCTATCTCTTGATGCTAATTCTATTGAGATGAATCAATAGGTTTTGCTCTATGGCCGATCCTCCTGAGTAGATGATTGGTAAGGGATAGAGGGCTTTTGGAGGGAGGTCGTTATTGCTTTTAAGGGTTTGGGAAACTTAAGAGGGCATCAACGGCCATTTGTACCATGGTGCCTTGTTTAGGTAAAACTACATCGCTTGTCTAGTTCAGTCACTGACAGCTACATGAGGTGTTCTGTTGAAAAAATCAACACACGGTTGAGAACACAATAGAGCGTATAAGTGTTCTTTTGTATTGAACGTTTGGCAGTTACGAACTATGCCTGGATAACGGGTATCTTTGTGGTTTTTACCGATAAAATTATAGTCGGGCAATTGAAAAGATGACTGAGTCTGTACTTAATATGCTGCCATTGAAAAATGGTTTTTCAGTGGCCTCACTCATTAAAACTATTAAGGCAATTACTCAGGCCCAGACGAATGGTTATATTTATCTGAAAACGGTTTCTGGAGAACAGTGGTGGCTTGATTTTAGGGTAGGGCGGCTTTTATGGGCTGGCGGTGGACAGCATCGGTTTCGACGTTGGCAACGTTTGCTTCGGGCAAATTGTCAAGATCTGCAGCCGAGCGAGGTGCGGCTGAGGGAGCGAGAATTCTTTGATCATTGGGAGTATGTAGCACTGTCGGTTTTGTTGCAACGTCAGCAGATTACACGTGAGGTTGCGATCGCAATTATCCAAGCCACACTATCGGAAGTTCTCTTTGATATCTGTCATGCGGTAGACAATATTACTCAGATTGTGCATAGCACAGACCATCAATCGCGATTAGATCAGCCAATGGCTATTTTGAGTAGTACGACGCTATTTTACAAAGTTAGAACTGACTTACAATCTTGGCAAAATGCTGAGCTTGAGAAGGCTTCGCCTAATTTAGCTCCGATTATTGTAGATACTGCACGGCTGAAGCAGTGTACTCAACCGCGCACATATCAAATTTTGAAGCGGTTGCTGCATGGTACGCGCTCCTTACGGGAGCTGAGTCAGATTACGGGCCATGAAGTTTCTTCATTGGGATGCATGATAGCAGCCTATGTGGATCGAGGAATGGTGGCGCTCAATCCGATTAATGATTTGTCGAGTCCCTTTGCTGCGACAGTTCAAAAGGTATCTCTTCAGGTTGCCAAGAAGCTGCCGCTGATTTTTTGTGTGGATGATAGTCCCCAGGTAGGATATCTAATGGAGGAAGCGCTATCTCCGGCAGGGTATCGCTGTATTAGTATTCAGGATTCTGTTCAAGCACTAGGGCAAATCATTCGTCATAATCCTAGTCTGATCTTTCTAGATCTGGTGATGCCTGTGGCAAATGGCTATGAGATCTGTAAACAGATTCGTCGGATAAAAGCATTTCGTAAAACGCCTATTGTTATTCTGACCGGGAATGATGGCATTGTGGATCGGATGCGGGCCAAGGCCGTGGGTGCTACAGATTTTATGGCAAAACCTGTTGATCCGATTAAGGTGATTGAAGTGGTGAGAACTCATTTGACCAACATGGAAAATGAGAGTGAAGAGTAAATAGAGCCTGCGAGTATTGTAAAGTTGTTGTTCTAGCCAGCTTATAAAAATTACCTACACTCTCTGTTTCATAGTCTTAAAACAGAGGTAACGTTGCCTTGCTTGCTAGTCATGCAACCGAGGATAATAGTAAGACCTAGTCGTACTAATCCATGTTTAACCCCTCAGACCTTGTCAATGCTATTAGCGAGGATATCCGTGCCACCCCTCATCAGCGTATCCCATTCTCGTCATATATGGAGATGGCTCTCTACCAACCTGATTACGGCTATTACACTACAAAATCATCTATTCTGGGGCCTGAAGGCGACTTTATCACGTCCCCTCATCTGGGGCACGACTTTGGCGAACTCCTCGCTATCCAGTTTGTCGAAATGTGGAATGTACTTGGTCAACCCATACCATTTCACCTAGTCGAAATGGGGGCAGGACAGGGCCTCATTGCCGCAGATGTACTGGCCTATCTTCAATATCATCATCCTGATGTATACACTGCTCTCAGCTATATTATTATCGAGAAATCTTCTGCACTTCGAGCACTCCAGCAAGAGCGCTTAACTTATAAAAAAGTCAGCTGGACTACCCTAGATAATGTGCAACCCATCACCGGTTGCTTTTTTTCTAATGAACTTGTCGATGCATTTCCCGTTCACATTATTGAAAAGCACGACAACCAACTTAAAGAAGTCTACGTCACCACCCAAGACAACACCCTACAAGAGACCCTTGCTCCTATCTCTACTAATAAACTCACTCAATACTTTGACCTAGTCGACATCGACCTCCTTGTCAATACTTATCCCAATGGCTATCGCACCGAGGTCAATCTCGCCGCTCTCGACTGGCTCGATACCGTTGCCAGTCGAATTAACCAAGGTTTTCTCCTCACTATTGACTACGGCCACACTGCCCAGCGCTACTACAGTCCCGCTCGCCACAAGGGCACCCTCAAGTGCTACTACCAGCACCGCCACCACGATGAGCCCTACACCAACATCGGCCAGCAAGATCTCACGGCTCACGTAGACTTCACTGCCCTAGAACGCTACGGTGAAAAAGTAGGACTCACAAAACTCGGCTTCACACAACAAGGCCTATTTCTCATGGCCCTCGGACTTGGCGACCGGGTTTCTAACCTCACCCAGGCCATCACTCCTGGGCCTGATAGCTTCAACCAACTCATTCAACGTCGTCAAGCCCTCCATCAGCTTATGGATATGAGTCCTATGGGACTTGGTACCTTCGGTGTACTGATCCAAAGTAAGGGGGTAGATAGCAATGTTTCATTAAAAGGATTCACCGTACCTCCATTACACTAAACAGAATTAGGGGGTTAACTAAATCTCAACAACCTTGCTCTGTTGTTCTAGATACTGTTCTACATGCTCTGGTACTCTAATCCCTTCCGTCAGCTTCGGATCTACAATTGGTTCTCCCAATTGCACACTTAATGGAATGACCCCAGCCCAATGAGGCAATTTATAATCCGCTACATCATCCACTGGTGGCCCAGTTCGAATTTTTGCTGATGCCTCATCAATGGGTAATGCCAACACGGTTGTCGCCTGCAATTCCTGCTCATTTGGCTCACGTGTCTCCACCCACCGTCCTGGCATTACATGTTCTGTAAATGCATAGAGCGCCTGTAGTTTGTCCTTTCGTTCACTTACCAGTGCTGCTGTCCCAAATATCACCACCGATCGGTAGTTCATGGAATGATGCATAGCTGACCGGGCCAGTACCAACCCATCTAGCAGTGTTACTGTGACACATACTTCAATTCCTTGCTGTAGCGATTTCAGCATGCGGCTAGCCGGTGACCCATGGATAAACAACCGATTATCCATACGCCCATAGGCCGTAGGAATTACAAATGGCTGGCCTCCTGCTACAAAACCTACGTGACAGATGAGTCCTGCGTCTAAAATGGAATAAATCGTTTCGAGGTCATAATGACCTCGCTTAGGTACACGCTTTACCTGAGTCCGTATTGTTTTCATAATAATTCTCTTCACTTAAGGAACAAGAGTTTGATAGAGGCATCCACTGCTCTTTGCCTTGTCGTCAGTGGTGCGCTAAGACAGACTAAGTCTCTATTGGCTCGAACTGGGTAATCTTCTCTCGAAAGAGATACTTGCAAAGCGGTGTGGGCCGCTCAACAATGTCACACTAACGTTGCTTATTGGCCTTTGCCTAGAGCCAATTTATAATCAAACTATCAGTCCAATTTTGATCATGACCTATGGAATTGGCCTTAGTTATTGATGCGGCTTTACCAGAGCCTTTATATCAGCAGATATACAATCAGCTGCGGTGGGCAATTCTTTCGGGACGGTTAGTCTCTGGCCAGCGTTTACCTGCTTCACGCGCTTTAGCTAAGTCCCTTGCCCTATCACGTACCACCGTGACCCAAGGCTACGAGCAATTAATCAGCGAAGGCTACTTGCAAACTCGACCGGGAGCCGGTACCTATGTGTGTGCCCAGCTTCCAGAAATATTATTAGAAACAGAGCGAGTCGATCGACCCTCTGAGACTGTTCTTGATATTCCTCTGTCTGTCTATGGGCAGCGGGTAAATCAATCACCTCTGAGATCCTTTAGAGAGTCTTTTGAGATTAGTTTTCTTTACGGTCATCCTGCCCTGGATTTGTTTCCAGTAGAGCTATGGCGAAAACTGTTGTCAAAATACTGCCAGACAACGACCCAATGGCTAAATTATGCTGAGGAATCCTATGGCTACTGGCCTTTGCGAGAGGCTTTAGCTAGCTATCTGCAACGTTCGCGTGCGGTGCGCTGTAGACCTGAGCAGGTGATTATTACGAATGGTAGTCAGCAGGCACTGAGTTTGATTACTCAGCTACTGGTGAATCCTAACGATAGCGTAGCCATTGAAGAGCCTGGGTATCGAGGTGCGCGTCATATCTTTAAGGCGAGTGGGGCAAAACTGTTGCCTATACCGCTAGATTGTAATGGGCTGATCGTTGATAAGTTAATAGAGCATGACGATATACCTCGGCTAATTTACGTTACGCCGTCTCATCAGTTTCCTACAGGTGTATTGCTGTCGTTACCTCGAAGATTAGCGTTGTTGCAATGGGCTTGGAAGACTGGGGCCCTGATTGTTGAGGATGATTATGATAGTGAATACCGTTTTGGAGGACGACCTATGCCATCGTTGCAAGGGTTAGATGGTCATGCAGCTGTGCTGTATGTTGGTACGTTTTCTAAAACAATGTTTCCGAGTATCCGCCTGGGTTATTTGGTTTTGCCTGAGTCTTTGGTGGAAGTATTTGGTAAAGCGAAGTGGCTAGCCGATCGGCAACCCCCTGCTCTGACTCAATATGCCCTAGCGGAGTTTATTACAGCCGGACATTTAGAACGTCATATTCGCAAAATGCGCCTGTGTTATGAACGTCGTCGTAGCACCTTAGTGCAAGCTCTCTATAAATACTTTGGCCATGATGTAAAGATCTTGGGCGATAGTGCTGGTCTGCATGTGATGGCTAAACTGCCCCTAGAACTTAGTGATGATGAAGTAGTTGCGATCGCAGCAAATGTTGGGGTAGAAATGTGTAGCGCCCAAATTCAATACGAAGTGCCGCGTAATACAGGAGAGTTTATATTTGGTTATACGGCTATCAGTGAAGCGCAAATAGAAAAAGGGATACACCTCGTTGCTAAGGCATTACGGATGTAATCCACCCCCACTTCCACCTTAACCATCGTTGCTCATTACCGTCTGTTGTTTAATACTTGAGCTTACGAGAACATGAACCATTAATAAGTTTTTTGCCTAGTTAAATACTCCCTTGGCGAAATATCTAATATTAAAGATGACAGTAACATTTGAGGACAAGGCTTTGGATATTACACTGCTTGCCCTGCTACTTATCAGCATGATTTTGTTTGGGCTGCATATGCCCTATGTGGCTATGACCATGGCTTTGATTATCGTACTTGCCACCGTAGCAACGCGACTATCTTGGTCTGTACTCAGCGCTTTTGAATCGATAGAAGTTGACTGAAACTGATTTAATTGGTGCATAGGTTTTCTTTTGTTTGCATTACCCCTAGTCGTTCTAACAGACGATTAGGGGTAATTGTTTAAAGAGAGCCTTGATCTAGTAACCGCTCTTTTATCTTTGACTAGATGAATAATGTTGATAAAGACATAGAGAGTATGCCATGGGCTGTGTCTAAGCCATGAAGCAGACCATGGGTGAGGCTGGATGACATGGATGATAAAAGCCGTAGTGAACTGCAGGATACATTGCCATTACATACGTTTCCAGACATATCTCCTTACTAGTGAGGGCTCACAACGATTTCAGCTGATTAATATGCTGAGTAACCGTGTAATCAAATCCTCACTATTGTTAATTTCGACTTAGTAAGCGGCGACTACCCCCTTACAATAGATCGGTTGTATCCTGCGACACTAGCCTTGATTGAACGTTACACTCTGCCCGAGATGGGCGAACTTTGGACCGACGAGTATAAATTCAAAACCTGGCTGCAGGTTGAGATCGCCGTCTGTGAAGCCCAAGCTGAACTGGGCCGTATTCCTCAAGCAGCGGTGGATGATATCAAAGCCAAGGCCAAGTTTGACGTGGCGCGAATTTTGGAAATTGAGGCTGAGGTCCGCCACGATGTAATTGCATTTCTGACTAATGTTAATGAGTATGTTGGCGATGCGGGCCGCTATATTCACCTAGGAATGACTAGCTCTGATGTGCTAGATACAGCGCTGTCCCTTCAAATCGTGGCTAGTCATCAGGTGATTTTGTCCCATGTGGAAAAATTAGTTCAGGCTATTCGAAACAAAGCTCAGGAACACCGTAATACCGTGATGATCGGTCGCTCTCACGGTATCCATGCCGAGCCCATGACCTTCGGTTTTAAGCTGGCTGGTTGGTTAGCAGAGGTACTGCGTCATCGTGAGCGTCTCTGCCGCATTCAAGACGAAATTGCAGTGGGGCAAATATCTGGCGCGGTGGGTACCTATGCCAATATCGATCCAGAAATTGAAGCTCTGACGTGTCAAAAGTTAGGGCTTAAACCCGACACGGCCTCTACCCAGGTAATTTCCCGAGATGTCCATGCTGAATTTATGACCACCTTAGCTGGATTGGCTGCATCTATTGAGCGGTTTGCGGTTGAAATTCGTAACTTACAGCGTACTGATGTACTCGAGGTTGAAGAGCTTTTTGCCAAGGGTCAAAAGGGGTCTTCAGCAATGCCTCACAAGCGTAATCCAATTAAATCTGAGCGTTTAACCGGTCTTGCTCGTATTATTCGTACCAATGCTTTGGCCGCATTGGAAAATGTTGCTCTGTGGCACGAGCGAGATATTTCTCATAGCTCCGTGGAGCGGGTCATTTTTCCTGACAGCTGTATTTTGATGCACTTTATGCTGGTAGAGACCACTAAGCTAGTGCAAAACCTGCAGGTCTACCCCGAAAACATGAAGCGAAACATGAACATGTATGGAGGTGTCGTCTTTAGCCAGCGGGTACTACTCTCTCTGGTGGAAAAGGGAATTGCCCGTGAAGATGCCTATCGCATTGTCCAGCAATGTGCCCATGCAGCGTGGAATGTAGAAGGAGGCGATTTCTACGCATTGATTTCCCAAGATCCTCAGGTAAAAGAAAAGTTATCGACAGAGGAAATCAAAGAGGTGTTTAATCCTGATTATCAGCTTAGAAATCTAGATAAGGTTTATCAACGTTTAGGCATCTAAGCTGTCGGGATTAATTGAGGCTCTACATAAGAGTATTCATGAGGAGATGCTAAGAAAACAGGGAGTTTGGTAAACCAACTCCCTGAAATGCCTACTATATGCTCACTAGACGCTTGCTAGTAGTAGGTAGCTCCAACCGTGTACCTACTATATTCACAGACCAGGATCACTTGAGTTTGTTCCGATTGCTTGACGTTATTCCGGATCTTCAATGTAGTCTGCATCTTCGAAATCAGCAGCTGGCTCGGCGTCCATTTCATCTTTAAATCCTCGCAGGGTCTTGCCGAGGGCACTGCCCAGCTCAGGAATTTTTTTGGGTCCAAAAATCAAAACAGCGACTATGGCAATAATGCCTATCTCTGGCCAACCTAAACCGAACATGGCACTTTCCCATGAATGTTTCAATTACTATACCGCAGTCAATCCGGGCCTCGGCTGTTCTATGAACTAAATAGGTGAGCCAAACTCAACTCGATCTTGAGGGAGCTGATCAAACTGTGTCGCTGACTGCGGTGTTTCTATGGGTTGGTTATTGGTATCTGTTCCAACCCGCCCTGATGCAGCTGTTTCCAATGGTTCACTGTGGCAAAGAAGCGTTAGATCCAATACGGCACTTTCTTCATTAGAACGTATTGGAATAGCTAACTGTTGGCTGTTATCAGAAACATCAGTAGCCATAACATCATTTAGAAAGACAGGGCAGGCCCGTGCCTCTATATCTGATAGATATTGGCTGTCGGTATTGACGTTGCTTTGGGCATATCCAGCTAACGCTAAAGCAAACGTGCCTAGAATGGTATTGCTAATAACGAGCTTATTATTCATGGTTGCAGCATCCCTTTAAGCTACTTATATATTTATTGAATCGCTAGCTTTTATAGGGAGTGTGCAACGGTTGCAAAAATCAACGTACTTTTCAACTTTTTAGAAGTTGTTAGATTACTTAGCCTAGCTTTGTAAATCCTGACATGGCTCGCAAAGCTAGGCTACAAGGCTAGTGGTTATAACGCTGTTCTAACCATACTCGCATTGCTTCTTCAGAGTCGAACTGACGATGGGTTATACGGCTAGTTGGATCGTATACACACCAATAGCTACCTTGTTTGGTTTCTTTGACCCAGATCCGTAGCTGATCTCCTTCAGTGAGTAACTGTACAAACCATTTACCAGCTGTGCGAAGCCAATTGCTAGATGCTTGTCTGATTTTTTGTGTTCGAGTGGGTTGCCATTGTCGCTCTAGCTGCCGACGATTGACTTCAAGCTTTTTTAAGTTGGAGGAATAGGTAGTCATGGGGCCTCCTATGGGAGTTGCGATTGCATACATTTAATCTAGATACGAAATTTCGAATCATCAAAGCATGGGATAGATGGGATCTATGTACGAAATTAATAGAGATTAGTGTTAAATCTCTATTAAAAATTTTCAAGGGTAGCAACGGTTATTCAATAGATTGAGCTATCTACAGCTCGTTTCCTGTAGAATACTGGGCGGACTGTATCCCTTTTTCGATGAGAAAGCTTTATTTTCTCCTGCCTGGAACGACGCGCTCATTTTATTGTGGTGGTCTTTTTGCCGAACTAAATGCGCTTGAGTTAGTTACACAAATTTGTGATGCAGAGGTGGTGACCTATCGACAGCGAGAAGAGAACTATCCTTTTATTGACGATCTTTTACGGGCAATCGATCTTAGTCGCTGTATTTTTATCGTCAGCTGGGGATTTGATGTCCCTAAACAACTCAAAAAACTTTCTCATTGTCATGTGGTTTACCATGCCCATAGCTCGGGCTATGGATTTTTATTGCCGCCTCAGGTGCCTATCTTGGCTGTCAGTCGTAACACAATGGGATATTGGGGTGCGCGATCGCAAAATTCTCTTGTCTACTGGCTACCAAACCACCTCCCTGCAGATGTCACCAATCGTCACAGCGAACGCGATATTGATATCTTAGTACAGGCAAGAAAATCTTCTGAGTATGTCAGGAGTCAGCTGATTCCTGAGTTAAAGAAGAGATTTAATGTTGTTGTTGTTGACTCGTTTGTAGATGATCTTATGGCTCTATTCAACCGAGCCAAGATTTATCTCTATGATTCTGCAGAATACTGGACGCAATATCGTTTGACTGAAGGGTTTGGGCTACCTCCCATGGAGGCATTGGCCTGTGGATGTCAGGTATTCTCCAGCGTTAATCATGCCCTTGCCGATTATCTTGACCCCAGTATAAACTGTCATAAAATTGCAGGCTATGCTACAGGCTATGATGTCCAGAGGATAGCCGCTGTCTTGGAAAATTGGCAGCCCAACAACCTACCCGAGAGCTTTTTTGAGCCCTATCGTTCTGAGCAATTGGTACCTCGATTGGTAAAAATTCTGCTTGAAGTTAACCAGTTTTTTGACTATAGACAACAGTATCCATCAGATATTTCTAGCTTGACCCGTAAGCGACGAATTTATTTGTTTTGTCGGCGAGTTCAGGCCAAGCTGAAAAAAATAACAACATAAAGCAGCCTGTTGAGAACAGGGAGGTACTGTCGTGCTTCCCCAGAATAGTCATGTCTAAAAGAGGAACTTTGGTTAAAAAACTCACCTGCCACATCTCTTCTGTATCTTTCTCATTTGTTCTACAAGATATTCTGTTTGTCCCACTTCAGCTTGAGTGTAAAGTCGTTCAAATTCTTGCTTAAAGTGTTGAGCAACGGTGGTATTTTCAATAATCAACAGATTCTCGTCATTTGTGTGATTAGCGGCTTTGCTCCAGTTATGGGAGCCAACAATCACTGTACGGTCATCTATTAGAGCAAATTTATGGTGCAGCTTATCGCCGTCGGCTAATGCGGGATAGCCGATAGTGTCGATAGAAATTTGCCACGGGCGATTGTCTGCTTCGTATTGGCAGCGATGATCGGGTAAGGCTAGTCCGAGCATGTCTAATGCTTCGCTGTGATTGCGATAGATAAAACTACGATCAATCAAGGCGCGGAGTCGTAGGTTGGTATTTGCAGCTAACGTATCAGCAATGCCCTGATCGCTAAAGACAAACAAGGCGAGCTCCGTGGATTGGCTGGCTCGACTCAGGGTGTCGGCAATGATGCCATTAGTCGTTTGCTCACGCGGGATATCAGCCCGGTGGGGTGAAAAATGTACCGAGATCTGGCTGCCTGGAAGTACCAAAGTTTGTAGAGGCCGAACTGGTTTTGGAGAGCCAAATAGACTATCGGGTTCGCCATCAGGACCATCGCCCCACATTAGTTCAAATTCGTGAGTATAGGCCGTGGCTAGCTCTGGACTGTTAATTTGTAGCAGAGCATTGGCATTGCCTCGACTTTCGGGAATTAGCGGGTCTCCATGAATACCTGAGAGGGTAAAGTTGGCGGAGCCAGTCACGAGGTGACGATTGTCCACAACGATAAATTTGTGGTGCATAAGACCGCTACCTTTGGTGCCATCGTCAGTGTCGTCCACAATTGGGATACCTGCCTGACGCAGCATCAGAATGGCATCTCGTTCGGTAGCTTCGTCTATTGCAATGTGACCGTCTCCATTGATGTCACCAAAGGCAAATAAATTTTCGTATTTTCCTTGGCTGTAATCGTCCTGTTGGCGAATCCAGCTGCGATCGCGACTGCTCCAGACTTCATTATATTGATGCTCTAAAATTACTCTTACCCTGATCCCGGTCTGAGCTTTATCTATGAGAGCATTTGCAACCCTGGGTAAGTTCAGTTCTTGTACAGCTACATCGACGGACGTGGTTGCCTGGTTAATAGCGTCGATCAATACCTGCTCTAGATTGTCACCAGACCGTCGCATTCGACGATAGGGATCTTGATATCTGTTAGTTTCCGTTTGGTTAAAGAATACCTGAATATAAGGATCTTGAGGCAAAGCTTCAGGATGTCTCCCATTGGCCCAGTTCAGAGACATTAACCCTAGTCCGCCCAGAGCCAAAACAAGTAGGCTGAGATACCCTGCTTGAGATCGATTTAGCATACATTCTGGTGAATTTATTAGGCAGTCTTTAGTGAGCCCTCGTCTTAAGTTGACCTAACTAAGTTTCTGCCACGAGAAAGCTTTAAGAACGTAGCCTTGATCTTCAAAAAGGGATTACCTGATGAATTAAGGTGTCTACTGATACGATTAATCACGCTATGCTGATTACACATTAAAAGCGCTAGTTTGCTATGCCGACTCCCGAGACTTTTCTAGAGGCAACTAAGTGGATGGGCCTCACCACGTTAGCGTTTGCAGCATTGGCAGCGCTTGCGTTTTTGACCCAGTGGGGATTTCGTTTTAGATTAGTCGGTGTAACCGGATTTTGTGGTGTGCTGACAGCTGGTCTGTTTGGCCTGAGCTTTCAACCATTGATGCCTACTACGGTTGAAGGCTCAATCTTATACACAACGGTTTATGACTCGGGGGCCGCTCAGCTCGTGATTGCTGTTCCCGCGAATATTACAGATAGTGAACTGGAAGCGACTTTGCAGCAGGCAGCCGTCAATTCGTTTAATCCTAGTCGCTTAGGCGGTGGCAGCCAGACTCCGATTATTCGTGCGCGTACTATTGTTCATCGTGATCCCGGCATTTCAGACCTAGTCTATTTGGGTAAGGTAGAGCCTGATCCCAGTTCTGAGTCAGGTTTCGCAATTACGCTTTCTTCTTCTGAGTTAGCGAGGGCACGAGCGGCCTACCAGAACAGTTAGCTTAACGTGGGATAGGATCGCTTCTGTTCTGGAATAATCTAAATAATCTATTTGATCCCTAGCGTGCAGCTATCTGCCGCTGATAGATTTTTGGCAGCTGCCTTTGTGCTTTCCGAGCTTTTTAATGCTTTGCTCAAGAACTAATTTAAGAATCAATTATGTCTACGTTATCTACGCTGATGGTCGCACCAGCCCAGGTGGTGCGTGGTTCAGGGATATTATCTAAGAGTGGGCCACTGGTTGCTCGGTTAGGACGACGTCCTTTATTGGTTGGAGGAGATCGCACCTTGCAAGCTGCTGCTCCTTTCTTGCCTGCGATGCTTAAGACGCTAGATGTTGCGCAAGTGTCTTATCGGACTGACTGTTGTGAAACGGCACTGGCTCAGTTGCGTCAGGCGGTGAGCGAGCATGGGGCTGATGTCATCATTGGTGTCGGCGGTGGTAAAGCTCTGGATACAGCTAAGCTCTTGGCCCATCAGGCCCAGCTGCCAGTGGTAACGATTCCGACCTCGGCAGCGACCTGTGCCGCTTGGACTGCGCTGTCGAATGTGTATTCTGAGCGGGGCGCATTTCGATATGATGTCGGGCTGTCAGTCTGCCCAAACTTGTTATTGCTTGATTATGACCTGGTTGCCACCGCTCCTAAGCGTACATTGGTGGCCGGGATCGGAGATGCGATCGCAAAGTGGTACGAGGCCTCTGTCAGCAGCGGTCATTCCTCACAAACCCTCATTATTGGTGCTGTTCAACAAGCTCGAGTCCTGCGAGATATTTTGTTTCAAAAATCAGCGGCAGCCTTAGAAAATCTTGAGGGCGATGACTGGCGTGAAGTGGTCGATGCTTCGGTGCTGATGGCGGGAGTCATTGGCGGGATGGGAGGCGCTCAGTGTCGAACCGTTGCGGCCCATGCTGTCCACAATGGGCTGACCCAGATTTTGGCAAGCCACGGTAGGCTTCATGGCGAAAAAGTCGCCTATGGTATCTTAGTTCAACTGCGCTTAGAAGAAATGGAATCGGGCAATGCCCTGGCTGTATCTGCCCGTCAACAATTGCTTCGGTTTTATACCCAAATTGGATTGCCCATGACCCTAAGCGATCTGGGGTTAGGAGAGATGTCCTTACTAGAGCTGCAGCAGGCTGCCGAGTTTGCCTGTCAGCCCAAATCCGACATTCACCACTTGCCATTTGAGGTTAGCCCTCAGCAGGTAATGGCAGCGATGGTATCGACCACCGCCCCTTGCCGACGCGGTCAGCCCGAAGCGACCAAATTACCCAAAGTCCAGTTACCGTCACGCCAGTTATAAGGAGGTAAGCCATGACACCAGCTTGGATGAAAAAGGCACAGCGACTCGAACAACTACCTCCCTACGCCTTTGCGCGGTTGGATGAACTAAAGGCGAATGCGCGCGCCCAGGGGCTGGACCTAATCGATTTGGGTATGGGTAATCCGGGGGGGCCTACTCCTGCACCCGTGGTAGAAGCGGCTCAAAAGGCCTTGGCCGATCCCAGCCAGCACGGCTATCCTCCGTTTGAAGGCACTGCTAGCTTTCGTAATGCAATTACGGCCTGGTATCACCGTCGTTATGGTGTAACTCTCGATCCTGAAGGAGAGGCGTTGCCATTGTTGGGATCAAAAGAGGGACTGACGCACCTGGCTTTGGCCTATCTAGACCCAGGAGATACCGTGCTGGTGCCGACGCCGTCGTATCCAGCCCATTTTCGAGGGCCTGCGATCGCAAATGCCTCCATCCATCCGCTGATGCTCACGCCAGAAAATGACTGGCTAATCGACATTTCTACTATTCCAGAAGCTGTTGCTCGCCGGGCCAAGGTCCTCTATTTCAACTATCCTAACAATCCCACTGGCGCTACCGCGCCCCGTGCCTTTTTTGAAGAGATTGTTGCCTTTGCTAAGCACTACGAAATCATGCTCGTTCATGATTTGTGCTATGCCGAACTAGCCTTTGATGGCTATCAACCCACTAGTGTGCTTGAGATTCCTGGGGCCAAAGAATTTAGCGTCGAGTTCCATACCCTATCCAAGACTTATAACATGGCGGGTTGGCGGGTTGGTTTTGTCGTGGGTAACCGTCATATTATTCAGGGATTGCGCACCCTCAAAAC
>JBCDFI010000027.1:0-20429 GCA_039178155.1 Cyanobacteria bacterium P01_H01_bin.105
CATGGAGAGCGTCGACTGTAGTAGCAAATGTCATGATTTAGTAATAATGTAAGACTTTAATAAACTCCATTAAATCTAAGATTTTATATTCGCAGCTTTTATCCAAGTGTTTTTCGGTTCTGTAATCAGACACGTAACCTATAAAAAAGGCTAATGGGCAATACGGGAATACTCTAAATTATTTGAGATCAATTCCCCCGAGATATTCAGATGATTCCTATTTAGGAACCATTAGCAAATTCACTATCAGGCTATGATTGTAAGAATTTATACTTTTACAATCTCTTCCACGGACAATAAGCCTTATGTCTTGGGCAAGAGTCAGCCTTGAAGGGTTGGCATATCTTACGACAGGAATAATTGCTTACAAAAAATAGGACGGCTCATTGCAGATCTTGCTTGATCGCTAGATATCGACACTCTGTGCTTCATGTGTTGTTTGCCCCTAGGGCACAAGAGAGCAGCAGCTACACTATTTAATACCGTCCAGAGCAAAATTTGGTTTTTCCAGTTTTTATCCTCCCTCTGTACTTACCATGACCTCAGCAGCCCCTGTTCTCCCCAACGACTGTACCTTACCTACTTGGCTTAGGTCTTGCATTCTGGAGCACAGTCAGCCAATTGAGATAGTTGGGGATAATAAAGTCCCTATCGAACTCCCTAAAGACAGCAATCAACTGGTCTGTCGAGCGTTTGAATTTGCCTACCAGCTTCACAAGGGTCAAATGCGAGTGTCAGGTGAACCTTATATCGCTCATCCGGTAGCTGTCGCCAATATCTTGCGCAGTCTAGGAGGAGACAGCGCTATGATTGCAGCCGGTTTCTTACATGACGTTGTAGAGGATACAGACGTTTCAGCCGATGAAATCGAGGCTCATTTTGGTGCAGAAGTTCGCCAAATGGTTGAAGGCGTAACCAAACTTTCCAAATTTCAGTTCAATAGCAAAACGGAACGTCAGGCTGAAAATTTTCGCCGCATGTTCTTGGCCATGGCTCAAGACATTCGAGTCATTGTTGTCAAACTAGCGGACCGTCTCCACAATATGCGGACGTTGCAACATATGCCGCACGAAAAGCAGGTGCAAAAGGCTCGCGAAACCATCGAGATTTTTGCCCCCCTAGCCAATCGCTTGGGGATTGGTCGAATAAAGTGGGAGCTAGAAGACCTGTCTTTTAAGTATCTTGAGGAGCGTGCTTACCAAGAGATCAAAAGTTGTATTTCTGAGAAGCGCACCGATCGAGAAGCTCGTCTTCAACAAGTCGGGGAATCACTGAAAACTCACCTAACCGATGAAGGGATCAACTGTGTTGATATTAGCAGCCGCCCCAAACATCTCTACAGCATCTATCGTAAGATGCAGCGTCAGCAAAAAGACTTTCATCAGATTTATGACATTGCCGCTGTGCGCATTATCGTTGGCACAAAAGTGGAATGTTATCGAGCCCTAGCGGTCGTTCATGACCGGTTTAAGCCGATTCCTGGACGGTTTAAAGATTACATTGGTTTACCTAAGGCCAACCGGTATCAATCACTGCACACAGCGGTCATTGGGAAGCAGGGCCGCCCCTTTGAGGTACAGATTCGTACCATGGAGATGCATCGCGTTGCCGAATATGGCATCGCTGCGCATTGGAAGTACAAAGAAACCGGCAATAGTAATACCAAGGTCAGTGCCGAAGATGAAAAGTTTACCTGGCTACGCCAGCTGCTGGAATGGCAAAGTGAACTGAAAGACGCGCAGGAATATCTTAGCGACGTTAAGGATAACCTCTTCGATGAAGAAGTTTATGTGTTTAGCCCTCGGGGGGATGTCTTTGCCCTGAGCCAGGGAGCCACTCCAGTGGATTTTGCCTATCGTATCCATACTGAAGTGGGTAATCACTGCGCTGGGGCCAAAGTTAACGAGCGGATCGTTACCCTTGATACTCAGCTTGAAAACGGTGATATTGTCGAAATTTTAACCAACAAAAATTGCCACCCAAGCCTAGACTGGCTAAATTTTGTAGTCTCTGCCGGTGCTCGCAGCCGTATTCGTCACTGGTACAAACAATCTCACCATGAGGAAAATATGGCCCGTGGCCATGCCATGCTTGAGAAAGTCATGGGCCGAGGCGGTCTAGACTCTTTGCTTAAGTCAGCACCAGCCCAAGCAGCTGCGCAACGGAGTAATTATCCTTGTGTTGAGGATATGTTGGCAGCCTTAGGCTACGGAGAGATTACGTTAAATTCTGTGGTGAATCGTCTTCAGGAAGCTACTAAAGAGCTGCAGCCCGTAGAAACCGTAGATGATGAGGCATTAGCAGAACAGATCAATAACGATGGCGCAGTGGTACGCACCCGATGGGGTGGAGGGTCTGGCAATGAGGAATCTGGCAGCTCTATTGTGGGTGTCGAAGGCCTGCTGCACCACATTGCTGGTTGCTGCAATCCACTCCCAGGGGAATCTATTATTGGGGCTGTGTCGATGGGCGCTCGCGGCATTGCTATCCATCGTCAAGGCTGCCCCAATGTGACGTCTGTCCCTGGAGATCGACTCATACCTTTGCGCTGGAACTCAGCCGAGGCGACAGCTGGCCGACAAACCTACCCGGTTATGCTCAAGCTTGAGGTAATTGATCGAGTTGGCGTCCTCAAGGATATTTTGAGTCATCTCTCGGATCTCAAAATCAATGTTCATCAAGCAACAGTGACGACCTTTCCTGACCAGATTGCTGAAATTGATTTGGGCATTGATGTTAAGGATCATGCTCATTTTGATAGAACGGTCAAAAAATTACGCAAAATGACTGACCTTCTGAAGCTAAAGCGCATTAGTCAAATGGACTAAACGTTAGTTCTTCTATGCTTAAAAGGGTTACGATGATTGGTGCAAAATTAGACGATTGCCAGCAGAGTCATAGGCATAGATTTCTTGACCGTGACTAGCGTGCATAATATTGCCCGGTGGTGGATAACCCAAGGTGGTTAAGGTTGCGATCGCACCCTCCAAATCTTCCACTTCTAAACAAAGGCTAATACTCCCTGCTGCCCCCACAAATTCTTGCCCATCCTTGGGCTTAAATAGTGCCAACTTTAGTCCCGGCAGTCTAAACTCCGCGTAGCGCTCAGGAACATAAACCTGGGGCGATTGATCGAGCAGTCCCTGATAGAACTCCACCAAACAGGGTAGGTTTTTACTTGCCAGAGTCACATAGGCAGTTTTCAGCTGAATAGTTTGATAGGGGGGCATTACCCAGGCTCCATAGGTGATTTACCTATTATTTCCCAATACAAAACCGACTAAAAATCTCATCTAACATTGATTCGGTCATCTCTTCGCCGGTCACTTCACCTAAAGCACGGATCGCATCGCGCAAATCGATCGTCCAGAAATCTAACGGGAGAGCAGCTGCTATCGTGGCCTGTACTTGCTGCAGCGAACGATTAGCTCGGGTCAGGGCAGCAGCCTGACGCTGATTAATGGCGAGGTCTAGGTTAGCCGCCGTCAAATGACCCGCGTGAACGATATCCAATATGGCACGCTCCAAGTCATCAATTCCCTGACCTTGGGCAGCCGCCGTTTGCACAATAGGAGCTTCGACCACTGGCAAACTCACAGGGGGGCCTAAATCTATCTTATTGACCACTAAGATATGGGGCTTATGGCGAATATCTTGGTGAAGGGCTGCTTCCGCCTCAGTCCAGCCGATGGTTCCATCCATAGTCAGCAGGACTAGATCCGCATTTTTAGCCGCTGTCTGGGACCGTTCAATTCCTAACTGCTCTACCTGATTGGTGGCATCTCGAATACCGGCAGTATCCAATACTTGAACAGGGATGCCACCGACCACCAGCTGGGATTCAACGACATCACGGGTAGTCCCTGGTAGTGAAGTAACAATGGCGCGATCGCAACGGCTCCAAGCATTCAGCAAGCTTGATTTGCCCACATTGGGCTGGCCCAGAATCGCCACCTTTAGCCCCGTTCGCATCAGTTCTCCCTGGTGGGCCGTCGATAGAATTTGGGTGATCTCGCTCAGAATCGCTTCTAGCTGGTTAGAGATATCTGCTTCATTTAAGGGCGGCAGATCATCCGCAAAGTCAATCCGAGCTTCTACCTCTGCCAGCACGTCCAGACAGCGGCTACGACAGTGACGAATGACCTGGGTCAGCTTACCTTGAATGCCGGCGAGTGCTGCCTGGGCTGCCTGAGGTGACTGGGCTCCCACCAAATCAGCAATACCTTCAGCTTGGGTCAAATCTAAACGCCCATTCAAAAAGGCGCGCAGAGTAAATTCTCCGGGTTCTGCTAGGCGGGCTCCCTGGGCAATACACAGCTGCAACACCTGCTGAACAGCCATAATGCCACCGTGGCAGTGAAATTCCACCACGTCCTCACGGGTATAAGAACGGGGAGACTTCATTAGCAGCAGTAGGGCTTCATCAATCGTTTGCTGAGTGTTGGGATGGATGATGTAACCGTAGAGAATACGATGGCTTTCCCACAGACTGGAACTTTGAAATAGGCATTGGGCAATAGGCACAGCGGTAGAGCCTGACAGACGCACAATGCCGACACTACCCTGCTGTGGCACGATCGCAGTTGCGATCGCAGCAATGGTCTCTCCCTGCACAATCGTTTTTTCTTGCCCAGTCACGCAGTTGCTCCCCAAACGTCCTCCCAGTGTCACCAATCTGTCACCACACCCTATGCCGACTCAATAGCAGGCCCATCAGGAATGGCCAAAGTAACCGATGTTGCCATAATTAATACTAGTAGCCTATTTAACGGCAGCCTTGCTTCATTACCTGTCAAGTCACAAGGAATTCAGCCGTGGCAGCTCCAAACGGTCATTCTGACTACCCCCAATCCGGCAAATCTAACGCTCATAAACGATCGACATCGCATCGTGCCCTACGCGGTAAGCGAGCAAAACTGCGACGATTGGTGAGATATATCTATATCCGCTTTGTCCGTCTTAGAAGCGATCCCCACTCCATTGCCAGGGGATTGGCCGCTGGGGTTTTTGCTGGTAGCTATCCTCTGTTTGGGCTGCAAACATTTTTAGGAATTGCGATCGCAGCCGCTATGCGAGGCAATAAAATCGTTGCTGCCGCTGGCACTTGGATTAGTAACCCTCTCACCTATGTCCCTATTTACGCATTCAACTATCAGGTAGGCCGTTGGATTTTAGGTCAGCCTGTTGAAGCAGGTCTAACTGAGCGTTCTCCCCAAGAGTGGATGAGCCTTGGTCTCAACATCACCATTGCTCTGATGATTGGGAGCACTCTCGTTGGGGTTATTCTAGCGCTGGCTAGCTACTATGGTGGTCTATATCTGGCATATCACTTGAAAGTAAGCCGTAACAAGCGTTAGGAGCTGAGACGTCTTGCACTACAGCGTGGCAAGATGCCTAAGACTAAACATAGACAAACTTAATAATCACTGTTAATAGACGTTACTATGGACATCGGGTGCCTATTAAAAAGTTGATCAAATGTAACCAGCAGTTCAACATTACTTTTGACAACTTTGGATAATATAGATTAGGGTTCGTTTATTAGTACTGGTCCGTATTCTTTGGAGAAGTATTCCAAAAGAGTCTTGATTTCTCATCTATTCGGCTAGCTGGATAATCCTGGCAGCTTTTTTTGAGTTCCGTTTTTTCACAGTGAAATGTTCCCCAATACAGCTTGTCACACCATCAAGTACCGGATCAGCTGCCAACATAGCTCACCTAAGACAACTCGCGTCACCTTTCGAGAAACGGCACCTCGTAATCAAGATCGACTAAAACCCTATTTGTACGCGGCCAACTACACCGTTAGAAACTTGGACGAAGCGTATGAGCTTCTCCGAGAATATCTTTACACCAACGGTGTTACCGCTGTGGAAAATTTGGACTTTCCAAACCGGGGCAAGATCGAAGTTGTTCCCGGTGCCGCTTGGTGCGGCTTTGAAGCCAGCATTAAGGCTGATGGCGAAGCTTCTGAGAAGAGTGAACGACTGGCTAGCTAAATCAATACCACCGATAATTTACAGATACAGCCAGATACAGCCATCCACTAATACCTATCAGAATTATTAATACCTATCAACATTATCAACTAGGGTCTAAAACTGGTCGTCATCATAGCTTCCCTGCATAGGAGCTGCATTATCTCGCTTAGAGCCTAGAAGATCGAGACGCTCTACACGAATTACAGGACTAGAACGCTGCGCGCCCGTAGTCCGATCTTGCCAACTATCGAGCTTGAGAGCGCCTACTATACCGACTAAGCTGCCTTTTTTTACATAATTAGCAGCTATCTCAGCATTACGCCCCCATAGCTCTAGATTGAACCAATCAGGCTGATCGCTATTACGAGTACGTCGATTCACAGCAATGGTAAATTTACACAGTACATTGCCTGACTCAAAATAGCGCACCTCAGGGTCTCGCCCTGCTCGTCCCACAAGATTGACAACATTTAGACTCATCGCTCATTCACCAGCAACTGTGATAATTAGTGGTAACTAGTTTATATGCGAGACAGACATCACCGTCTAGCATTATCCTTAACTCTTACCCTTTAAGGGTAGGGGCTCTTACCATTCGCGACTCCAGCATCCAAACCGATTTCAGACCGTGTAACCTTGGAGTATCGTCGATAGCACTAGTCAATCAAGATTCCCAAGGAAACTAACAAGTATCATCCAGATCGGCCCAGGATCTTTAATGTTCACAGGTACAGACTAGACGTACCTATATAAAACGTAATAGAATCCATTCCGGTCTACAAATCGTTTATTTGTCTTTTCACAGCTCGTTTTGGGGGCACGTCTAACAGTGAGTTTACTCGATCGCTTTTCATTCTCCCGTGACATGGGCATAGACCTAGGAACAGCAAATACCCTGGTTTATGTTTCGGGTAAAGGCGTTGTCTTGCAAGAGCCCTCCGTTGTCGCCAGGGATAAGGATGGCAAACCCTTAGCTGTAGGCGAAGAGGCCAAGCGTATGCTAGGACGGACTCCTGGTAACATCACGGCCCTACGTCCCCTTCGAGACGGTGTAATTGCTGATTTTGACACCGCTGAGCTGATGCTCAAGCACTTTATCAAACGGGTACATGAAGGGCGAGCACTAGGAATGCCTCGTATCGTTATTGGCATTCCTAGTGGTGTAACGGGCGTAGAGCGTAGAGCAGTTATGGATGCAGCGCTGCAAGCTGGAGCCCGTATGGTTTATCTGATTGATGAACCCGTTGCAGCAGCCATCGGTGCTGGCTTACCAGTAGCTGAGCCTACCGGTAACATGATTATCGACATTGGTGGCGGAACAACCGAAGTCGCCGTACTGAGTTTGCAAGGGACTGTGCTGAGTGAATCAGTCCGTGTAGCCGGTGATGAGCTGAGTGACTCGATTTCTCAGTACATGAAAAAAGTTCATAATCTAGTGATTGGTGAGCGCACCGCTGAAGAAATCAAGATTAATATTGGCTCGGCTTACCCAAGCCCCAACGACGGCGAAATCGTTTTAGATGTGAGGGGATTGCACTTGCTGTCCGGGTTACCTAGAACGGTCACTGTAAAAAGTGCTGAAATCCGTGAAAGCATGGCAGAACCCTTGTCAGTCATTGTTGAAGCCGTTAAACGGACTCTGGAAAGAACGCCGCCAGAGTTAGCAGCTGATATTATCGATAGGGGTATTATGCTAGCGGGTGGTGGAGCCCTGCTGAAAGGACTAGATACCCTAATTAGCCATGAGACCGGTATTGTAGTTCATGTCGCAGCCGATCCCTTAAGCTGCGTTGTGTTAGGTACAGGACGTGTTCTTGAGAACTTTAGTCAAATGGAACGGGTATTTAGTGCTCGTTCTCGTGATTTGTAAAGTCTCCTCAGGCAATTGACGACTATTGCTTGCAAATTAAATTATGTTTGCATTAAGACGCTGGTGGGATAGATACGCGACAAGGGCTGGTCTAGCTACCCTTGTCATTGGTCTAGCCTGGGCAATGCGCCAAAGTCAGGGTGCCGTCATCTACGAGATTTATCAAGTTATGACAGCTCCACTGCAACCTGGGCTCACCCAGGCAGAGCGCCTAGAAAATGCTTACATTTTGGAATTGCAACAGCGGGTTATTGAGCTAGAAAATCAAAATCAGGGTCTGCGAGAAAACCTTGATTATGCGGATAGTCAAGGTACGGTGACTATTGCAGCTGTGATTGGACGTAGTTCTGATAATTGGTGGCAACAAATTATTGTCAACAAAGGCAGTTCAACAGGCGTCACAGAAGGAGATATGGCCACAGGCCCCGGTGGGTTAGTGGGGCGAGTAGTGAGTGTATCTCCAAATACCAGTCAGATTTTGCTAGTGACTGATCCAACCAGTCAAATGGGAGTAAAGGTTAGTCGAAGTCGGGCTCTGGGTGTGGTGCGTGGCAATGTTGATGGTCGCGTCGTTATGCAGTTTTTTGAAACTACGCCCGACGTAAAGCCAGGTGATGTTATTGTCACGTCTTCTTATAGCCGACTGTTTCCTCAGGGAGTCCCGGTTGGGCGCATCGAAAGTATGGACTTGAAGAAGAGTCCGGCTCCTGAGGCTGTGATTAAGTTATCGTCTCCTTTAAATATTCTTGAATGGGTCACTATTCACCCCTTTGAAGCTAAAACTGACGTGAATGCGCCTCCAGCAGAAATAATAGATAACGAACTACTGCAGTAGCGATCTCCAAACCACGACTATGGCTATATCTAAAGGGAAGGATACGCTATCTGACTTTCAAAAAGTATGTCTTAATATCGCTGTCATAGTGGGCTCGTGCTTAATTTGTCTACTCCTATCTCCCATGCGATTTCCTGGAATCGAGCTATTGGGAATAGTACCTAACTGGCTACTGATATGGGTAGTCATTTGGAGCATACATCAGCCTATTGTTAATGGAGCGATTGCTGGCATCGTATTAGGACTATTACAGGACGGCCTAACCGGTCCTTTTCCAACCCATGCGTTGAGTCTGTTGGTAGTAGGTATGCTGACTGCTCGCTTACAGCGTCAACGGCTCATTCAAGAAAATGTTGTGCTTGTAGCGTTTATCGTTTTTGGTATGGCGGTAGTTGCTGCAACGATTATGGCCCTCCAGATGAGCTTTCGACATTTATTGTGGCCTAACTCGCCTTATATAAGTCTGTGGCAGATTTGGCGTACTCATCAACGAGTTGCCCTAAGTTCAGCAATTCTTAGCAGCCTGTGGACTCCAGCCCTATACTATCCTCTGCATCGCTGGTGGAAACGATAAAGACATTCCTCTGAACTAGATCGGAGGATATAAATCAAGCAGCTATACCACTCACCCACTTAAGCCAGCACTTAAAAAGCCAAAAATAGCATTGATGAACGGTTAGGCTGCCTGCAAAACACGAGTAACATGTTGGCTTTGAAGCGCATTTAGCAAATTAGACTCTATGGATGTTGGCTGGTAACGTTTTAGGTACTCTTGACTACGAATACCATTGGTAAGGGCAACCGTGGCGATCCCGGCTCGCTGTCCAGCAATAATATCTGCTTCAGTATCGCCAATCATACAGGTAGGCTGAATCTGATAACCCTGGGATTTTTGGGCTGCGATCGCACGCTCTAGCAGTACCACCTTTTGCTCTGCCCGATTGAGGTGAGCCGCGTTAACATCAGATGCCCCAAAAATTTCATCAATATATTGGCTTAAATCCTGCGCCTGCAGAAATGCCTGTACCTGTCGCGCATGTCGTAAAGTGACTAGCACCAACCGTATACCTTTGCGCTTTAGCTGATAAATAGCAGTATCAGCACCAGGCTGTAATGTATCCCACTGCAGTAAATGGGGGTGATTTACGATGCGCTGAACCTGCTGTAAAAGAGTCTCCACCAGTTCTACCGGTACACCAGAACGGATGGCAATATCCGTATCAACTACTCGATTACGCTTCATCCACCAGAACTGATTTTTAGACAGAACCTGCAGTGCTAGAGGTTCACCATGTTTTTCTTGATAACTCGCTTGTAGCGTCGAAAGCCCCAGGCGATAGGTCCGGTAGTAGCGCTCTGAAACATCCACGATAGGACCATCAAAATCACAGAACAATACTTGCCCAGAAGGCACTTGAAACAAGGACATCAGATTAATACTGTGCAGCATAAAGGGAATAGGGATAGTCGTATTCCGGTATCGTTTCTATGGAGGATTGCTAGCCCACTTAATGTTTCTTTACCTTATCAAGGGAAACCGGAGCCTGCACAATCGCATTAAAAGAAAATAAAGTGTCAAATTCTCTACATGACTTATAGAGTGACTATTTCCATCAGAGAATAAAAATCACCGGTAGTCCCCCGCATGATCTTAAGAACATATTCTAGTCCAAAGATATATTTAAGCTACCCGGCATCTCGATCTAATATCAGCGTTACCGGACCATTATTGTCAATGGTGACATGCATATGAGCACCAAATTGTCCTGTTTCTATCTGCAACCCACTCTGCCGTAATTTAGCTACAAACTGTTGATATAGCTTAACGGCTTGCGCTGGTGAGGCAGCTTTGTCAAATGAAGGACGTCGCCCCTTGGAACAGGCACCATAGAGCGTAAATTGACTAATCACGAGTAAAGCGCCCTGAATATCCTGAACAGATAAGTCAAATCTACCTGAATCTGAATTGGGGAACAGCCGTAACGATAAGCACTTCTGAACCATCCAATCAAGTTCTTTAACGGTGTCAGTTTCAGCGATTCCGACTAACAGGTTGAGCCCCTGGCCAATACGTCCCACGACCTCACCATTTACCGTCACCTGTGATGATGACACTCGTTGGATGACAACGCGCACTAACTAACCATCAAACCCTTGGCCACAACTCTTAGGCTCTAAAGTAAAGCACTTCTCAATTTCCGCGCTTAGCTCATCATGATTAAGGTTTTGACCAATGAGTACTAACTGAGTTTTCTGAGGCCGACCATTCCACTCTTCATCCTCTAGTGAAAAGCGCTTACCACTGAGATGAAAGATATGACGCTTTTCACTCTCATCAAACCACAAAATTCCCTTAGCTCGAAAAACACTGTCCGGTAGCTTATTGTCCAAAAAATGCTGGAATTTACGAATGGCTAGGGGCTGATCCCGAGCAATGGAAATCGATGTAAATCCATCTACATCTAAGTGAGAATGGTTATGGTCATGGTCGTGGTTATGCTCGCTATGATCATGATCGCAGTTCGAATGATCATCGTGGGCATGGGCGTGGTGGTCGTGAGCGTGGTGGGCATGAGCGTGGTGGTCGTGAGCGTCGTGGGCATGCTCATGATCGCCGTCGGCATGATCTGTTTTATCAGAGGATTCAAAATACTTGTCGGACTCAAAGAGACCTACACTCAAAATCAGCGGCAATGGAACCTGAGACTGAGTTGTGCGCAAGATTCGCGCTCCCTCTTTAATGTCTCGGACCTTGAGTTCCAGCGAGTCTAGATCGCCCTCATCGACCAAATCTGTTTTATTGAGCAGGATAATATCGCCGTAGGCAATCTGATTATGGGCAGCTTGACTATTGAATAAGTCGACACTGTAGTTCTCTGCATCTACTAGCGTCACAATCGAATCTAACCGGGTTAGATCGCGGAGTTCTGTACCCAAAAAGGTAAGAGCTACCGGCAATGGATCGGCTAATCCAGTTGTTTCTACGACTAAATAATCAATTTTTTCCTTGCGCTCTAGAACCTTGTAGACCGCTTCGAGCAAATCGTCATTGATGGTGCAGCAGATACATCCATTGCTCAGCTCAACCATGGTATCGTCACCAGTCGTGATGAGCAGATCATTATCAATACCGATTTCACCAAACTCATTGACGAGCACTGCCGTTTTCAATCCATCTTGATTGGTCAAAATGTGATTGAGAAGGGTGGTTTTACCGCTACCCAAAAAGCCAGTAATGATGGTTACGGGTAACCCGTGCTTAGAGTCATCCATTTGTTTGGATGGAGCTGATATTGCGGCAGTCATAAAGATAAATGGTGGGTTCGCTGGAAGTTATATGAAAAAGTACATTATCCCGTATTTATCAGAAAATGATGTTTGGAGTTCATTGAAATAAAAACTTTTGGCCAACTGGGTTTGAGGCAGCCATGACCTTAGCCTCGATTTTTGATAGTCATCACTTCAACAATGGTCAAAGCGCGATCGCTTGGGATTTCAAGAATGCGGTGAAGATCGTCAAGAAATGCCTGCTCTTGGGGAGTGACGTTGCCATCTGCAAGAACTAAATCTGTGGCTAGAGCAAAAGCTGTAGGTTTGAGTTCAACAGGTAGGACGGTGTTGGCGGCTTCTACCAGACGACCAGGGCCGTACTGCTGCAATTGCTGTAGTAAGACGTCTTTCATACGATTTACCATCTCCATAGAATAACTTTTGAAAAGGCGCATGCGACTCAGCAACATGTCCATTTCTCTACCTTCTTGATCAGAGAGGTAACCATCAGCTGCGATCGCAACCAAGCAAATCGCCGCCAGTGCTTCTGCCGGACTCAGGGACAGCGACTCTGGCGACGGGTCAAAAACCTTATCAAATAGCCCCATACAACCCTTCTGCGAACAAGATTTGGTATTGAATAATTAACCCAAACTTATTGTGAAACACGATGGGGACAAACAAAAAGGAGAAGCTGTATCAACTTCTCCTTAGCTTACTCTAGCCAAATGTCTAGCAAGATAAGCCCGTCAAGTAGTTAGGCCAATCCCCTAAGCTATTTGACTCATTTCATCTTCAAGTTGCTGCAGTAAGCTCATGTTGCCTTGTTCACGAGCGACCGCAATACGACGATCTAACGAACGTTGAATACTCGCACTATGACTGCGAGCAGACTCACGTAGCAACTGACGACGCTCATCCATCAAAGGAGTGAGTTCTGCCAACTTACGCTGAAATGCAGAAAACACTGAATTAGCTTCTGTCTGAGCAACTACCTGACGCTGACCATGATTATTGGTTTGATAGGTTGCACCACGGTAGGTCAGCTCTGCCTGGGTCTGAGGAAAGGGAACATGGCTAACATAGGTATAACGATGGCTGCGGCCACGATAGTTACACAGAATGTCGCTTTCCGAAACCTCTAACATGGGTGGATTGTGGTCATATTCAACACCACGGTAAGTAAGTTTCATAGGTGTGTCTTCTCCTGAAATAAGCACTGTTGTTAGTGCGTTCCTTCGGGCAGACCCAGATAGCATATGAGACAATTGCTATACAGGACACCCTAATTCCGTCTCATTGCCAAAAAGAGGACAATCAATAGAGATGAACGAAGATTATTCTGTATCTATTTTTACCGTTTTTAGTTTAGATTAGCAACTCCTGATATTTGCCATCAGAAATCCTGAACAGATTGCGGGCCAAAGTATTGCCAGCCTCAATAGGTTCTTACACTTAAATAATATTGTGTCAAAACTTCATGACTTTGGCGAGACCTACTTAACACCACGTAGAGATTTAGGATAGTGATTGAGGCTGGAATTTTGACGTCAAAGCTCTCTAGTCTCAAGTTATTGACGACGAAACCAGACATTTTTTCAAACCACCATCTCTCGCCAATGGTCTATGCTGAAAGAAAAGAAGTTAGCAAAAATTAATATTTGATTTGCTGTTTTTGGTACTGCTATGAAATGCACCATCAACCGTCGGGCTCAGTTCTCCGCCAGCCATCGTTACTGGTTGCCTGAGCTGAGTGACGATGAAAATCAGACTAAGTTCGGTCTATGCACTCGTGCTCCAGGTCATGGTCACAACTACGAGTTATTTGTCTCTATGGAGGGTGATCTAGACGAATATGGCATGGTGCTGAACCTGTCTGATGTCAAAAAAGTCATTAAACGCGAAGTTACTAGCCAATTAGATTTTTCCTACCTAAATGAGGTCTGGCCTGAATTCCAGACTGATCGACCAGAGGCAGGGCTATCAACAACAGAGAATATCGCCCGAGCTATCTGGCAGCGTCTAGCGCCCTATTTACCCCTGACAAATATTCAACTCTTTGAAACCTCTACTCTCTGGGCCGACTATCAAGGAAATGCCATGGAAGCTTATTTGACTATCTCAACTCACTTCAGTGCTGCTCATCGTCTAGCTCTACCCACACTGACACTAGAGCAAAATAGCGAGATTTATGGACTATGCGCTCGTGTTAATGGTCATGGTCATAACTATCATCTAGAAGTCACCATTAAGGGTGAGATGGACCCACGCACTGGCATGATTGTCGACTTAGTGGAATTTCAGAATGCGGTTGATGCTCATGTAGTAAAACCCTTTGACCATACATTCTTAAACAAGGACATTCCTTACTTTGCTGAGGTCGTCCCCACTGCTGAGAATATTGCTGTTCATATTCGTGACCTGCTACGTGAGCCGATCAATAACATTGGGGCTAGTTTGCACAAAGTAAAGCTGATCGAGAGTCCAAACAATTCTGCTGAGGTTTACTGCGAGCAAACATCTACATCTGCAGAGCTTTTAGCTAAGGAACCCCCTAAGCTCGCCGCGGTATAGACCAGCATGCGCTAGTTTCACTGGTGGATCTCAGATACAAACCGAATCTGACAAACTTTCTCATAGCCAGGAATTTTATAATCAGACACAACAATAGTCTCTTCGGGGGCCATGTCGTCATTTGCCAGTAGCTTGAGCAAACCTCCTTCAGAAAATCTGGACTTGCGCCCCTCATTGGCTAAAGCCTCAATAGTAAAAGTGTCAGGATTTTTTGGGTGTACAGTCAGGCTATGAAAAAGCGCGATCGCAATCATGCTTGCCAGTTGTTTTTTTAAGTTGACGCCATCTGGGACACCCGCAATATCTCTGGGTACTGCTATCAGAATTTCTCTAGTATCAGGTGCTTCCGTTGCACACGAAAGGGCTAAAATGTCTGCCAAAACTGTCAGACTGTGAGCATTGTTGACTTGCCCCAGAATTTCTTCGGGTTTAACGGCTTTGTTCGACATCTCAGTTTCACATCTCAACTAGGTTTGATCCCAGCCCAGACCTTTATGTTGATGCGCAAGTGATGACACCAAACAAACTAGGGCTGCTTCATTGGAATAGCGACACGCTTCCGTAGGGACTGGGCTCGACGCTTAGCGGTTGCATTTTCAGGTTCGAGTTTAAGCGCCTGTTCGTAACTTTCTAGCGCTTGCACTGTTAGCTGCTTTTTCTCATAGCTATGACCTAAATTGTTGAGCGCGGTCACATAGCCTGGAGTGATTTTTAATGCTGACTTGTACTGACGAATCGCTAGGTCAAACTGGCCTTGAGCAAAGTAGGAATACCCCAGGGCATTGTAAATCAACGGTGCGTTTTCAGCTTCTTCCTCTTCTGTCATGGCCTTTAGAGCCTGCTGCAAATAAAGAGCTGACTGGGAAAAAAGCTTTTTGTCTAGCAGTAGACTGCCAAGTTCGTAATATTCCTGGGCGGTACCTTTTTCCTTAGTGAGTTTTTTTTGTAGACGACCCAGGGTAGTCTCAATGCGACGAGTCTTAAATACCTGGCGAATAATAAAAAAGGCGGACAGCCCCAGCAGAGCTAATAAAATGCCTAGGTATGTCAAAAATAGGGTGCTATTTTCCATGAACTCGCTAATCGGTTAGTGCGTACAGCAGTAGTCTGGCTTTATTCTCCCATGGTAGCTACGGCAACCCCCAGTAGGTAGCTCGATCTTGTAACCAACCTTCGTCATCCCACTGACGAAGAGAATTATTAATCGCTCGACGTAACTCACTGTACTGAGTACCCTTGGGAATTGCGATCGCAACTGGCTCCACCGAAATTACTTCATCTAGCAGTCGATATTGGCCATCCTGCTGCTGCCACCCGGTTAGCAACGACACATCCCCTGCAAATGCATCCACTTGACCACGAGTCAATTCAGCAATCGCCTCTTGATAAGACGATACCGTCACCAGACTTGCATCGGGCAGCTGATAGCGAACGTGGGCCAAGGTGCTGGAATCTGTCAAAACAGCAATTCGTTCGAGATCATCAATGGTGGTTACTTGAGCAGCCGTAGTAATAAATCCAGTGCCGTCTAAATAATAGGGTTCACTAAAGCTCACGATTCGCTGCCGCTGAGCAGTGATAGTGATGGCTGAGATCGCAATATCTACCTCACCATCAACAACCATGTTGACACGGTCCACATTATCTACCGGACGAAACTCTACTGCCGTTTCATCGCCCAACAAATCGAGTGCTAGACGACGAGCAATCTCTATTTCAAACCCAGCTAACTCATCTGTCACATCCCGATAACCCAAGGGAAATCGATTGTCCTTAACCGCCACAATCAGTCGACCGCGAGACTCAATCTCTACTAGCTCCGCTGATACAGCAATTGGGGGCACAGGTATCTGTGCCCCCAACCATAAACCTATACCAAGCAAACATTGAACAGTAAATCGCCTCATGGGGCGATATTAACTTTTCTTGTCAGCTAGCTCAACCACCTTAGTAAAGGTATCTGGATCTAACACCGCCATCTGAGCCAGCATTTTACGGTTAATCTGAATATTTGCAGTTTTCAAATCGCCAATCAATCGGCTGTAGGTAGTGCCATTGAGACGCGCTGCCGCATTAATACGAGTAATCCACAACCGACGAAAATCCCGCTTCTTATTTCGACGATCGCGATAAGCATAACGCAGGGCTTTCATCACCTGCTGGTTTGCAGTCCGGAAGAGTTTAGAGTGGGCTCCTCGATAACCCTTCGCAAGCTTGAGAATTTTCTTGCGGCGCTTGCGAGCTACATTGCCGCGTTTTACACGTGCCATATTAGGTCGTTAACTTGGAAAAACAATGAGATTCAGTGGATATCGATCGCCTTACAAGTAAGGCATCATTCCTTCAATATTAGGAATATCAGCATCTACAACAACCGCTTTTTGAGATAAGCGACTCTTACGAGACGTTGACTTATGCTGCAACAAATGGTTCTTAAACGCCTTGCGACGCATAATTTTTCCGCTTCCGCTACGACGGAAACGTTTGGCAGCCGCCCGGCGGGTCTTAAGCTTGGGCATGGTTTTGCGTTTATATAAACGTTTTACACGGTCTCTCAGTCTACTACGTCTGCAGACTTTGCTTCAATAGTCCAGATAAAATCATATAAAAAAGCAGTCTTATTTTTGAAAATCAAGACTAGGGTTATACGCAGCATAAGCAGAAGGACATCATCATGCGGCTAATCGTTTTAGGAGGCCCAGGCTCGGGCAAAGGAACTCAATCTAAAAAACTCAGTGAGCACTTTGGGATTCCTTGGATTTCGACGGGAGACGTACTGAGAGCAGAAATTGCAGCTGACTCTACTCTCGGACAACAGGTGTCAGAAACACTAGCGAAAGGAGAACTCGTCTCTGATCGCCTCATGATCAGCTTTATAAGAAAGCGCCTACAGCAGACCGATGCCGCCAACGGCTGGATTTTAGATGGATATCCGCGCACAGCTTTTCAAGCTGAGGAACTCGACTTTTTTCTAGATAGCCTGAATACTCAGGTGACTTATGCCATTTGGCTGGAGCTGCCCACCCATAGTCTGATTGAACGTTCGGAGAATCGAGCCGCCATTGACGACACCCCTGATGCCCTGCGTCGTCGTATTGAAACCTTGGCTGAAACAACCATTCCGATGCTCGAATACTATGACTATCGCCAACGACTGCTACGTATTGACGGGAATCAACCGGCTGACGATGTAAAACGAGAAATCTTGTCAGGAATCAGCTAGTACATCGGATCGATTCTTTACCATTATCTGGCCCCAACCTCTGGCACAATGACCCTGATTGATCTTGCCCGAGAAAGACCTATGACTATCCACCCAAACCTCCATGCCGCCTTTTCCGCAGGTCATGCGCTTAAAATTATTAGCGGTTTGACTAATTTTGATACAGAAAACGTATTGGCCGTGGCCAAGGCTGCTCAGCAGGGAGGGGCTACGTTTGTTGATATTGCAGCAGATGCGGATCTCGTCCGACAGGTAAGTGAGCAAATTAGTCTGCCTATCTGTATCTCGGCTATTGATCCTAAGGCATTTCTAGCTCCAGTTGCTGCTGGTGCAGCACTAATCGAGATTGGCAATTTTGACGTATTTTACGCTCAAGGACTGATGTTTAGCGCCAATGATGTGCTGAATTTGACTCAACAAACCCGTGAGCTTTTGCCCAACATCACGCTATCGGTGACAGTGCCCCATACACTCCCCCTAGATGAACAGGTTCACCTTGCTGAAAATCTCGTCGCCATGGGAGCAGATATCATCCAAACCGAAGGAGGGACTAGTAGCCGACCCAATCATCCCGGCAGTATCGGTTTGATTGAAAAAGCCACGCCTACCCTAGCTGCGGCCCATGCCATCTCTCGGGCTGTGAGTATTCCTGTGCTGTGTGCGTCAGGTATTTCAGATGTGACAGCACCCATGGCAATTGCAGCAGGCGCGGCGGGCGTGGGTGTCGGCTCTGCCGTCAACAAGCTCAATGATGAAATTGCGATGATTGCCGCCGTTCGCAGTCTGAGTGAAGCGTTACAAACAGTGACGCGCTCAGCCGAAAAAGTATAGCTCAGCGCTTCCAGCATCAGGGCCGAAAAAGTATAGCTCAGCGCTTCCAGCATCAGGAAAGTCGTTTACTTTTCTGATGTTGGCTGGCATGAATCTATTGATACCTAAAACTGTTAGCGTCCTAATCGCCATTATCAACAGGTAAAACATTATGGGCAAACCCCGTATTCGACCTATTGCTCTGGGCTTAATCCAACATCAAGGACATGTCTTTGTCAGTAAAGGCTATGACCCAGTCAAAGGTAAAGGATTTTATCGTTTTTTAGGGGGTGGCATCGACTTTGGTGAAACTAGCGTTGAGGCCCTAAAGCGAGAATTTCAGGAAGAAATTCAAGCAGAGCTGAGGAATATAAGCTACCTAACTTGCTTAGATAACATTTTTACCCATAACGGTAAACCGGGTCATGAGCTGATTCAGTTATTTCGCTGTGAGTTTATCGATTCAGGGTTTTACCGTTTAGACCATACTTACGAACTGGTAGAAGGCAAAGAAAAACACGACGCTATTTGGATACCCATAGATAAGGTGCGCTCAGGTTTACTAAACTTAGTGCCTGCCAGTTGCCATGCCTATATCCACTGATTTACATAGCCTGCCGTAGGATGATCGCGATCTCGCGGTTTCCCTGAGTTCGTGCCAAACTTAATGCACTGACGCCCCGCTGACTGATGTGTGGATTAGCCCCATAGTTCAATAACAATTTGACAAGCTCGGCATTACCAGTTTCAACCGCCCGATATAAAGGCATCGCTTGATCAGCGTCCGCATTACCTATTAGCAGTAATCGAGCTATTTCTAAATTTCCGGTTTCAACCGCCTTGTATAGGGACGTAATTCCAGCAACCTGGGCATTAGCATTAGCCCCACCCTGCAACAATAAGTTGACAATCTCACGATTGCCCATCTCAGTCGCGCGATAGAGAAGTGGTACTCCATAGTTGGTGCGACGATCAGGGGATGCTCCAGCCGTGATCAGCAGCCTTACTAACTCACGATTGCCCATGTCGACGGCTCTGCCAAGAGGTGTTTGTCCGTCTGCGCTAACCACATCTACATCAGCCCCATTCATCACTAAAAGCTGTACCATGGCTTGATTACCATGCTCAGCTGCGATCGCGATTGGGTAGCCCACATAGCGATTACCTGCATCCACACTCGCTCCCTGACTCAGAGCTAATTCTGCCTGCTGAATATCGCCCCGACGCACAGCTTCAATCAACTGCTGATCAAGGGATGGTAAGCCAGATTGCAACGATTCAGCTTGAGCAACAGATTCAGTCCAAACGAACGTCACATGATCTAACTGCGTTTGAATGAGCTGAGGGTTAAATATACCGATGGCTAGTAATGCACTAGCAAACTGAAGAATAGACGTGCTTTTCACCATGGGCTCTAAACGGCAACGTACTTACATAGTCCATACAGGTCATCCTAAAGTTTCCATATTGAGAGAATAAGACAAGCTTTCATAGCCTCCTTATAGACATAAGGCTTAGTCAAAAAAATGGAGAGATTTACAAAAACCTCTCCATTAAAGCTAATTTAGAACTGATAAATAACCTTAGCGAAACATGCTGCTGACGGAACTTTCTTGATGAATACGCCAGATAGTCTCTCCCAGTAAGTTAGCAATTGTTAAGGTAGTCAGCTGCGCAAACTGATTCTCGGGTGATATAGGCATTGTATTGGTCACAATCACCTCCTCAAAGACGCCACTGGATAACCGCTCTACCGCAGGTGGAGAAAATACCGCATGGGTCGCACAGGCATAGACCTGCCGTGCCCCGTGTACACGCAACAATCGTGCACCTTCAGAAATCGTACCGCCAGTGTCGATCATATCG
>JBCDFI010000028.1:0-20291 GCA_039178155.1 Cyanobacteria bacterium P01_H01_bin.105
ACTTCAGCTTCACGACTAGTTAGACCATAGCGATAGGCATCACACACAGCCCGGTGATTGGCAATTTGAGTTAGATCGTCAAGCGTGACTAAGATGCACTTCGCCGAATGGCCAATCAAATCAATCCATTCCACATTGAGATGGAGACGAATACCGCCAGGTAATAAGACTGTGTCATATAGCTGCAGCGTGTATTCAGGAAAATCAATACAGCTTTCAAGCAAAAGATCACAGAGTGCTGTCACTGGATCGGGTAGTGTTACGCCAGCTTGCGGACTAGGTGCACCAAACGCTTGACCGGGCACACCTTTTTGCAAAAGCATACAGAATTCATCTGCTCTAGCCGTACTCCGCAGCAGCTTGCCTGTGTGATCAAACAGGATAAAGCCTCGAAATGGAAAAACCTGACCGAGCAACAAGTCAAAAATCAGATTTAGGTTATCAGCGTCAGGCTGGTCCTTAATCGAATCAGGCTCAGGTTGGCCATGGGATTCTCTAGCAAGAGCTAAAGGAAAGTCGATAACGGTATTTAACACCATAGGTCTGCTTACGATTGGGGGAACAAGTGAGAAGCCGTAGCGAAAACTTGACTCAACTAGGGGCAGAAATCAGAATTTCTTGTTTCGACTCATCACACTTACTAACCTACGTAATATGGCTGAACAGGCGCTACGAGAGGCCTGTATCGGTTAGTATCACACAACAGTTATGGTTAAGGACGTGGTTTTCACTCTAGAAAGGAGTGGCACCAAAGAGGGGAATGAGCTAGCATCAATCGGGGTGAAGTAGGGGTGAAGCAAAACCCCCTAAGAACCGTTAAGAACCGCCTAAATATAGGAGCGGCACTACCATGGGTCAAGAGCTAAAACCAAACGATGTTGAGAAATGGTTCCCACTAGATCTACAAACCCAATACATCGAACATATTGTTCATCAGCCAGGTTTAAAGATAACCCTAAGACAGGCGACCTACTTTGTCCGCCTCTGGGGCTATGGCTATCTGAAGCAGCGCGACAGCGCGACAGCACCAATTACCACCCTTAGTCGGCAGATTAGTAGTTTTTACTGCTCCCATAGTGATGCAGCAGACTTGTTTTACACCCAAACCCACGGAACTCCACGAGCTGCCGGACAGATGTTGGATAAGCTAGCCTCTAAAAATTTACTCAGACGGGGTGAGGCCGATGGTGTAGCCACCAGACTGAGTCTAAATATTCCTCAAAGTTTTGAGCTGCCAGAGGTAGAGAAGAATGACACGTTTTATCCCGATACATTTGACCCTCGCAATGATGCCACTCTGGTTGCTAACATTTTAGAAAAGCTCTACAGCTACGATCCTGACAGACCTGAGTCGATGTTACATAATATAAAAAGAGGATTACGGCAGTGGTCTCGGCAATATCCTGATGGCTTGCGGGTATTGCGACGTACATCGACAAAAGAGCCAGTAGGGTTCGCCGCGTTTTTACCAGCTCATCCCGATTCAGAAGAAAAATTTGATCTTTCTCCGAGTCATAGTTTGCACTTAAGCCGATTAGATGTCAGAGACGAAGATCCCATCCAAGTTGCGACCAAAGGAGACCCTGATTGTTACACCGTTTTTGTTCGCAGCTGGCAAATTGAGCTTAATGTTTGGACCTATGAAAATGCATGTGATTTTGTGAGAGACTCTAAAGCAACGTTAAAGAAAATTCGAGATGATTTTCCTAATCTAAGCGACATTTATACCATTGCTATTCATCCTTTATCAGAAGACTTGGCGTTAACGCTTGGTTTTCGGATGACAAAAGCAGACCCTAATTCATCACTGCGTTGGCTATATATGCCTCTAGACCGATTTCTTGAGTCGGATCATGAGGATGTCTTACTCAATTTTGATTATAGTCATCGCTACAGTTGAGTAAGTCTTTCTAAATCAAGAAACTGTTTGTAGGGTAATTTAGCACACGTTATAATATTAGACAGTCGCTCTAGAATAGAGAAGTTTTTAGATCCTTAAGTATTTATGAATCGTCCAAAACAACAACCTGCCCGTCCGCTGTTAGATCCACGCCTCAAATCACAGCGAGCCACTGGTAAATTAAGGTCTTTTCGTCCGTTGCCATATCATATTGCCCTTAGTCAAGCTGCACGGCTAGAAGCTTGGACTCAGGATGTAACAGAAATAAATGGCCCCGCAGAAGCAGCCGACAGCAGTGACTTTGATCCAAAATTGATGGAGCGACAGTGAGTAATACTGTCATGAGAGAACAGTAAAAAACTGTTGATTTAATCAATTAGGTCACTGGAGCTGCCAGGATAAAACGCGTTTGATAGCACTTGATGTAAATCATAGGGAAAAGCTGCGGGAATTTTCTCTTCAGCAAGATTAGTTTCCTTTAGAACAAGCTGTATGCTTTTGGTGTAGGCTTTTTGAAGCGCTTCTGCAAGATAAGGTTTCAAGCTTGGGTGTCATCTAGTAAATTAGCAACATCCAGGCGTTGGATCTTAATCGTGGCCAACCAACTACGGCTCCATTTTTCAGACTGATATTCCCACTTGAGTAAGTGCGCCAGTAGAATAGCCAAACGATTACGCAGTTCATGACGTTGCTGCTGCCCCAATGACTCGATCTCCTCAATCACGTTGGCGATATCGACCTGGTGCCATCGCCCCTGTCGCATTAGTTGGGCTTGATGTTGGGACCAAGCATAGAAATCGGTCTCATAGAGAGACGCTGATAGGTTTTGAGGTAGTGGGGACATGGCATACCTCAATCGGTAGGTAAAGACAAAAACAGTAGAGCTATGTTTATTCTAGCTCTACTGTTTTTAGAGTTGTGGGGACTAATTAGGTGATATACAAATGAGTCTATGAGACTCCTTGTTTATCCTTCGGCACGCAGTTTTTCTAGAACACTTTGGTCTTCCATCGTAGTTGCATCACCGACAAGGTCTTCGCCGCTAGCCAAGTTACGTAGGAAACGGCGGATGATTTTGCCAGAACGGGTCTTAGGGAGACCATCGGCAAAACGAATTTCGCCAGGTCTTGCGATCGCACCAATTTCTTTGACCACATGCTGCTTGAGTTCTACCTTCAGCTCATCACTGGCCGTATGAGTTCCTTCCAAAATTACGAAGGCAAACACATCTTCACCCTTGAGGTCATCTTTACGACCGACCACAGCCGCCTCAGCTACCGCCGGGTGAGACACTAGAGCCGATTCAATTTCCATGGTGCCCAGACGGTGACCCGACACATTAAGTACATCGTCGGTACGGCCCATAATCCAGAAATAACCGTCCTCATCTTTACGAGCACCGTCCCCTGCGAAATAGACATAGTTGCCATCCTTCGGGGGAATATGTTCCCAGTAAGTACGGCGGAACCGGGCATCATCGCCATAAACGGTCCGCATCATACTCGGCCAGGGATGCTTAACCACTAAGTAACCACCCTCATTAGCAGCGACAGGATTGCCTTCAGCATCAACGATGTCAGCCAGAATGCCAGGAAATGGCTTAGTGGCCGAGCCCGGTTTAGTTGCGATCGCACCCGGCAATGGCGTAATCATAAAACCGCCTGTCTCCGTTTGCCACCACGTATCAATAATCGGACATTTCTCCCCACCAATCACTTTGTGGTACCAAATCCAAGCTTCTGGGTTGATTGGCTCACCAACAGTACCCAAAATTCGCAACGACGACAGATCGCGGGCATTTGGATGCTGATCGCCCATCTTTAAAAAGGCACGAATCGCGGTGGGGGCCGTATAGAAAATAGTCACCTTATACTTCTGCACCACATCCCAGAAACAGCCAGGATTAGACGCGCGGGGTGCGCCTTCATACATCACGCTAGTCGCACCGTTAGATAGCGGTCCATAGACAATGTAGCTATGGCCCGTAATCCAGCCCACATCGGCCGTACACCAGTAAACATCATTTTCTTTGATGTCAAAGGCCCACTTAAAGGTTGTATGGGTATAGAGGTTGTAGCCTCCCGTTGTGTGGACGACGCCTTTAGGTTTACCGGTGGTGCCGCTGGTGTAGAGAATAAACAGCAGATCTTCACTGTCCATCGGTTCGGCGGGGCACTCCCTAGCAGCCGCTGGCTTGACATCGTGCCACCACACATCTCGACCATCGGTCCAGTCCACCTCTTGCTGGGTTCGTTGCACCACCAGCACATTGGTGACGCTGGGCACAGCATTGCCGTCTAACGCTTTATCTACCGCAGGCTTTAGGGGCATGGCCTTGTCTTTACGGAAGCCACCGTCAGCCGTGATCACCACCTTAGCCTCGGCATCATTGAGCCGATCCCGCAGCGCTTCAGAGCTAAACCCACCAAAAACCACCGTATGGGCAGCACCGATCCGAGCGCAGGCCAGCATTGCGATCGCAGCCTCCGGAATCATCGGCATATAAATGCCTACCCGATCACCTTTGGCCACCCCCATATCCTTAAGCACATTGGCCATTTGGCATACTTCACCGTGTAACTCAGCATAGGTGAGCGTGCGGGAATCACCCGGTTCACCTTCCCAAACCAGGGCTGGCTTGTCCCGACGAGGAGTATCTAAGTGTCGATCTAAGCAGTTATAAGAAATATTGATCTTGCCGCCAACAAACCACTTTGCAAACGGAGGTTGCCAGTCGAGGACAGTGTCCCATGGTTTAAACCAATGAAGCTCCTGCTCAGCCAGCTCGGCCCAAAACGCGGCTGGATCCGCTGCCGCCTTATCGTAAAGGGCTTGATACTGATCGGCCCCAGAGACAGTGGCATTTTTAGCAAAGTCAGCTGGAGGCTCGAATAGTCGCTGCTCATGCAGAATCGACTCGATAGCAGGCTGTGAGTTAGGAGATGGTGCCATATTACTAGCGTTTCTAAATACGTTCCTTGTGCAGGCTACAGGTTGCAGCCACAGCTAGACCAAAACCGTCTAGGTCTTTCAATATTTTTCGACGTAATGGCCCCCAGATTGCATTTTGATTAAAAACGTAAATTAACTGTAATGAATATCTACTGATCTCGTTGCGCTAAAGGGTGGGCTCATTAGAAGCAAGAGCTAGGGTCGAACAAACCCTGTAGATGAATCTTGTAATTGTCCGGACGTATTTTAACAACATATCTGTTGTCTATTACTAGATGTCAAGAACCAACACCGTCTGTCAAGGAGCCCCACGGTCCACCTAAAAAATCGCTAGATTATGGAAGAACAGAGGTCTTGCTGGTCACTTCACTCCAGCCAGACAATTCAAACAAAGCTCTCTCTTTCACCTCTTGGAGAACGCACCTCATGATTAAAGCTCTAGTAGGTATTCTTGTTTTTGTCATCAACACAGTTTACAAAAAACGACCATACCCACGCTTTTACGTTTTAGAAACCGTTGCTCGAGTGCCTTATTTCTCCTATTTATCGGTATTACACCTATACGAAACCTTAGGCTGGTGGCGTCAGGTCGATTGGTTAAAAGTTCACTTTGCCGAATCCTGGAATGAGCTACACCACCTGCTCATTATGGAAGAATTGGGTGGCAGTGACCAATGGATTGATCGCTTTCTGGCCCGTCATGTAGCGCTACTCTACTACTGGATCATTGTCGGTATTTACATTGTGAATCCCAATGCGGCCTATCATTTTATGGAAATGGTTGAGGAGCATGCCTATGACAGCTACGACAAGTTTCTAGCCTCAGAAGAAGCTACCCTCAAACAACAGCCTGCTCCCCAGGTAGCCATTAGCTACTATCGTGACGGGGATCTCTATATGTTTGACGAGTTTCAGACTGCCCAACGACCGGAAGAACGTCGCCCTCAAATCGATAATCTCTATGATGTGTTTGCCGCTATTCGTGATGATGAAAAGGAGCATGTCAAAACGATGGCAGCCTGTCAGCAGCCCGATGCTCAGCTAAAAGTTCACAGTCCCCATACTCCCGTGCTTGCAGCTAAATAGGTGTGTATTATGTCTGAAGTTACTACGTTGCTTGAAAACTATAGTCGAGGTCAACGAGATTTCTCAGGCTTATCCTTAGCTAATGTTAATCTCAGCCATGCGGACCTAAAAGGGGCCGATCTGAGCTACAGCGATCTGAGCAACATTGACCTGAGTCAAGCGAACTTACGCGGAGCGGATCTGAGCTATGCCAAGCTTAGCCAAGTAGATTTACACGATACAGATCTACGCGGCGCTATGCTCATCGGTACCGATCTACGCGATGTTAGTTTGACAGATGTCAATCTCAAGGACGCTGACTACATACCGGGCACGACCCAATTTCCCAACGAGTTTGATCCTAAACAAGCACAGATGTGTTCTGTTCAGGCCTGAGCGAGCTCGCCTGACGTCAGGTCTCTGTCGAGCCATGGCCCTAATATAAGAGGACATCACAGTCCTCAGGTTTTTCCTAAAAAAAGCCCCTGATAGTACTATCAGGGGCTGTCCACTGTGCTGTATCGAACGTTGAAAAATCTCTATGCGCCTTTAAAGGGTTGATAGCGAACTTTGCAACAGGGTCGAGTGCTGTGCTGTGCTCTAAGTTAAGAAACAGATTGTTTCGCATTGATTTCGGTTGAGGTTTCGTGATCTTGATCATTACAGTCCATGCTTTATCTCACTAACAATCTGTGATTAGACGCACATTCCGTAAACGCTTATCGAGTTTCAGCGCTTTCAGGCATAGTGTTCTCAGGCATGGTGCTTTCAGGCATGGTTATAGAGGATGGAACAATCAACAGCTGGCTAGCTTCAACCTGTGGTGCCCAAATATCGAGGGTAGTCCCTAGGGACTGATTTAGGGATGCGATCGCATCCGCCAAGTCGATAGCTGCGCTGACCTCATTGTTTTGTGCCTCAACCAGAGAATTTTGCAGTTCTAACACTTCAAAAATATCTCGTGTTCGTCCCAAGCGTTCTCTAGCACGGGCGTTTTCCAGACGTTGCTCGGCTAGTTCGCGAGCTAAGCGCGAAGCCTCAATACGATTGCGTGCCGATTCCACATCGCGCAGTCGATCGGCCACATCTAGCCGGATATCAGACTTCAAACGCGCTAAATCATTCTGGAGCTGCTGCTGAGTCACCTGGTTACGCTGAAAAGCGGTCTCTGTGGACTCATCGTCAAGCAGACGGGTCAGCTCCAGCTCGGTCGATGCCTCAGAAAAGTCTCTCGTGCTGGCATTAGCGCGTAGATTCAAATTCCAACGACGGTTATCTGCTGCAACAACACCATCTAAGTCAGCAATTTGTACATTGAGCTGTATCTGTCGATAGTCAGGACGGTTGCTATAGGCAATCTCCACCAGTTCATCTAGAGGGGGCACATCGGCCTCTTGCTCTAGAGTGCTCAACGTAGCCAGAGTTTCCTCTGGAATGGAAATTTCAATTGACTCTTCTAGATCCAAAAGATTTAAGAGATTAGACTTAGCCTGTTCTAAGCTATTTTCAGTCTCTAATACATTAGTTTCAGTGGCAGCTAGATTAGCATCAATTTCAATCAACTCAAAGCGGGCTCGTCGTCCGGCTTCTACTAGAGCCTCAACAGAACGACGCTGTTGCTGCTGTGTTGCAAACGAAAGCTGTTGAATCTGCAGACTGGCCTGAGCCCGAATCAATGCATGGTAGGTTTGCACACCGCTGGTAATATCCGTGATCAGCCGCTGCTGTAGATTAATCTGATTGCTGGTTTCTTGCAAGCGAGCAGTCTCCACTGATGCCGTATTGACTCTACGCCCTGCCCCCCGCAACAGCGGCTGAGTAACCGTTAGGTCGACATCTTGCTCATCAATCAGGTCTACCGTCACCTCAAAGGTGGTGCCTAAAGGTGTTCGCAGCTCTGCCTCAAGCTGGGCGTCGCGGGTGATATCTGTTGTCTCGCCAGGGCGATCCACAACGCCTAGCTGCAGTGTTGGTGTAAAGTCAGGCTGAAAAATACTTTCTGCTTCTTGAAGCTCCTGACGCTGGGCGATACGCTCTAACGCAGCATTTTTCAGCTCACGGCTATTTTGCAACAGTAAGGTAACAACATCAGCCTGGGTCAACGATAGAGCCACGTCTGACGTACCTTCTGACTCATCAGTAGGATTCTCTTCGGGTAGGGGCGGCACTTGTTCAGGTGTCGAGCGATCTTCAGGCGGCAGCTCTGGTAGCTGAGCCTCTGCGGGTTGCATCGCCGTTAGCAGACTAACTGCGAGTAATGTAGCCATGGATAATTTCATCAGTCACTCCGCAATGCTTTAACAATATCAATTTGAGTGGCACGCAGCGCAGGCACAAAACTGGCACCCACCCCCACAGCGACCGCTGCCCCCATAGACAACACCGTGTTGCGAGGAGAGAATCGATAGGGCGCTTCTACAACAACAGTGGTCGCCACCCTAGTCAGACCATGTACCGTGGCCACGGCCGCCGCTCCACCTAGCAGGCTCAACAGCATTGCTTCTAAAATAAATTGACTCATCACTTCTAGCTTCGAGGCTCCAATTGCTCGGCGGAGGCCAATCTCTTTTGTACGTTCTAAAACAGTGGCAACTGTAATATTGGCGATGCCCACACCTCCGATCACCAAAGCAATTAACCCGACACCCGTCAGAGCTGCTGAGGCAATTTTCTGAACTTCTAAATCCTCTAATAAATCATCAGCATTGCTAAAAACAAAGATCTCAGCCTGGGGAAAACTCTGTTGCAAAAATATTTCGACAGCGTTCTTTAAATCATTAATTTCAGTTAAAGAGTAAGAACTGATTTGTATCGCATTGAAACTAAAGCCACCCGAGAGCACGTTGGCAAAGGTTTGAGTCATCCAAAGCTCACCGCCTTCTCGGAATTCAGAATTACTTTTCGACTCCATAATGCCAATAACAACAAATCGATTGCCGTTGGCATAAATAGACTTGTTCAAAGGTGACTGGTCCGGAAACAGACTCATCGCCAGCTGCTGATCTATCAAGACAACAGGGCGATAGTCGTCTACATCTACCTGGTCAAAAAAACGCCCCTGCAACATGCGACGCCCCGTCGTATCTAAATAGTTCAAAGAAACGCTGCGGGCATTAACGTCAGCTTCTTGTGCTTCATATTGCACCCTATCAAAGCTAAACACCTCGCTGATAGAACTAATGGAGCGAACCTCAGGAATGGAGTCCGTAAGCGTTTTTTGGAATTCTTCGTCCAGCTCAGGCCGGGGACCGTCTCGAACGGAGACAAAGGGAATGACAAAGGGGCGATCGCGCTCAGCCAGTTTGAGATCGATTTGGTCGCGGGTGATGGTTTGGATGGTGAGGGTAGCGCTGACAGCCCCCACCCCCATAAACACACCAAAGGTGGTTAACCCCGAACGCAGCCACTGATTTGACAGGGAGCGCCAGGTCATAAACAACAAATCGGGTAAGGGAAGTCCCATAGTCGTTATTGGTCAAATGCTTCGGGGGGCAATAAAAAGTCGGAGGATTCTGTTAGGGGCATACCGGGGGTAATGGTGAGCGTAGGCGGCACGAGGGCAATCTGGTCACCCTGGCTGAGTCCATCGGTCACAGCCACCATGTCCAGCCCCTGTAGCCCCAGGGCGATGGGCTGCTGTTCTGCGTTGCCCTGCTGATTGCGTATCCAGACAAATGGCTGTGCACCGTCACGCTGGACTGCTTCGGGGGGAACCACCAGCACGTCTTGCTGTTGCTCAGTAATAATTTCGACACTGACAAAGCTACCTGGAATCAGTGCTTGGCTAGCGCTATCGAGACTCACTTTGGCAGTCACCCGAGCCTGACCTTCTGCTGAGCTACCGCCACCGCCCCCAGCAGTTGACAGTGCCTGGGGAGCTAACGCAACCACTCGCCCCCGATAATCTTGGGCGTCAGGGCCAATGGCGCGCACTCTGGCCGGTTGATTGATGCTGACTTTGGCCGCATCCAGTGTGGAGAGCTGCAGTTCAACAGTTTCTTGAGTGGGGTCTCCTAAGGTGAGCAGTGCTTTATCGGTTGCGATCGCTTCTCCAGCGCTAACGTCCACTGCCAGCACCACCCCATCGATGGGCGATGTCACTACCCGGTCGTTTAGCTGCTGTTCTAACAGAGCCAGTGTGTCAGTGGCAGTTTCAAGATCTAGCTCAATTTTAGTCACTGCTAGCTGAGCATCCTTTAAAGCAGAATGGACTTCGTCTACCCTGGTCTGGTCTGTGCGCACATCATCTTCAGAGATAAAACCTTGGGCTTCCAGCTCCTGAGACTCTTGATATTGTCCCACTGCAGCATCAACGCGCTGCTGAACTTCGGCAACTTTTTCTTGATTGCGGCTGAGGTCAAGCTGCAGTTTTTGGATCTCAACCTGTTGAGTTCGGATCTCTCGTTCATTTGTGCGATCGCGCAGCACCAAGAGCGGTTGTCCTGACTCTACAACACTACGAACATCCACTAAAACCTGCTCGACCGTCGCCTCATTCTGCGGCGACTTGAGCGTTTGCTGACCGCCCAAAGAAAGGTTACCGCCTGCTGTGACCGTCAGCTCGACCGTTGAGCGCTCTACCGTATACAGGGGTACTGAAGCAGCATCTGTTTGGGGCCTGCGGTAGCGCATATAGCCCCAAACAGATACCCCGGTCAGCGCAGCAAATCCAAACAGCCAGATTGCGATCGCGCGATATTTTAAGGAACGAGGAGTCGCCTCTAACGGCTCTACAGCCGTGAGTAGCTTTTCTCCAGACTGCTCTGGAGATTTAACATCTGTCATATTTTCTGCTACTTAAACGGCAAGTGCACAAAACGTTCATCCATCAAATCTTACAAACACTGACCGATAAGTGTCCATCATAGTTAAGGTGTCACGAGCGATCTCTACGCCCCGAAGAATGTACGGATACACCATAGGTTTAGATCGCTTACTGAGCCTTGGCTTGAGATAAATGACCTGTAAGCTCAGCTGATGCATAAGCCGCTGACCCCATTTACAATTGATAGCCTTGCTCCCGAAAGTAGGCGATAGGAGGGATGAATTTGTTGGATTGATCAGGGCTGAATCAAGAGGCGAAAATTTTGGCAGTGTTGTCACCTACCCTACACTTTATGTTCAGGATTCTTAAAATCACTCTTACAGCCCGCATCCCAAACATTTGGCTGATTGCCATGGCCTGGAATCCCGCCACTATCTTTGAGCATCCGCGCCAGATGCATGCAGTTCCACGCTAGAAATGTAGTATTCCGATTTGTAAAATCATTGCTTGGCCCACCCGACCCCGGATCTAGATAGGACGGTCCAGGACCCACTTCACCTAGCCAGCCGGCATCCGCCTGGGGAGGAATCGTATAGCCAATGTGAGACAACGAGAACAAAATATTCATTGCACAGTGTTTTATACCATCCTCGTTACCGGTGATTAAGGTTGCCCCTACCTTGCCATAGTCCCGATACTGACCTTTTTCATTGAGCAGGTGAGTATAGCCATACATACGTTCCAAAACACGATTACAAACAGAACTTTTCTCTCCTAGCCACACCGACGTACACAACACCAAAATATCGGTCTCATCGATCTGTTGTTGTAGCTGGGGCCAATCATCTTTATCCCATTCCGGAGTTTCAGACATATCCAAGCCTAAACCAGCGGGAATCTCATAGTCTACGGGACGAATCACTTTTGTTTGTATACCATTAGCTTCAAAAATCTCTTTGGCAATATTGATCACCCCTCGGGTATGGGAGAGTACGGGGGTACGGTTAAGAGTACAGTTCAGAAACAGCGCTCTCAGATCGCTATATTTTGCAGGCGCGTTCTCACATTGATGCTGGGTGATTTTAGTCAGTTGTTCTGTCATTTTTTTGATGAGGAATAAAATTTTAGTAGACTGAGCAATGTTACAAAAAGAGCCAAATCAATTCAGGAGCACCAGCAGGGCAGATCTCTGATAGGTCTAGCCTTACGTAAGTGTATTCTCTAGTCCCTCCTTTTGAATCACACAATTTCCCAGACTACTACAGCTATTAGCGTATTTTGGACTCCCAAAATCTTTGAGTAGGAAGATTATGGCAGTTGTTTATGAGAACGCCCTAAACAAGCAATAGTAACGTTGTGTAAAGAGCTGTACCTGTGAGAAAGGAGGCGAAACAACTTTGTTTTTCGTCGGGCAGCTCACGCTTCAAAATATTGAGAATGATGCTACCTGCCAAAAAGGCCCAAATGGATAGAATGCCAGCCTCACTGAGGTGGAGAGATTGACCTGCGATCGCACCGACTATAATCGCCGCCGTCAGCAACCAGCGTCCATACCTGTCATAGGAAGTCTGATGATGCTCTCGCAAACCATGGTCAATGATAAAAAAGTGCAGTGCGATCGCCGCAAAAAACAACAGACATTGCTGTAGAGTATGGTCCATCAACTCCTGTAGCAAATAACCCACAATGGTATTGAGCACAGCAAAGGCCGCAATGTGTATCCAGAAAACAGTGTGCTGGGTGCTATCTCGATTCTTCGTTATCTTGTTATGTTGTCGAGATTTTAACGCCAAAATATCAAGACCATAGAATACCAACAGTCCCAACAGTGACAGCATATAGACGTGATTTTCTAGATAAGCAACAACTGGAATTCCAGAATGTTCTATCGCCTCTTGTGCATGACTTAACTCTGGAAAAATCTCTAGAAAAACATAACCAATGGATACTCCACCAGCAAAGGACATCCATCGAAATTCAGGAATAAATGAAAAGATATTGAGCTTAGATACAAACGCGTGAATAAATGCTAGGCCAATCGCCAATGCAAACCCTGGTCCAGACATAATAGGCCCCTAACCATAAAAATCAGCGTTCTTTGACAATAGTGCTACAAATATCGACAACGGCATAACGTTGATTGCCTCCTGAAATATTTTGTAGCTATTGCCGATAGCGGCAGTTTTATTAGGGCGTCGATGACTAGACGGGTTAAAGATGCAACTCTAACAGGACAATCTCCGTATATTTGTAAAGCCTCTGGTAGAAATTTTGTCAGTAATTGACGGGTTGTGAAGTTTTTAAGGGGTACACCAGGAGAAGCTACTACTCCTCAAACTAGTCATTTATGTTGAGTTATCGGGGAAAATAGCCAAATTTGTAATCTTTGATTTTTTCAGGATTAGATAAATTAAACAGACTTTTCCCGATCAATTCATAGTGGGCACTCAGAAATCGCAAAAGAATTTCCGAATTAGGTTTACAACCTATCTGTCTAGCTATGAACTTGCAAAATTCTAGGAATATATGAAAAACGTTCAGCATGGTGCCTTGTTGGAGCAAGCTATACACATAAAAGCTGCTCGTACTTTGTGTAGAGACGGTTGGTCCTGTGAGCAGATTAACAACGTTTTGAAAGACACTAAAATTAGTGTCCAACAGTTTGAATCGCCAACTTCAACAATCGCACTATCTATCGCCACGCTGGACGCGGCTCCCTGAGACGTGAAATTTTCATATTGACCTTTATTGCTCCATTAGTATTAGTCCTAATGCTCACACTTTTATTCAGGACCTAATACTCGATTATAAATTCGTCAAAACGATTGATTGGCATACAGTCTTCGACTTCAACACGCTTGACCTTAGCCCGTTCAGGACCTGTTTTTGCCCATTCGATCAAGGCTTGTAATCGCTCATCAGCACCGTCGGCTACAATTTCGACCGTATGGTCAGGCTTATTAGTGACATAGCCTGTCAAATTAAGTGCCTGGGCTTTTTGACGAGTGTGATACCGAAAGCCCACACCCTGTACTCGGCCATAAACCGCAATTTTTATTCGTGACATCTAAGGAGTGAACTAGCTTACGCTCCTTATTTTGTCTCAGATTGTAATATTTTATTAATTTTTATCAAGAGCGCAAATTTTTGTGGCCAGGGTATTTGTTTTTTCCAATCACCTAAGAATTTACATTGACAAGCGTAGGGGAATAAGTATTTTTACTCAGTGGTTCCGGTACCCGCGCAACGGCGGCTCGCACCACATCACTATCTGCTCCCATCCGGCAACTATTGTCGGTTAGGTGGCGTTTCCAAGCACGGCTGCCGGGTTGTCCATGAAAAAGCTGCAGCATATGCCGAGTAATGGAATGTAGCTTTGTGCCTCCCTCAGTCCAACGCGCAATATAGGGCAGCATCGCAGTAACGACCTGATGACGGGTCAAAATCCTGTCTGCAGAGTAGATATCGCAATCGGCTAGGGCAAACATGTAAGGCGTATCATAGGCCGCACGACCAATCATGACAGCGTCTACGTGCTGTAGATGGTTATGGGCCTGGTCTAGGGTTTTGATACCCCCATTAATCTCAATCCATAGGTTAGGGTATTCGCGCTTGAGTCGATAAACATCGTCATAGCGCAGCGGTGGGATAGTGCGGTTGTCTTTGGGGCTTAACCCTTGCAACCATGCTTTGCGGGCATGGACGGTAAATCTACGACAGCCAGCCGCCGCTACGGTGGTGACAAATTTCGCCATGTCTTCGTAGCGATCGCACTCATCAATCCCGATCCGATGCTTTACCGTCACCGGAATATTTACCGCCGACTGCATAGCAGCTACACAGTCAGCCACTAACTCCGGCTGCGACATCAAACAGGCCCCAAAATTGCCACTTTGAACCCGATTGCTCGGGCAGCCCACATTTAGATTTACCTCGTCGTAGCCCATGTCCTCAGCAATATGAGCACATTCCGCCAGCAGATGAGGATCATCACCGCCCAGCTGTAGAGCCAGAGGTTTTTCGGCAGGGTCAAAGCCCAACAGCTTGTTGCGATCGCCATGGTGAATCGCCTGGGCCGTAACCATCTCGGTGTAGAGCAGCGTTTTCCGTGTAATCTGCCGCATAAAGTACCGGAAATGCCGGTCGGTACGGTCCATCATCGGGGCTACGCTGAGGGGGTGAAGACGCTGAGCGAGTGGAGTGGTGAGCATTAGCAGCTGGGAAAAGAAAAGAAGATTACTGCAGTGACAGAAAATAGTGTTTTATTGGAGTCTTGGTTTTGCTGGATTTAATTTGCTGGATTTAATTTGTGTTACACAACCTATGTCCGACTACTCATAACTGTTTGAGCACTCTTTTCGTCCTTTTCTAAGTAGGCTTTTGCAAGCTGAGGCTGCCCCCAGAGGACCTGTTCATGCTTATAAATCACCATGCCGGGGCGAGCACCCTTCGGTTTGTAAACATGCTTGGGTTTGGTATAGACCACCGGCACCTGCTCTGACTGACGCGCCCGACTAAACCAGGCAGCAACATTCGCAGCAACGGCCAGATCATCATCACGTACCGCAGCACCAGGCTCTAACCGCAACAGCACATGACTACCGGGAATTTCCTGGGTATGAAGCCAGAGATCATAGTCATTAGCTGCCTTAAACGACAGAGCCTCATTTTGGTTATTGTTGCGGCCGACCCATATCTCTGTACCATTGGGGGTTTGGCATTTATAGAAATCAGGCAGCTTATCTGTGCGTCCACGCCCTTGGTGTTTACCTTGACGCTGATAGGGATCGATGAGATACCTCTGCTGCACCAGCTCATCACGAATTTCTTCAAGCGCAGTCAAATCCTCAGGCACTTTATATTGAGCTGTTTGCGTCAAAGCAGCCTCAACTTGTTCGAGATAGTGCAGTTCTGTTTCCACCTCCTCTAGTAAAGGCGTCACCGCATCACGGGTACGCCTGAGTTTCTGGTGACGTTTATAAAAGGCTTGAGCATTTTGCACCGCATTTTTTTCAGGATTGAGCGCCAAGGTGACAGGCTCCCCTGACTCAAAATCCTGGAGTTGAATCGACGACATCCCTGGTTGCCACTCATGCAGATAGGCCATCAACAAATCCGCCTTAACTCGATAACGTTCAGCTTGGTCAGAATCCTCCAAACGCTGATAAAAATTAGCGGCCTTTTGTCGGAGCTTTACCGTCAGATTTTTTATTTTTTGGGTCAGCTGATGATGCAGCTGAGAGAAGGTTTGCTGATTGAGCTGAGCAGTATAGTAATCATTCAGCAGGTGTTGGATAGAGCCTGATACAGGTGATGCAGTCCAGCCCAGTACGGTATAGCCACGATCTGTATGGGCCGGTTGAAAATCGTTTTTCTCTAAGCATTGTAGCCAGCGCTGCCATTGAACATAGAGCTGCTGCCAGTCACCTAGCGTCAAATTATCAGTGCTTTGAGTCGGGTCTAGCCCTGCCCCTCGGCTCAGCTGCTTTGCCAACGCCGTACTGAGACCGCTATAGCTTTTCACCATCATTTTACTGAGCTTGCCAGGGACCAAATCAATCCGCTCTTGCCATTCGGTAAACGGCTCTTCTAATCGGGGCAATGTGCCCATCATGGTTGGCGGCGGTCTGTACTGCCCCCCCGTGCGAATGGTGCGAACACTAGATTGCTGCTCATTCACCTGATGCGCCGCTGTAACAATTTCTTGCTGGGCATTGGTCAACAAAACATTGCTGTAATTGCCCATAATTTCTACATACAGATGCCACTCCGCCGCTTCATCGGGACGATGAGCAAATTGCAAATCGATAGCTCGTTCCCAGGGTGCTAGAAAGTCAATTTTAGTTAAGGCCAGACCATTGAACTGGTGCTTAAGTTGCTGACTAAACGTAAAGGTATCAGGTCGTTTGGGCGGAGCTGCCCCCATATGAATACGCGCAGCCTGAGGATGCCAGGAAATCGTCAACCATCCTCGCCGATCAAATGTACGTAACCCCAAACAAATAGTGTTAATATCTCGCTGTACGACTTGTTCACAACGAGCGGGCAACCATTTATTAGTCAAATCATGACAAACGGCTCTAAGGGTAGTTATATCAACCGGCTGCACGTTTTTCCCTCTGTTATCGGTGAATTTCCTTATCTATGAGCAGTTTGCGGGTATTTTGCTCAGGGCACTCAAGAGACGGGAAGTCTGAATCTGCGTCAATACTGGACAAAATTCCTCACACTCAATGATTAAGCCTTGTTTTTCTCATGTTTAAACGCTGTTTTTTTCGTTAACATTTCGGTACTAGGATTTAATCATTTACGCACCAAGAAAGTCACATTATTACGCTTAGTGGCAGTTGTCATTTACGCAATAATGTGCATAGCACGCTTGCTCTCGAACCTATGGATATTAAGCTTATCAATATTGGCTTTGGCAATATCGTATCTGCCAACCGGGTAGTCGCTATTGTTAGCCCCGAATCTGCCCCCATCAAACGACTGATTGGTGATGCCCGTGATACGGGACAACTAGTTGATGCTACCTACGGCAGACGCACCCGCGCCGTTATTGTGACGGACTCAGACCATGTGATTTTATCGGCGCTGCAGCCCGAGACGGTGGCTAATCGATTTATGACCAATAAGGAAAACGGCGATTGACGACAGAGGTGCCGTTCTTGTCACAGATCTTTGATAGAGACTTGAGCGGTTTACACTAAAGACGTTAGTAATGCCAGCAAAATTGCATTTGCGATGTCCGTTAATTCCACTCGCCCTCCAGCTCTAGACAAAATCGTTAAACGTTTCCAACGGATCCAAGATCCACGGCGTCGCTATGAGCAGCTCTTGTGGTACGCCAAACGTTTAGAAGGGTTTCCCGAAGACGCTAAAACGACTGAAAACAAGGTCAAAGGCTGTGTCTCACAGGTGTACATCATTGCCGACATGGATAGTGAGGGTAATATCAGCTTTCAGGGCGACTCAGATGCACAGATTACTAAGGGGTTAGTGGCCTTACTGATTGAGGGTCTGAAGGGATTACCTGCTCAAGCGATTGTGCAGCTAGAATCCGATTTTATTAAAGACACTCAGCTGGATGTCAGTCTGACCCCGTCTCGGGCAAATGGGTTCTACAACATTTTTAAGATGATGCAGCAAAAGGCACTGATGCTGTCAGGGGAAGAACCAAAGCTATAGCCGACGATCAGGCATAAAAATCATCTGCCAGATCAGGGTTGTAGCGGTCCTCTGCTGCTGCACTATCTTCAATGGTGTGATCACCACCAATACCAAACGCGGCCAAGAGTCCTGAATTTTCAGCAGTTGAGTCTAGTACATTAGCCTGCAGTTCCTCCCAGACGGGTGCTGCAATCAGCAATAGTTGTCGGCCCTGGGGCGTGGCCTTCAGGTATTGACTACGCTTATCTTTGCCGGGGCCAATGTCAATCCAGCCATGTTTATGCATGCGGTCAATGGTACGACTCACTGTAGATTTTTCCATGCCGAGCATCTGGCCGAGCTGACCGGGAGCAATGGGGCCACGACTGACAATGGTGGCCAAAATATTGAGCTGATTGACGGTAAACCCTAGGGGACGCAATGCTTCGTCATAGAGACGGGTAACCATACGATTGAGCTGTCGTAATCGCATAGCAATACAGGTACTGGTCATCTGACGAGCAATTTCTTTGGGCGTACCGTGGGGAACCGTCATGGCTGAGCCGTAATCTACTGGTTGAATATACAACTTTTTCAGTGAGTCATTGAACGGTCAAAACCAACATTTAAGCCAAGTGCCACGCAGAGTTGTTAATATAAATATTCACATTGAGATATCTTTCTTAAGACTGATTCACAATTAGTCATGTTTATAACTACGTAATCATAGCGAGGCCTATGGATATCCTTGACGCGAGTATGTCGGATACTCTTTGGATTGGCTTGATTGTGGGTCTAGCTTCTTTGGTGCAAAGCCTTACCGGATTTGGATTTGCCCTAGTAGCCGTCTCACTGTTGCCATTTTTTATGGAGCTACACCTGGCGGTTGCATTGATCATTGCCGTAGGGCTGATCGGCAATCTTGTGCTCTGGTGGCATCATCGGAGCGATTTTGAATGGTCGCGTATTAACCATCTATCTGCCGCTGCTCTGGTCACGATTCCGGTGGGCGTCGTCGGTTTTCATTACGTGCCAGAACATCTAGCGCTACAGGTGTTGGGCATAATGGTTTTGGCCTATGTGGGCTATTCATGGCTACAGCTATCGTTACCAGCTCTGACTGGACGATCTTGGGCCTATGCTTTTGGCGCAGCTTCAGGCGTTCTGACGGGTGCATTTAATGTGGGTGGGCCGCCTTTGGTCATTTACGGTAACTGTAATCAGTGGAGCCCTCAGCAGTTTAAGGGAAACCTACCGGGAATGTTTTGTGTGCTGTCATTAGCTGCGATCGCAACCCATATTTGGCAAGGTGACTTTGATCAAGCATTGCTAACCCAGGTTGGCTACGCCTCTCCATTTTTTATTGGGGGTCTGGGCCTGGGCATTTGGCTCTCTAAATATATTGATGCCGCCAGCTTTCGCCAGGGAGTACTGGTGTTATTGGGGGTAATGGGTTTGAAGCTATTGGTTTAGCAATCGCCCTAGCGATCTGGCATGGGATCGTTGGCATCGACGGGAACGTCTGGGATGATTTCCTGTATTTCGTCACTAATGACTTCCACCTCAGGCGACGATTCAACAGGCTCTTCTTCACTAGAGCGATTGTCAGCGGGAGTATTATCAGCAGGAAGATCGTTGGCAGGATCTACTGGCTCAATTTCCACTGGCGAAACATCCACCGGCACCCCATCATCCGGTGCAACATCAAAGGGAGGATTATCTCTCAGCTCCTCGCGCAAGACATCACCCAAGGGAGCGTCGTCATCTACAGCCGTATTAGCTTCGGGTGGAGCATCTAAGCTGAGTCTGGCAACCTCACCTCGAAAATAGGCTTGCCGATATTGCAGAGATTCTGAAAAGGCCAACCCGGCCCTAAAAGCAATCAGGGCATTGGCGCGGTCGTCGATGCGAAGGTACAGCTTACCCAAACGGTCATAGGCTTCTAAAATGCCGTGCTGATTGTAGGCCTGCTGTTCGGCTCTCACCAATAGGTTATACATCGTCAGAGCTTCATTGGTCAGCCCCTGCTCCGCATACAAATCGCCCAGATCTTTGAGCACCGTACTCACATGGCCGTAGAGCTGCAGACTCTGAGCCGTCACATAGGCCAGGTTGTAGTACTCCAACGCCTGAGGATAGACATCAATGGCCCGAAAATTCCGCGCCATGTCAATTTCTAGGGGCGGTTCTCGGTCGCTTTGCCCGGTGCTCCGATACAGCCTGAGTAGCTCACTTTGGGCTGGTAAGGCCTGACCGTAGGCTTTGGCCTGCTGATAGCTATAGATCAGATCCTTGAGATATTGAGTGTGCTCCAAGGTATTGCCCTGGATCTCAGCTCTGTCTACTAGCTGGGTATAGAGCTGAGCCGCATTATCAAAATCAAACCATTGCAAATAGTGGCTCGCCAATACCACCACCCAACTCTGCTGACTGGCTGTATCCGCTGCTGTCATATCGATC
>JBCDFI010000029.1:0-20204 GCA_039178155.1 Cyanobacteria bacterium P01_H01_bin.105
CTTGCAACCTCAGATTGTACATTTTTCTGGTCATGGTACATCTGATGGCGCACTGTGTTTTGAAAATCAGCTAGGACAAGCTCATCCTGTTGCACCAGACGCATTAACGGCACTATTTGAGCAATTTGCTGATCAAGTAGAATGCGTGTTGTTGAATGCTTGTTATTCTGAAGCTCAAGCAGTTGCCATTGCTAAACATATTAATTATGTGATTGGTATGAATCAAGCAATTGGTGATGAGGCTGCGATTGCGTTTGCTATAGGCTTTTATCAAGCAATAGGGGCAGGCCGTAATATAGAAGAAGCACACAAGTTAGGTTGTGTTCAGATTCGATTTCACGGAACCCCTGAGCATCTGATACCCGTTCTCGTGAAAGGAGGGCAAAGGTAAGAAAAGCGGGCTAACAACCCGGTTGGAGCGGACTGTTGGGAAATCTTAGTGGTGTTGCAAAGGTTATCGAAAGCCGCTAAACCGGAACGTTAGCAGTACATAAGTTAACTATGCGTTTGCCTTACTCTCAATAAGTCAGTTTTTCTCAATAAGCCAGATCTTTAATCGTTGAAATACCCATTCTGCCGTTAAAGTCTAGCTAATTATTTAGTTCGTATGAACTGGTGCAAGTCTGAGCTAATCTAGATAAAAATAGAGGCTCCTCATTTGGTAAACAGGCAACTAAGTTTAGATTTTTATCAGGGTTTTAGTATTTCTTCTTCGCCCAAGGTTTTTGCTGCACTTGAAAAGCTATCTGAGTCTGATAATTCTGAATCGCGTGGAGCAATCTTTACTCGTTCAGAAGTGGTTGACTTTATCCTTGATTTAGCTGGTTATACCAATGACCAACCACTCCACAAAAAGCGAATTTTAGAACCCTCATTTGGTGCTGGTGACTTTCTGCTACCTATTACAGCAAGATTACTATCAGCATGGCGAAATGAGAAAGGTTCCTTAGATGAACTGGGTAATGCAATCTATGCTGTCGAACTACACAGGAAGACATATCAAAAAACATATGCAGCTGTTCTTTCTTTCCTTAAGAAAGAAGGGTTAGCCACACAAACAGCAACAGATTTATTAAAGCGATGGTTATTTCAAGGGGATTTTTTATTAGCTCCTTTGCAGGGTGAATTTGATTTTGTGATTGGCAATCCGCCCTATGTGCGGCAAGAGATGATACCTGATCCTTTGCTTGCAGAGTATCGAAATCGTTATCAAACAATATACGACCGAGCCGATTTATACATCCCATTCATCGAACACTCTCTATCTCATCTTGCTCCAAATGGTAAGTTAGGCTTCATATGTGCAGATCGCTGGATGAAAAATCGCTATGGTGGCCCTTTGCGTAAACTTATAGCTGAGCAATTTCATCTCAAGATTTATGTGGATATGGCCGGAACTTCAGCATTTCAATCTGAAGTCAGTGCCTATCCAGCTATTACCATTATTAGTCGAAACGCTCCTGGTCCTACTCGCATCGCCCACTGTTCTGACACTGATCAGGCCAATCTTAAAAACTTGACCGAGAAGCTACGGGTTCGAACTCTACCCAAGAAATCTGAAACGGTACGAGAACTAGCTCAAGTAACAAATGGTGGAGAACCATGGTTGCTAGAATCATCAGAGCAAATGATTCTACTTCGGCGTCTTGAACAAAAGTTTCCAAAATTGGAAGAAGTTGGCTGTAAAGTTGGCATTGGTGTTGCAACTGGTGCAGACAAAGTATTTATAGGTGACTATGCAAGTCTTGATGTAGAACCTGATCGTAAGCTACCACTTGTGATGACAAAAGATATCACAAGTGGCGAAGTTAAATGGCGTGGACAAGGTGTTATCAATCCATTTGCAGAAGATGGTGGTCTTGTCAGTTTGGAGGACTATCCACGCTTACGTCGTTATTTGGATGATCGACGGGAAGTAATTTCTAATCGCCATTGCGCCAAAAAAGCACCTGCTAGTTGGTATCGTACAATAGATCGCATCACTCCAGGGTTAGCATCAAGGCCAAAGCTTTTAATTCCTGATATTAAAGGTGAGTCCCATATTGTTTTTGAAGAAGGAAGACTCTATCCTCACCATAATCTGTATTACGTGATATCTGAACATTGGGATCTGAGGGCATTACAAGCTGTCATGCTTTCTGCGCTAACTCGTCTTTTTGTTTCAACTTACTCAACGAAGATGAGAGGTGGTTTTCTGCGATTTCAAGCACAATACTTGCGGCGTATTCGGATTCCAAGCTGGGTAGATGTACCTGATACTTTACGTATAGAGTTAACAGAAGCTGCTATCAAAAAAGATCGTCAACTCTGCAATCATGCTGTGTTTAAGCTTTACGGTTTAAGTGCTGCGGAGCGATCTGAATTAGGAGGGACTGTCGAGCTATGATCCTTGATCTTGTGGGTTACGAGCACAAAGCACGCAACGCTGTGCAAATGTTTTGGGGAAATCGAGAAGCGGCGAAACAAAAGCAGATTGAATCAGGCAAAGCTGACCAAGGTGAACGTGCTGGTGTCACAGCAGGTAAAAATATGGATGGTTTTCTTGGTTTAGTTATTGATTTAATCAAAGCTAATGGGCTAGATAACGCCGATATTTACCAGAATCGGGCAATGTTGACACTACCTGGCTACTTTCGACCAACTAAGCTGTGGGATCTTCTTGTTGTCTATAAAGATGAGCTAATTGCAGCCATCGAGCTAAAGAGCCAAGTGGGTTCTTTTGGAAATAATTTTAATAATCGCACTGAAGAAGCCATTGGTACTGCACATGATTTCTGGACAGCTTATCGTGAGGGATCATTAGGAAGGCAACCCCGTCCATTTGTTGGATGGCTGATGATGGTTGAAGATGCACCGAAATCCAGGTGTTCCGTGAAAAATACATCTCCTCACTTTCCTATTTTTGATGATTTCAAAGAGGCATCTTACCTCAAGCGGTATGATTTACTTTGTCAGAAATTAGTACAGGAACAGCTTTATACGTCTGCTGCACTCATTGCTTCACCTCGCAGTTCCATGGAAAACGGTGAGTTTTCAGAAATGTCGGCTATGACCGGGTTAAGAACATTTGTAACGTCTCTAGCTGGTCACGTTGCTGCAGAATCCGCTAGGCTTGAGTAGAAAAACTGCTAACACTGCGCAGGAGTGGACGGAATCTACGATACTGGCGTTGATGTAAGAGCATTGACCGCCGCTCAGCTCCTCGTTAGGCGACTTATCCATGTGCTTTGATAGTTACCGCAAAGAAACCCAATCACCGCGCGATCGCACGTTTTAGGAGTATAAATGTTTGATCATGTAGTCTTTGGCACCAGCGACTATGAAGCCAGTAAAACCTTTTTTCTTAAAGCCTTAAAACCAATCGGAATAGAAGTCGTTTCAGAGGGACCGCTCGGCATTGAGCTTAGTTCTGATGGCAAATCATCACTGTGTATCCGCCGCCGAGTCGAGGAAACCCCCGGACACCTTCATCTCGCATTCGTCGCACAGAATCGCGAGCAGGTTGATGACTTTTATCGTGCATCCCTTAATGCCGGAGCAAAAGATAATGGTGCACCAGGCATACGCCCAGAATATAGTGGAACGTATTACGCCGCATTCGTTATTGGACCAGACGGCCATAATATTGAAGTAGTGTGTCACGAGGCCTAGGACTATGACCACGCAAAAAACATCATGCCCTGTCGCATCTCTTATGAACGCCTGACAGGTTTTGTCGAAGTCACTCCAGACATCTGGACTGAGAGGAAACGTAGCATGAACCAATTCACTGGCGGTTGCCTTTGCGGGAATGTCCGAATTGTGGCATCGGGACGCCCGTACCGCGTCGGACTTTGTCACTGTCTCGACTGCCGCAAGCATCATGGAGCGCTTTTTCACGCTTCTGCGGGAACACCGCAGAAGGCGGTGACGATCACGGGAGAAATACGCGACTACGTCGGGTGGTTCTTCTGCCCCCGCTGCGGATCGTCTGTGTACTCACGCACCGCAGACGAAATTGAAGTGAATTTAGGAGCCCTGGACGCACCTAATCAACTTAGGCCAACTTACGAACTTTGGACAATCCGACGAGAATCCTGGTTACCCCCTTGTTCTCTCACCAGACAATACGAGCGTGACCGTGAGTCCACGGGTCGCTCAGAGGAGTAGACTGCACAGAGGAGTAGACTGCACAGAGGAGTGCGCTGGATTGGTCGATCTCGTTTTTGAAACCGAAAGACTCTTGGTTCGCCGCTGGCAAGACTCGGATCTCTTGGATCTGATGGCAGTCTACGGAGACGCGGATGCAATGAAATGGGTTGACGGCGGTGAGCCCATCACGGAAGACGAGTGCCTTCGGTGGCTGGAGGTTACCAACTTGAACTATGAGCAGCGCGGGTACGGCATGTTTGCCGTTGAGTTGAAGTCGGAGCCCGGTGTTATTGGGTTCTGCGGCATTGTTCATCCGGGCGACCAGAAGGAAGCAGAGGTCAAGTACGCCTACTTACGCTGCATTTGGGGACAGGGCATTGCTACAGAAGCACTTGTGGGACTCATTCGGTTGGTGTTCAAGAGCATGGCATCCGCTATATGATGGCAACCACGGCTCCAGAAAACACTGCGTCGCATCGAGTGCTTGAAAAGGCTGGCATGAGCCGAGGAGAACTCCGCGCCGAGGACGATGGCTGCCACATTCAAATATTTGAATATACAGCACCTGCACTGCGGCCTGACCCTTCGTTGTAATCAACACGCGCGGCTGAATGCGATCATTAGGCCGACTGGACAGGTACTCGTGATTATCATCGAAAAAATACTCAGAGGTTTTGCCCATGAGAGTTGCAGTTTCAGGAACGCATTGCTCTGGCAAGTCCACGCTTATAGATCACTTCTTAATTGCTCATCCTGACTTCACCCACGAGCCTGAACCTTACATTGTCCTCCAGGAGGATTACGGCGAAGTCTTTGCGGCGAAACCTTCTGCCGACGACTTCTATCAACAGCTCAAATTCAACATTGACCGGTTACGCCGTTACCAGCCTGGTGCAAAGGTAATCTACGAGCGATGTCCTATCGATTTTATTGCATACCTACTTGCTCTCAGCGACCTCCGCACAGATAAGCAAGCATCACTCCTTGTGGAGCGATCGCTCGATATCGTGAAGGATGGAATCGAGCGTCTGGATTTGATTGTATTTTTACCGCTCGATGGAATGGATAGCGATGTAATATCCGGTAGGGAAGATCAAGAACTAAGGATTGCAGTAGATGACTGGCTCGTCGATATTTTTCGCGGCAACGATCTCAACATATTCAGCTTCTGTCACCCTATTATCTTGGAGGCAAGAGGTTTCACAGAGGAGCGTTTTCTACAAATCGAAAGCCTACTAAAATTACCGCCAGGAGAAGGCAGAGACCAGTGATAATGTAGCGCAGTCTGACAATTTGCCTGGAGCGGACTGCCGAAAGATCTTGGTTCATTGGAACCGTAAAACACAACCGCTCAAGTCTCTTGCCGAGATGACTGAAGAAGATTGGATTCATGACAAATTTGCATTAAACCTTGCTGAAAAATATGGTGATTTAGACAGAAGTGATGAGAAAAAGGTCTTAGAATTTATCAATAAACGTCGTATCCGTAAACAAGCTATTAGCTATCAAAAATATTGATATGAATGTCAGGTATACAACTTCACTTGAAACTATAAACTGGAAGGACGTGTCCAATATATTTAAAACTGTCGGATGGGGTGAAAGGCCTTCGGAACAAGTTAGACTCTCATTCGAAAGAAGCTCCTTTAAACGCTTTGCTTATATTAGCGATGAATTGGTTGGTGTAGGTAGAACAGTTGATGATGGATATTACTATGGATGGATAGTTGATTTAGCTGTGTTGCCGGAATATCAAAGGAATGGGATTGGCTCTAAAATCCTTAGTGAGCTTGAAAACGATCTCAAGCCTTTTCTTACTACAATGTTGACAGCCGCACCAGGGAAAAACAGCTTTTATGAAAAACTAGGTTGGCATAAACAGCGCTCAGCCTATATATGGCCTCGCTCAGAAGAACAAATACGCTCATTCTCTGAACATGGCTAACAAGCGCTTGAAGCTGATTTGTGGCTAAACCACGTCCAATTTGAAACCCGGTTTTTTAGCTTAAGAAAAAACTGTGGATCTGGACGCGGTTTAGCTTGTGTGACTAGGCCTCACAGCCATCAGGGGCAAGGCGCGACTCCCGCCGTACCCTCTGCAAAGTCCGCATTGGTCTCAATATCGTCGGGGTTAAAGGTGCCAACATTCCTTGCGGTAACATTTGCCTGGTCAATCACTTGAAACTGACCTGCCCCATTGCTAACGAGTTCAAAGCCATCGCCGCCAGGAGTGGTAACATTGTTGTTGTCGAGTGCTAGACAGACGTCTGTATCAGCCGTGTGCTCGATTCGCACGCCATTAGCGCCAGGATTGGTAATCGTATTGTCGGCCACCGTCGCCGTGACGTTGGCATTGTCTTCAATTAAGGTAAGTTCAATCCCGTCATCACCTGCATTGGTGATGCTATTACCCGTCACTGTAATAGTTGCTGTGGTATTTTCTTGAATGTCATTAAAGAAAATGCCCTCTTCCCCTACGTCCGAGATTTGATTGTTGGTGACGGTAATAGTGGCATTGGCATTGTCTTCGATAACGTCAAATTCTATGCCTTCTGTTGCCGCGCCGAGAATATTGTTCTCTGCGATGGTGATATTGGATACGGTATCGTTTTCAATGTCATCAAAGAGAATGCCTTCTTCATTAGCAACATCAATCGTATTGCCGGTCACAGTAATGGTCGCGTTAGCCCGGTTTTCAATACTGTCAAACTCAATCCCTGTCTCATTACTGGTAATTTGATTGTTTTCAACGGTAATCGTTGCGATCGCATCATTTTCAATGTCACCAAACTCAATACCCTCAAAGGCTACATTGCTAATTTGATTGTTGGCGATGGTAATGGTGGCATTGGCATTATTTTCAATGTTATCAACTTCTATACCATCCCCCCCTGCGATCAGCGGATCTACATTTTCTGCATCAATCACATTGTCTGAAACAGTAATCGTCGCAACTGCATTACCTTCGATGTCATCAAAGAAAATACTGTCGAGTTGAGCATCCGTAATTTGATTGTTTGCCACCGTGATATTGGCGGTGGCGTCTTCCAAAATTAAGTCAAATTCAATGCCCGCTGCACCAATTGTGTTCAAGGTATTATTGGCGACGGTAACTGTTGCATTATCTGTTTCGTTAATGTCACCAAAGAAGATGCCATCGTCAATTGTATTCGAGATTTGATTGCGAACAACCGCTACAGTGCCATCAATATCGGGCAGGTTAATACCGATATTGGCATTAGTAATTGTATTATCTTCAATCGCAATACCCTCACCATTGGCCACAATGCCATCTGCCCCAGCTGGATCAATCGCTAGGCCCGAGACCAATGTGTTGTTGCCGATTGTTGCAGTGCCGCTAACTGTCGGTAAGTTGCCGCTGCCAGATCCTGGCAATATCACTTCCCCAAACTGAGTATTTAACAGTTGTGTGGGCCCTACTGAGCGTACTTCTACCCCATCTGGCAGGGTAAAGGCACCGCCTGCATCACCCGCCTGCACATAAATAATGTTGTCGGCGTTGGCTGTGGCAATATTAGTGGCATTGGCAATGGTATCGAGCGGCGCTTCAAAGGTACCTATCGCTGCGGCTACCCCTGTAGTCGGGTCGACATGATGGAAAACAAACGCCTGGTTTGTATCTGGGTTGATAGCAACAATGCTGGCTTCGAGAATCGAAACATCCGTTCGTTCCTCTACTAAAACAGTGTTGGTCCGCGCAATAGGTTCTGCTGCTCTGGCCCACAGCCGCGCTTGTGAATTTTCCTCCGTATCAGATGGGCGTCTCGCTGGGGCTCCTAACAAGGCACTCACTGAAAAGACCGCGTTTGTGCCAAATACACCGTCATTTTGAATGCCTAGACCAATACGCAAGTTGTTTTGAACGCGGTAGTCTAGTGAGGCCCGAATACCTAAACTAGTTTGAGAGGCTTCTCCCCCCAAATAATACACACCGCCTCGTCCCCATAAACTGCTCCTCTCACCAAAGTCAAACAGCTCAAGACCACCATCGAGTGACACGGTGGTCACGGCAGCTTGTACCTGGTCAATTTGCTGCTCATCAAACGCCAATTGATTACCTACAAACTGAGGGTTTACGACCTGGGTCTCGGTATCAACGACCTGACGAGCATTGTCCAAAGGAAGGTTGGCATTGAATGTTAAGTCCCAGTTATCTCCTAGTAGCTCAGTGCCAATGCCCACCTGGGTAAAGGTGTGATCGCCCGTGCTGCGAGCATCTAGCCCAGCATAAGCCCCCCATATTGTGCTGTCGTTTAGCAGGGCTCGGTAGCCAGCTTGCAAGCCACCGCCAAAGTCGCCGGTGTTATCTACGCTCACACGACCATCAATAAAGGTGACATTTTTCCCCGGTATTTGAAACAGCGGGAGAAAACCACCAACGCTACTAAAGCCCGTGAAGCCAGCACCTTCGTTGTAGTTGAGATTGAAGAAGGGTTGCAGACGGAGCGTAGCAGCTCCTGTCTCTGTTGGGATTGTTTCTGGGGTAGAGGATTGGGCAGTCTGAGCTTGATCAGTCTGAGTTTGAGCAATCTCATCAACGGAACCCGGTGTGGCGATTCTCCCAGGGAGAGGCTGCGCCATCGCTTCAGCTGAAATGGCCAATATACTCGCTAAAGATAAGCAAGAACTCAGGCATAGCTTAAAGCCTTTATTGCCAGTAATCCGTAGCTTTTGAAAACATTTCGAGAGACGAGATAGATTTTTAATATCCTGTGTGGGGATAATGGCGACATCGTTGACTGTCATGGGATTTTCCTGTTATGAATTGTTGTGAGCTATAAATGTTTGAACCTTGGCCATATCAAAACCAGCGTTTTCTCTAAAGAAAACTCTCAGGCTTGAAATTGAGTTTGGTTTAAATGAATTGGTGCGCTCTTTAGATGTAAACCACGTCCAAGTTAGAACCTGTTGTTTCCTCTACGGAAAAACTTCAATTCTGGACGTGGACAAGGTTTATTTAGGTCCTTAAAGAGCCACGCAGAAGATTACTTCCAGTTGTGTTGTTTAGATTCCAGAAACTATGAAAAAATTGTTTTTGGAATCAAGTGTGAGAAGGATTTAATCGGCAGATCTTTCTTTCTAAGCAGACTAGAAACAAAAATTACAAGAGGACGTTGACACACTTAAACGCCTTTACTAGGAGCGTTTAAGTGTTATTTCAAATATTCTTTCTTAGGTAGAGTACAAAAAATAGACAAACAATTTCCTTTCCATGGCAATCCCATACGTGAAAATCTCACGTATGAATAAGGCTGGATATGAATACAATTGGTTGTCAGTTATGGATACGAATAACAGTTAAACTTGGATGACTTTAATTTTTAGCACTTGTCGAATGTTTTCTATTTAGATTAGACAAACCACTACAAAGCAAGCGCTCCATAAACCAACCCTTGATGTTCAACGTGAACCTCCTCATATCAATCAATAGTTACCTACTTGACTATCAATACGAATGAGGGTTTGATTTGGATGAAAATACTTAAATTGACCTAAAAGCCAGCAAGCGTAAGGGGCGATCCTTGCTGCCGCTTCAATGTCTTATCAATAATTTTTGGGGATTGCGCCCTGCTCATAACTTCCTTGATGCAGGAGATCCCAGCTTAATTCTGAGGCGGACACAGACAAAGCTTCTGGCTTTGACACCTAACCCTGCGCAGGAGCGGACGAGCTGAGTGTTCTAGGTTTTGATGTCAAAATTCTGGCCGCCGCTCAGCTCCACGATTAGAGCTTAGTGGTAATTATGATGATGGTAATAACGATGCTATCGATGATTGGTGAGAGGTTGAACAACCTTATAAACGTTCTGTTACGTCGGGAAAGCTAAGGGCGCTAGCTCAATCGGTCAATGGAGAAATAGTATGAATCTAGAACATCTCTATCGGCACTGGCTCCGGGCTGAGGAAGAAGATGAGCCAGAAAATGCGATCGCAATCTACCGAGCCCTTGGCAGTGTAGAACTACCGGTCAGACGGTTTCGCATGCAGTACATCTTTCATGCCGACGGGCGGTGTGAATGGTATTCCCTGGCTTCCGACTGTCAGCACTGTTTTAAGCCCGGCAGCTGGCAGTTAGATCCTACTGATGACAGCCTGCTCTACATTTGCCAAGCGCAACCGGTCCAGGGCAGTGAAGTTATTCGCCCAGGGCGTTCTCAGTCGGACCCACCTCGTGGTATCAGGACATCCCCACCACAGCCGCCTGCCTCAGGCTGGCTCAATCGCTCAGTTGAGAAAAGCTGCTCTCGCATTGTTGAGCTGACAGCTGACCGACTTGCACTCACCCGAGTCGTGGTTGTACCTAAGGAGCCAGAAGAGGATGCACCTCGCTCAAGCAGTCCCTGGACGAGACAATAGCGGTCTAGAAATACACCGATGGATTCTTGAGGATATTTTTAGCTTTTTTGAGGGCTTCTTTAGCTTCCTGTGGCGGCTCATCAACCTTTTTTGAGGGGTGGTGGATTTGTTTATGATTATCATCCCCTACATGATTGAGAACTAGCAGTTTAATCTCTGGTTTCTGGGGGGCATCGGCACTGCGGGGTTAATACGAGTGTGGTTTAACCATGGCCAGCTTGAGTCATGGTCGGTAACGTTTATTTTTTTAATGATTGGTGCGATCGCATCTCGTGAATATCTAATGCAGCTTCATGTCGCGAGTGGTGCTATACAAAATTTGATTTCTCACATTGATTTTACATATACAGCAGATTTTACATATACAGCATTAGGTGAACTTGTTCCTGATTGTTGGGGATATAAGCGGTTTGAAGGTGGGGCTGTATAACAAAGTGTTGCATCGAACACTTACTCTAGACCATGAAAAACAGTAAAATTGCCTAGCCTTACTTTGGTTATAATTGATCGAGGGAAAGACATATGGTGTGCTGCTGAACTTAAAGGTTATGTGGCAAAAGTAGGTATGAAAGACAATCGCGATCGTCAACACGTCACGGAGCAGTACGCGAAGCTCGCTGCAGACTACGACTCGCGATGGTCGTACTACGTTCGTGCGACAACTGACGCAACCATGCAGCGTCTTCCCAACACACTTGGCGATGTCCTCGATATTGGGTGCGGCACCGGAGCTTTGCTATCGCGGCTACAATGTACTCAATCAGCGTCACAACTCACCGGTGTTGATGCGTCTACCGAGATGCTAGAAATCGCTCGCGCTCGATTGCATCCGGACATTACGCTCCACGAGTCTTGGGCCGAGGAATTGCCCTTCGACGACTGCACTTTTGATACGGTCGCGTCTTGCAACATGTTTCACTTTATTCGACACCCTCACGATGCGCTTGATGAAATGTTTCGCGTCTTACGTCCCGGAGGCATACTGGTCATTACCGATTGGTGCGACGACTATCTGATGTGTAAGCTGTGCGATATCTATTTGCGCTGGTTCGATCCATCACATTTTCGCATGTATGGCACGTCTCAATGTCACGCGATGCTTGAGACCGCTGATGCGCATCAAATCTCTATTGAGAAATACAAGATCTCAACACTTTGGGGACTCATGACCGCAAAGGCATACAAACCGGCAACATCAAACACATTGGAGACTTCCAATCCGCTTCAATGTGCCACATAACCATGCGCGATGCACTAGAGTCGCGTGTCAGGTGTTTTACCTAGTGGTTAAATCAATCGATGCAACCCGGTGATTGCTACGATAAAGTCATGTCAGTGGAGTCTGTCTGGTTATTGCAACAGAATTATTAATTTGGTGAGCTTGTAGAGCTTTTTGTTTTGAAACTCGATATTTCTTGGAGAGATAGCTCCAGGTCGGTTAGGGGTGTTTTGCTAATGTTGAGAGATGGATTTGAATGCCTAGTATTGACTGGATAGTGCTGTCCATTGCATTGAATGTTGCAGAAAATTTTGCTCCTCTACAACTGAAATGTCCATAGCACAGCTCACTCAATACTCACCCCTTTAAAGGTGGTGGCCTTAGGCTTAGCTGCCACTGGTGCATCCTTAATTTGCTGCGATCGCAACCGATGCTTCTGAAAATATCCTTGCCATTCCTCAGGCGCATTAAGAGTCTCTCCACCATGCTGAGTGAGACGTTTTCGCACCTGGCACAGCACGGGAGTATTTACACAGGCCCCAGAGATAATCACCTGGCCTTTGGTGAGGGCCGGCAGTTCTTGGAGCAGGTCTCGCCCAGCGGCTTCGACGCCATACTTGAGACTCTCTTGATCCACTGGATTAACAATACGCATGAGAAACTGACTCATACACTGGGAGAGCACATCAGAGTCGAGCTTGCCCGGTCGCTGGGTGATCAGCCCGACACCTAGTCCAAATTTTCGACCTTCACTCAGAATGGTCCTGAGAACAGCCTTGCAACGAGAGGGTTCCTTAGCTGGGGCAAACCGGTGAGCCTCTTCGATTAGCACAAATACTGGAAACGGCAGATAGTTTTCATCGCCTGCTTCAATTTTGTCACGGGCTGTATTGACGCGAGCGTGATAACTTTGCCGCAGCACCGCAGCACAGATCACCTGCTGCTCTTCTTGACTAATTTCGTTCATCTGCAGCACCGTCACCTGACCTGGCTCAAACAGATCACGCGGAGCCATATGATTTACCTGATGAAAGTAGGGAGAGCGGGCTAGCCGATCGAGCTTCCATTCTAGGGCCGGGGCAGATGAGCCCACTTTGTCATTGCCTTCGTCATCAGCCGTGGTATCCGCCTCGTAAACTGCCGCGATCAGATCGTTGACATTCCAACGATAGTCACCCCGCTTATGTTTACCCAAAATAGTAAACGCCTTATTGAGAATAGACTGCTGGCGATCGCTCATTTCGGGCAGCAGGGTGAGGATATCGTAATAGTCTAGGGACGACATCCGAATTTGAATATCGTCAGGTGTGAGGATCTGGACTTTAGGCGCATAGCCGTCGCTGGCCTGAAATGCTGGATGTCCACGCATTTCTGACAGGGTGTTGTATTCTCCATGGGGGTCAAAGATTAATACGGCGGCTCGATTGTAAGGCTGTAAAAATTCTTCAATCAGTACGCCTGCTGTGTAGCTTTTGCCAGAGCCCGTACCGGCCAAAATAGCCATGTGGGTACTGACAATTTCTTTGACATCTAACGCCACAGGTACGCTGCCACTAGGGCGTAGTAATAGAGACCCAATGCGAGCCGAGCCCACCGCTCCCGGCTGCTTTTTATTGACCACCTGCTGTAGACGGCTATCTGCAACAACGCTCACTTTTGAGCCGGGGTCTGGTGTAATGCGGGGATTGATAAATCCTAAGGCCGGATGGAAATAGCCAATTACATCCACCGTGACTTCATAAATCTCTGGATTGGGGTAAGCAAATCCAATCAGTGAAGCAATGGTATCTGGACTGATTTGCGTATCGGCAAAGATGCGATCGGGTAGGTGATCAATCAGCCGACGGTCGGAAATTTTACCTAGAATCTCCCAGGTCTCATCGCTACTGTCTGGCGCAACGATTTCATAGAATACAAACTCGCCGATTTTGACGTGATGATTATCAGCAGTAATAAACAGGTATTGGTTACCGTCTTCTCCAGGGCCTTTAACCGTGCCAATCACTGGATTGTCAATATCTGAATCTAGGTTAGCCGGTAAAGTCATAGCGGTGCGATCGCATGAGCGCTGACTTGCCAATTCGCATTAGCACTGGCCAATGGCAAGCCAATATCATCCACTATAGTAAACCTGTATTGATAGAAAGAAACCTGATCTTTCCTTATCTTTTATGGGAATGTCTCAATATCTGACCTAGATGTCTGCAGCAACGTCCTGAAATGACCTGCAAACCGTGGTAAGAAAGGGAGAACGGCCTCAATACATGACACCACAAATGGGTCTGCACGACGGCACGTTCTCCATGGGGGACATGGAAAATGACGAATGGGCCATGGTTGAGTTCCCTAAGTGGGAGTACGGGCACCCGGCAAAATTACCATGGCATCACCAAAAGAATAGAAACGATAGGCCTGGTTAATCGCCTCTTGATACAGGTCCATCAACCGCTGGCGGCCCAATAGAGCGCTCACCAGCATCAATAAGCTAGATCCGGGTAGATGAAAGTTAGTAATTAAACCATCGACCACCTGCCATTGATAGCCAGGATAAATAAATAAGTTAACAGGGCCTCGATAGGCTTTTAGACTCCCTTCTTGATTCACAACGCCTTCCAAGGTGCGAGTCGTTGTCGTGCCAACGGCAAACACATGATTGCCCCGCGCTTTGGTTTCGTTAATCAAATCTACGGTCGCCTGGGGTAAATCGACCCACTCCGAATGCATCTGATGCTTAGTAATTTCCTCGGTCTCTACGGGACGAAAGGTACCTAGCCCCACATGGAGCGTCACCTCAGCTCGTCGAATTCCCTTGTGCTCAAGGGCTTGAAACACGTCTGGGGTAAAGTGCAACCCGGCTGTGGGAGCGGCCACAGCTCCCGGATGTTGAGCATAAATCGTTTGATATTGGTCGGGCTCTGCGTGGGAGTCGGTAATATAGGGCGGCAGGGGAACTTCCCCCAGGGACTCTAGGAGTTCGTCTATGGGGGTATCTGCAGCAGCTTTAGTTGTTTCAAAGGTGAGCAGGCGACCGTTGGTGTCGCGATCGCACGCCTCCACATGGGCTATTAATAAGGGCTGATCGACATCTGGCCCAAAGTATATTGAGCTACCCGGCTTTAAACGTCGTCCCGGTTTGACCAGGGCCAACCATTGATGCAGCCCCCGAGGCTCAAGTAATAAAACTTCAACCTCGGCTCCACTTGGTTTGTATCCATACATCCGTGCCGGAATAACTCGCGTATTATTAACCACAAGTAGATCTCCAGGACACAGAAAACTGGGCAGGTCCTTAAAATAAGAATGCTGATGTTCCGTATTTGATGAGATAACCATCAATCGCGACCGATCGCGTGGTGTGATCGGCTCTTGTGCAATTAAGTTAGATGGCAAGTCATATTGATAAGCCGCCAGGGAATAATCACTATTGGCCTGTGAGCGATCGGTGGAATCATAGTTATAAGCTGGCTGATGACTCTTAGATGAAGACATGGATAAACGAAACAGCAGATAAAATACCGTTGATTTTTGATAAAGGCCTATCATCGGTCTTACTAAGCCGAAGGATTTAATGCCAGACTATTAATCAAATAATCAGATGTTCTATGAACCAACTGCCGAAGTGATTCAAACGATCTAGACTGTAGCACCGCTTTATACCTATGGATTACGTTTACTATTTATCCAATGCCAGTCTTGTTCTGCGAGTTGTTGAAAGGCTACATCGCCTGACTCAGCTGCCCTTAGAGTTTTTGAGTGTTATCCATCGTATCGACGGTTGGATTATCCGGATCAGGCTGCATGAGAGCGTTTCCCCAGATACAGCATCTAATTTTCAAGCATTCTTAGACGAAGTAGGTGGGCGTTCTAAACCCGGTTATCGCATTCGTATGGCCTTGTGGGGGTTAGAAACCGGTCAAACTGCAGTCGATGTGATGCGTCGCTACCAGGTCGCTGTCGTTTCCCACGGCAAACCCGACCGTTACGAAATCGAAGAATTTCGAAAACAGTTTGTCCAAGGGTTAGGATACTGTCCTGAGACGCTGGCCTAACTCGCCTACCCGTTGCCACCCTTCATTTATTACTCCTCAATGGCATTGACCAAATAGTCCTGTAGTACCAGGTATCGTTGTCCATCGGGCAGTTTCATATGGGCTCTGGCTAGTTTGGGTTGAGTAGAGTGACAGCTGACTAGGGCAACATCTAACCGGCAGGGAAGCTGAGCCAGATGGGGATGGCGAGTTAAAAATAATCGAGCTGTCGTTCGAAGCTTGCGCTGTTTGGCACGAGTAATGGAAAGTAGTCCATCGAGATCCCAGTTTCCCCGACTGCGGGTCTTAACTTCGATAAAGGCCAGCATCTCACTGCTAAGCTTGCCCCCTTGAGCGCTATAGCCTTGGGCTACGAGGTCAAGTTCTCCCCAGCGGCAGTGCCATCGCCGATAGAGGATATCCCAGCCCTGCTGTATGAGCCAGTCTTCTACTAGCTGCTCACCATAAATTCCAAGATCCTGGTCAGACATGGTTAAAAAAATAGCCGCAGTGCTAGATTGCCCGAGGCTTTGAACGTTAAATCAAGATCGGTCAAGCTATCGATTAAAATCGCTCAAAAACTGGGTACCATGGGCACAAAGTTCCTTGTCCGTACACGCCACACCATGAGCCCACAACTGAAGACAGACATTCACGCAGAGTATCAGCAAGCGTTTGAACGATGCACACTCCATTCGGACTCTGTAGGGTTGGTGGAAGGGGTAACCAAGCGGATGGTAGATTTGCGATCGCACTACGACGCCGTCGAAAAAGCCACCACCGTTCCCTGGTGGTTTGCAGGCATTCTGCATTACAAAGAATGGAATTTTCGCGAACCGGCTCTATTTGAAAAAAAAGTCGCGGCCGTTCTTATTACTAAAAAATATCACCAGGCCACCATTCGGACTTTAGCCGCCTACCTCTGGGGTTTTGACCTTTGGAACGGCTTCCAAGATGGCTCAGGGGCTCAGTCCACATGGGTTTGGGGCAGCACCAATATTTTATCCAAAAAGACGTCTGAGATGGGGGCTGCCGGTATTCTCAAGCACCTTCAAAAACAGAAGCTAGTAAAAGCAAACGTTCCAACAGCGATCAGCGCCAAGCCTACTGCTAAAGCATCGGCCGCTAAAGCATCGGCTGCCAAAGCTGTCACACCCAAGGCCGCCGCTAAACCCGCCAAAAAAGGCAAAAAGCTCCCAGTCATGTATTTTTCACAGCGTGACAACGCCGCCCAAGCCCACCGCACCTGTAATACCGCCAGCTGCTGGATGGGAGCACTGTATATGAAAACAGCCCTGTGGGAAGAGTGTGGTGAAGACCAAAATGCAGACCTGAATTTTTACCTACCTAAGGTAGAGGCCTATGGAGATACTACAGACCACGGGGCTCAAACCAATGCCCTCAACAGTTTGGGCGTAAAGTCTGAGTGGCACACCAGCCTATCCATGAACGATGTCAAAAAAGAACTAGATACCGGTCGTCCGGTGGTGCTGGGTGTGTTGCACAAAGGCCCGGTCAGCAGTCCCCGTGGTGGTGGTCACATGATTTTGGCGGTGGGGTATGACGATAAAGGCATGTTTATCCACGACCCGTATGGAGAGATGGACCTAGTCAACGGCGGCTATCCTGGCTCGACCGATGGCTCCTATCGTCACTACAGCTACAAAAATCTAGGCGCTCGGTTTGAAGTGGAAGGACCTGGCAGCGGCTGGGGACGAATATTCAAAGGCGCTCGAAAGTAAGCAGACTGACTCCTTGATTGAGCGTTCTCTTATCTGGTGGGCAGTATGATCACAGAAGATTCTGTAGCTTGGGTAAGCGAAGAGTTATGGCTGCATCAGTAGATAATCCCCAGAACTCTCAGGATCGAGTCCTTGAAGAGTTACGTGAACTCAAGGAAGACGTTTCTGACTACAAAGATGAGGTCAGGGCATTTAATCAGAAATTTGATACGTATCAAAAAGCGACCCAGTGGGTGGTGCAGCTAGCCTTTAGCCTGATTGCTGCTGCTATAGTCACCGTGATTATTTCTACCGTTACTGGCAGATAGGCCATTACCCATCTAACTGGCCATAAAATTCACCGACCCAGGGTAGACTGGCCAAGTCCTCAAAGGCTACTTGTCGCTCTCGTTCCAATTCAGCAATTCGTTTTTTCTCAGCATAGCTTTGCTTTTGATAATAGGCACATTCATCGGGGTGGACTTCAAGATCGGTTTCTTCCCATAGCTTGAGAAAATAGCGATAGCGTTTCTCACACAGGGTTTTCTCCATACAGGCGACAGAGGCTCGAATGATTAGGGGAGCCCGGAGAATATCGCGCTGGGTCTTTTCGTCTAGATAGAGCAGGTGATTGACCTGGGAAAGTGGCCCGGTGGATTCTGATGCCAAGTTGCGGAGCTGTTCGAGTAAGGCGACGGGGGAGGTGTCGGCTTGGGCCTCATCGGCAATTTGCCACTGCAGCATCATGCGCCAAAGGGCACGATGGTGGGAAAAGCTGAGCTGTAAATCGCGCTCTTCTAGGGCTTCTTTGACGGCCTGCCGATTGGTGGGCATATGAATATAAACCCTTAGTAGCCAGCCCTCCGCTTCTTCGAGGGCGCTTTTTTTAATGGCGACTTTGAATTTTTTGTTGGCGTCCTCGGGCGAACGACGCTGACGGCGCACCTGGGCTAAAAAGTTCTCGGCCAGCAGCGGTACCAGGCGCGCATCTCCCTGGCTAAATATTTCGGCACAGTGGCGAATATAGTGGGTGCGCGTGTCGGCATTAGCGATATCTGCCAGCAGTTTGACGATATCTTGGGAGGCTGTTTGAAACTGGTCGGCCTGTTTTAGATCTAGGGGCTGTAGAGTTTGTTGAATTTGCCAGTCGAACCATAGGGGGGCGGCGTCAACCAGGGCGTTGTATTCGTCAGCAACGTGGGTCTTGAGGTAGTCGTCGGGGTCTTTACCATCAGGAATATTGAGAATACGCAGCTGCACATCGCCTCGGTGGGCCATTTCAGCTACTTCTCCGATGGCTCGCTGGGCCGCTTTGACCCCAGCAGCATCGGCATCAAAATTAAATACAATTTGCTTGGATTCGGTGTAGCGCAAAAGCTGACGCACCTGACCGGCATTGAGGGCGGTACCCAGAGATGCTACTGAGTTAGTGATGCCTGCGCCGTGGAGGGCAACCACATCAAAATAGCCTTCGACGACAATGGCGCGGTCTTGTTTTGCGATCGCACCCTTCGCTTGATCTAACCCATACAGCGTCTTGCTTTTATCAAACAGCTCCGTTTCTGGTGAGTTGAGATACTTAGGTTTTTCATCCCCCAGACAGCGACCACCAAAGCCAATGATGCGGCCATTGGCATCGTGGATTGGCACCATTACCCGATTGCGAAAGCGGTCGTAATAACCGGTGCCATTTTTGTTGGGCACCACTAGCCCTGCCTGTTCTACTAATTTGACGGAGTAATTCTTCTGCTCGACGAGGTAGCCATATAGAGCCTGCCAGCCGTCGGGTGCGTAGCCAAAGATAAACCGCTTGAGAATCTCGTCGCTGAATTGGCGCTGCGATCGCAAATATGCCAGCGCCTCCTGCCCAGCACTTTGATACAGCGCATGCTCATAAAACTTGGCAGTAACCGTAAGAATTTCAAACAGCTGCTCCCGCAGCGTCACTTTGCGTTGGTACTCCTGCTGTTTTGCAGGCTCCATGGTCTTTACCGGCACCTGATAGCGGCGTGCCAGGTCCAAGACCACCTCAGCAAATGACTGCTGCCCCAGCTCCATCAAAAACTTAAACGCGTTCCCCCCGGCCCCACAGCTAAAGCAGTAGTAAAACTGTTTAGACGGGCTGACGCTAAAGCTCGGAGACTTGTCATCGTGAAATGGACACAGCCCAGTAAAGTCCTTGCCCTGCTTTTTAAGTACCACATGTTCAGACACCACATCGACGATATCCGCGCGCTGGCGAACATCGTCGATGGTATCTGGATGGATGCGAGGTGAACTCATGAGGGCATTACTGACACACGCATGACTATCATAGGTCCAATCCCTAGGAGCACAGTCACCGAGACAGGCCTAATCCTGAGGTGTGTCAACGTATCCCTAGAGCGTGCAGAGCTTATATACAGCCGCTCATCCGCTAGATTATCTAACTGCCTAGAATTTTTCGGCAGGTTCAGAGGCGGGTTCCGGCGCGGCTTCAGGGGCAGTCTCAGGAGCCGATTCAGAAACAGAGCAAGCCGCTAGATTGTCATCGATTTGCTGATGTTGTTCATCCGTCAAAATCGCCATCACATCTTCTTCAAAGGCGGCCTCAGCCATCTCAATGCTAGCCTCCTGCTCCGCACTTGGCCCTAATCCTGAGGCAGATACTTCCGCATCAAACTCTTCTTCCATCATGCCCACTTGCTGTTGTTGTTCGGGGGTCAAGAGGCTTTGAAAGTATTGATCA
>JBCDFI010000030.1:0-20041 GCA_039178155.1 Cyanobacteria bacterium P01_H01_bin.105
ATATACCGCTCCTGGTTACTGAACATGTGCATGGGGGGCTCATGCCTGTACTGCCAAGAGGGCAATTTAACGGTTACATGAGACCCCTGTCAGCGGCCATAATTTCCGGAATCACTCCGGCCATAATTTCCGGAATTCACAGCCACCTGTCAAAAGCTCCAAAGCTATACCACCTGAGCTTTCCCGAACTGTTAAGACTTATCGAAATATGATGGGTAAAGCAGCTTTAAAGTTTCACAATCTCGATTTGGATCTAACCTGATATCCTGAGGTAATTGTGTCTCACATAGATAAGCAACCTGAACTTGTGATTCAGTAAGATTATCAGCACCATATAAGGCAGCGAAACCGAGGTTAGCACGGTCTAGTTTGGCAAAACTTAAATCGGCTCTAGTTAGATCAGTGTTGTATAGATTAGCCTCGACCAGGTTGGCACCTGCTAGATTAGCAGCCATCAAATTGGCACTCGCTAGGTCAGCTCCGACCATATTAGCGCTTACTAAGTTGGTACCATGCAGCTTGGCAAAGTCTAAGTTGGTACCCACTAGGGTGGCACCAGACAACTTAGCAAAATTGAGGTTAGCAAAATCTAGATTAGTACCCACTAGGGTGACACCAATTAAGTTGGAAGACCTTAAGTTAGCCCCTACCAAATTGGCAAAGCTAAAGTCTGCAAAGTTGAGATCGGCAAAGCCCAAGTCGGCATAACCTAAGTCAGCTCCTTTTAGACTAATCGTTACAACCTGACTCTCTGGTTGCTGCGGTCCATAAACAATTTTTCTAGTGACCAGGCCCATCTGAGCTAAAAACTTTATTACCTGACCTTTGCGAGGACTATTCAAATTAGGATCACGTAATAATGTCAATGTTGTTGCTGTCGTAAGAGTACGTAGTTCTTGATTCTGAGGATCACGAAGATCTCCCTCCACCTCCAACAAAATAGTTGATAACTGATTGAGGTAAGAGGTTACCGTCTGCTGTTGTAACTTCTCTAACTCACGTTGTTGTAAATTCTCTTGATAACGTTGACTCGCAAGAAACAGAACGAGAGGAATTGCAATCACACCAAGAGCTTCTAGAGTTGGACTCAGCCTTGCAATAATACGAAAAAGGTCTGCTCGATCTACCCAATGAGCAACTGGCTCAACAACTTGCTTCTCTGTCCAAATACAGGGCTGATTCAGCCAAAACAGTAATCGCCAGACTGCATTCTTACGAATACGTTCTGCAGTCTTCCAATCACCGTCAGCATCACCATTACGCTGAGTTATTGCACGGTTTCGATATAAACGGTTTGCAATCTTACGAGTCGTCTCGGTCTTATCAGTAGGGCGCAGCCATCGCGCAACGTTCGACTTGATTGTACGAAGATTCATATTGAACCTTGGTAGGCACTCTCCATGAACAAAAGACTTACCTACAGTACATCAAGCAAAATCGGTCTATTTCCAGGCAATCAGTCTCGTTTTCTTATCCATCTGCCCCAGTCGTAACGGCAGGACCAGGCGTATAAAACCTCCAGGCCACACAAAAACCAGCATTCACGGCTACACCATGAAACTCCCGCTCGTCACCGGTCAGCATCTGTAGCTCTCGAACCACCTGAAGGCTATCGGCCCGATTTTCCTCACACCTCGCCTGTAAATCCTCAGTGCGCTGCCACACTCGCAACATCGCATCCGTGCTACTCTGTCCCGTTCGATACTTCGCTTCCTGCGTCGCCTGACGTAGTTCTTGCGTTGCCAGCTGCGATGCGATCAGCTCTCCTCGACGTAGTAGTTTTTCATGGGCTAGCACCAGATCAATCACGTCACGGGTAATGCCCTCAGCCACTTCCTCACGGCGACGGATGAGATTAGCGGTTTCGAGTTCAAGCGTTGCGATCGCAATCCTATCCCGCTGCACATCGCCACCACCCAACACGTTTTGAATCAGCCTGATCGGGTCCAACGTTAAATAGTTAGTCCACTGTCTGGCCTCTGCATAATCCTGTCGTTCAGCCGTAAGGGTTAATTGTTGGTTGATCACCTCAATCTCCGACGATTGCGCTATCGCCTGTTGCGTCAGCACCTCCAGGCACTCTGTCGAACTGTTCAGGCACTGCAGCGCCAGCGCTGGAGCGCACCATAAGAGTGATTTCAGCAGATAGCATGCCATCAGGCCCTTGGCCAAGCCACTTAACCCGTCGAATCCTGCCCGCGTAGGGGCTACGGACAACAGCCAAGTTTGCGATCGCATTATCGATTTCATCTAGTCTCAACCGTGTAGTAGATATCTGATAGTCACGGTCTCTCAACCGCTGTTCATACTGTGCCCACTGGTTTTGGTAGCTCAGCTGATCGCGATTTCTAGAACTGATATCGATGGCCATCGCCCGCGAGTGCTCATACTCCGCCGTTGAGCGCTTTCCTAGGGCTAGCTGATAGTCTCGTACCACTGCGGTGTGGTTGCGCTGTAGCTCCGCTAGCTTGGCCTGCTCATGCTCCATCACCAGCGGGTCGAGGTTCTGCAGCTGAGCCAGGTAGTCTAGTTCTTGATGCTTCGCCGTTATCAAGGCTTCGGCCTGGTCCACGTCAGCCTTAGCGCGGTCGATAGCAGCGATTTCTTCGAGGTAAGTGGGCGTTGCAATCGGTGGAGGTGTAGCCGGTGGCAGCGGTGGCGTAATGGTGGAATGCTCCAGACGTTGCAATGCCAGGTCTAGCTGTCGAGCCTGGGCTTTGAGGCGCTGACGTTCGCGGCCACGGTCGGCGATGAGTTGGCCGACGGAGATGAGATCGCCTTCGGTGACTTTGAGGTCGTCGGGGTCAGAAACGGAGACGCTGATGGTGAGGCGGCGGGGGGCTTCGTTAGGTTGAGTGGGTTGTTCTGTAGGCGTGATGAAGGTGGGCTGCTGGGCTACTGCCACACCAGCCATGGTTACTAGTGCAAGTATGTAAGGAATAAAGCCTTGCTTCACAGACTACAAACATAGTCATTACATTAAGATTGCCCACCCCAAAAGGGATTTGACACCTTTATTGAGCTACTCAAGGTCAGAAATACTACTTAAACTACATCATTGTTAAGTAAAAATACGCACTATTAACTCTGCCTAAATATATACACATCAACTAAAAGCATCGATAAAGTATGAATATGAACGCACTTTTATATATGCATATGGGACCATGCAGCAAATAAGTATGCAATCAGCATACATACAGTGGGTTCGATTCACTCTGGAAGCAAGCAATAAAAACTATGAGTAACTTAGATGCAGTTGGTCCATCCCAAACAGAAATAGCAAACGCTAAAACCGTCACTCTTTCTCTTGCAGACGTAGAGAGATTCAGTTTTTCCTTGCCCGCTGAAGAAGCTCAGAAACTACGTCAAGCTGCGCAGAACAGCTCTATCAGCAAAAAAGTCCGTGAAGCACTAAAGACGCAATTCTATTTAGATGACCAAATAGCAGCTGGCGGCAGCATCTATGTAAAAACCGGCGATGGAGAACTCTTGAAGCTGGTTTTTGAGGCTTAATTTTTCCAAGACGTTACAAGTACCTTGCCCATCTCAGTAACTTCCTCCAATGCCTTATCTGCAATCCTCTTCCCATAACCCATTCCCCACTAGGCGACCTACAACAGTAGAGTATTACGAGCTTTTGCTATGTATTACAAAAGAGCCTGACAAAAAAAAGGCCCGAGACATTCTCCAAGAATGTTTACCTGCATGGCTAAGGGTTATCAACAGTTTTCCAAGACGCCCCCGTAAGCAAATCATCAAAGCACTCAATGTAGATCCAAATTTCAGCCTACAGGTCACACAACTGTTACGAGAATCTATTGAATCAATGGATTCTCAACAAATCAATCGCGCGTGGCCAGAAATACATCCTTTATTAGAGGAATTGCTTTATAAACACCGACATAAGACCGATATGGTCGACAATCGAAATTTTCTTCCTTAATCAAGATTTATCAGATAACTACTGATTTTTTTCACTAAGGTTCAGTAGTCAACTACACAACAGTTGAACTCTTCATCAAGTGCAACCACTTGCTAGCCAAGATATTAGCCTCTAGCAAAGCATTGTTCCAGTCATTACCTCTCTAACACTGCCGTGATTTGCAGTTCGATATCAAGGAGAACCTCCCATGGATATTTCAATGATTCTAGGATTAGCACTTGCTGGTTCAATCGTCATATTCAACAATAAAAACCAGCATAAAAAGCAAGCGAATTCAAAGTCCAACCCTCCGGAGTTTGTTGTGCATCTCCGGGATGACAAAGCTGCCTTGAGCCCCAAACAAGGATAACGACAACACCAAACTTATTTGGTCAATGGCTACCTGGCCAGAGGTAGCCATTGGCTGACATTAGTGGCTGTTCCTTATGAATGGAGGGCAGCCGCATTCACCCCACAAGGAGGTTTGATTCATGTCCATAATACCGAATCCATTATCTGAAGGAAACAAAAAATGGATTAATTTATCTCTGGCATTCATTGCTGCTTTTGGCTTCGGGATCGGCTCTGGGGCTGTTCATACAATTTATACTTTTGAATCTAGAAACCATGAGAGTGAATCTCAGTGTGTCCAAGCTTCACTGTCGTTAGCTGACTATAATCGACTTGAACTTGGAGATACCCTTAAGGAAGTCCAATTTATTTTGGGTGTGGGTATAGAGCAAAGTAGTTCCAGTTCTCAGAGTGTCTATCTCTGGGCCAACCCAGATAGCTCTCACATTAAAGCTATTTTCAGAAACGGTGTACTTCAAAGTAAAGAACAGTCAGAACTTCCATCAAATGTGTGCATCGCCCACTCAGAATGATGTGAAAACCACTATCATTCATCAAGTATCATTACTGTAAGAATCCCAGTGGCCCATTGGTCTTTGAGCTGTGAGATCGCAACCTCCAAATCGCAATAAGCCAGCTCCACCGCCTCACCCACGATTGTCACCGCTGGTAACTGCCTCGGCAGCACCGTAGGCAGTACATCCTCAGGAAAATCAACCGTTATCGAACCACTCACATACATCCGCGCGTTCGGATTCGCCATCCGCAGCGCCTGCAGTCGAGATACTACATCCTCATCATTCAACGTAAGCGTCTGCGTCGTCCGCGTCATCGCCGCACCGGTCGCCGTCGTTAGCTTCTCAACCAGCAGCTGCTTACCCGTCTGATAAACACCCTGACCATCGGTAACAACAAACTCATTACCTACCGCATCCAATATCAGATAGCGTCCATCTGCCCTGGTCCGGTCATCGGCCCACACGCCCGTTATCTCAGCGTAGACCTCAGCGCTGGCGGCATGGGTGTTATACGTCGCTAGAGCCCCATCTCGCAGACCGAGCCCTTGGGATACTTGAGTCTGCACACCACCCGCACTGGCTAACCAGATGCCTACCAGCAGCAACGCTACGGCCACGGCCAACACCCAATACTCTGCCGGTCCCCCCGTCCGTATCCGCCGCTTTGGGTTCGACACGCTGATCGCCCAGGCTGGGTCCGGCCAAAACAGCTGAACACCCTGCCGCGTAAAACAATCGCTAAAGCAGCTGAGCATATGCCCCAGGGGTACCGCTGCCGCTGTCTTGATATCGCCCAGCGCTGCCCCCAGACTTAGCGACACCGTTGCAATCGCCACCGTTGCCACCAGCGAATGGGTAACGCTGCGATGGGGAAAGCGATCTTCTATCCATGAGCTGATGGGGTAAAAGACCTGGCCAATTATGCTGGTCGTCGTATCAATGTCTGGTAGCTGGCTACCCAGGACGGCTAAGGCTAACGGGAGTGGTTGGGCAGTGCCGAGTAGTAAGGATGCGCCTGCAGTTGCGATCGCGGCGTGGGTAATCGCCATCATGGACCTAAATCCTAGCGACCGTTACTTTAATCGTCGTAGGCTGCTCCATTGTCGTTGTCAGTGTTGGACAGCTCTAAGTTGCCCAGATATGGGGATTAGGTTGGGATTGAGGGGGTTGCGATCGCAGCGTAAGAGAACGCTAATTGATACAGAAAAATAGAATGTCATGTAAGGGGTTTTGGCCCTCTTCAGCCAGATAAGTTTAATTGGTACAAGAACTAGCGTCACTAAGCGCATATTTTGGTTCCGATGCTATTCACACCCCAGCTACAGGCTTTTCGCGGAGGCTACAGCTAGTCTCATTAATTGACTTAATAGAGTCTCCTGCGATAATACCGTAGAGCCTGAAATCGCTACGGTTATTATGGATGACAAAGAAGTTGAGCTGAAAGATAGAGAGCTTGCCTTAGCAGAGCGAGACATGAAGCTCAAAGAGCGTGAGGCAGAGGCAAAAATCAAAATGGAAAGGCGAGGACTTGTATTTTCATCCCCTCTGCTAATTGCCATTGTTTCTACGATTTTTGGCACTGCTATAGGTGCAGGACTTCAGGGGTATTCAGATGTTAGGTTAGAACGTCTCAAGTTTGAGTTTTCATTAGTTCAGGCTGCTTTTGAAAACGCTGAAAGGGATGAAGCCGCAAAGCAACTAAGGTTCATTGCTAACTCCGGTGTTATTAGAAACCTAGACACAGACAAACTAAGAGTTTTAGCAGATACGCCTGACGATATACCAAGAGTTACTTTTGGTTCATCAGGTAATGGCACCACCTTAGTTGCTTTGCCTCCTGGTACTACAGGGACTGTAGTCGGTGACCCTTCAATCACTAAGAACGTAAGATCGGGGCCAAGCACAGAGGCCGATGTACTCTACAAAATAGCAGTAGGCGAAAGCCTATCTTTAATTAGCCTCATTAGAGATCAGAATAATTGGAAGTGGTATAACGTATCCTCAAATGATGGAGATCGACAAGGCTGGATTTCCCATCATTTGATTGAAACTGATACCATCATCGAGGAAATCTTGCTTCCAACAAACGCACAATTTGGAGAAGCAAGATAAGTTAACTATCTCTTTCGTCATAGCTTGCTGAAGTAGCATAGATCACAGACCATACTTCGGCAGATATTTTGCGTCTATTTACTGTCTATCCCGAGACAACCAATCATCGCGCTACCAATAAAACGACGCTTTTTGTGAAGGTCGCAGCTGTCTCTGCCCCCTCATATTCGGCCCAGAAGTAGGGTTGCTGCTCTGAAGTGCAATTTTGTGAAAAGCATGTTAAAAATTCCTCATTACTACTCCAAAAGCTTCTTGCAGCAAAGATTTCAGCCTTAGCGTACAATCATGGTCCATTACTACTTAAGGGCCTCTTACTGTCCCAACCGCTTCCGCACACCTCACACCTACTCCAACTGTTCCATCGTCATCCCAGCCACCAAAGCTTTACCAAAAAAAGGAACTCCAGCCGTTGCGATCGCAGCGTGGGTAATCGCCATCATGGTAGACAAACCAAGCACTGAGGCTAGAATTCCCCTATAAACAGGAGCACAAGCCTATTAGCCCTGCGCTGTCTTCGCTTCTTCGATTACTGCAACCAGGTCTGGTCTATAACCGCCTGTCACCTCGTCTGGCAAGTGCTTATGGTGCGGAAACCCCGGCAAGTCAGGAAAGTGAGGCGTACTGTCGTAGCGAAAGATCAGCCGATTTTGGTCATCTTGACAGTGATATCGATAGTCCAACCAGGTCAGCTCGTCCGCTGCAGGTGCCTCCTGTGAAGGCTTCACCACCATAATCGCTTCATTGATTTCCAGCCAATGCCCACGCTCAAACCGAATGCGAATCCGCAGGTTAGCCCGCTCTGGCGTCAAGATTTCTTCGACATAGCGCTCGACATACGCCCCTTCACAGCTAGCAACAGCCTGCTCGACTCGGTCTAGATAGTCCGTCAGCAGCCTATGCCGCACGATATAGCTGTTCCTCTAACGTCTTACGAATCTCTACATAGTGGCGGTAGTCATTCGCCCATTCAACCAGGGTAATATCATCCGATAGCTGCCCCTGCTGGTACTGGATAAAGAATTCCTCAGACTCCATCCCCTGGTTCGACTCATAGAGGCTCAAACGCTTGGCAACCGCAACCAGGGCATCAAGCGGTGACGTATATTCAATCGTCTGTTTACGCATAGAATCCTCCCAGCCGTACTCACGCTTAACTCAAGCATACCGGAGTCTTTCTGATACACCCATGGTTGATAACGGCGTTACCAACATAGCGTGGGTAATCGCCATCATTGGCCCAGACTATAGCGGCGGTAAAGACCCACCACTAAAATCACCACACTGAGAATTAACGGTACCCGCTCTAGCCATAGCTGCGCCGGAGACGGCGTAAACTGCATCTCCATACCCAGATGCGTTTTCATCGCCTCCTGAATCGCCTGCTCCATCTCAGCCTCGCTGGTGAATGCACGATTCTCAAACAGAGCGTTGAGCTTATCATCCATCGCCTGCTTGTCTGCATCACTCATTCCCTCGGGATAATCGATCTTGATAGTCGTGGGCTGCTCCATCGTCGCTGTCAGTGTTGGACAGGTCTAAGTTGCCCAGGGATGAGGGTTAGGTTGGGACTATGTAGAGTGTTCTCATTCCAAACATCTGTAACGAGAACACTCTACATAGTCCTAAAAATATCTTCTCGACACCTAAAAGGTTCTCTATGCTTATAACAAGCAAGAGAACCTCTGCAACTACTTCAAACCCTTTGTGGTTAGGCGCTCCGAAAGCAGCAGATGATTCTAATCATCTTTAATAGCCTTCACCAGACGCTCTACTCTGAAACACAGATATGCCAGTGAGCCGGAAAGCACAGTAGCTCCGACTGCAATAGCGACAAAACTGCCGTTTATTGCCAGCACTTCTGTATTCACAGACAGCGAAGCATCTGGCTGAGCAACCGTCACCACTCTAGAGGAGTAGCGTTGGATGTCAGCGTTCATGGGAAGCATCTCCTTACATGCTTAAGTGGGCTATAGCACAACAGCACAAAAGCATCACCTTCAGACGGAGATAGCTAAAATCTTTGCGACAAGCTTCTAGCAATCCGTATCTAAATGTAGTGAAAACCGATAACCGAGGCTATTCCACAACAGTACTTATTGATTCAAAGATCGTCAATAATCGGTTTAAACAGCGAATTCCTCTGCTTAAACTCTCTAAGCAGAGGTCGCCTGATTGCTATAAAGCTTGTCGCACATAAATGATAGCCATAACCCGTGGACAAAATTGGCCCATCTTCCTGCACAAAAGGATCAATATTTTGCTAAGTTTGGGCCAAAACTGATCCATAAATTCATGGCATCCTCCATTCGAGCATCTAAATCAGGGCTCAGTATTGTCGATACAGCACGAAAAGCCAAAGGCTGGAACAAATCTGATCCACGCTGGGCCGAGGCTGCCAATGTGTCAATTCCTACTCTGAAAAGGTTTTGGAGACAAACAGCCATCACCCAGGAGATGTTTGTATCAATATGTCAGACCTTAGAGCTGGACTGGCAAGAAATCACAGATCTAGGATCAGCAAATCTAGAGGATCTGATCCATCAGGGTGTTGATGTTTGGAATGAATGGAAGCACAATAATCCACCTCAGGGCTACAGCCTCACTCATATGGATCTGCGGGGAATGGACTTACAAGGTGTTGACCTGAGCAATACCTCTCTAGCAGGAAGTAATTTTAGTGGTTGCAAACTCAATGGGGCGAGCCTGGCAGGGGCTGATCTAACAAACGCTAATTTCAACAGTGCTGAGCTGAGGGAAGCCAATCTTTCGGCTACTCAGGCAATCGGCACCATTTTCACAGGTGCTATGTTTACGGGTGCCTGTATCGAAAACTGGAACATTAACTCAGATACGCATCTAGAGAACATCACCTGCTCCTATGTGTATCTCAAGGCCCCTCAAAGCGAGAGACGTCCTAGGCAAGGAATCTTTAAGTCTGGTGAATTTACAGCACTCTTCAAGAAGGCCTTGGACACTGTTGATCTCATCTTTCAAGATGGGATCGACTGGCAAGCCTTCTTCCAATCCTTCCAAGAGCTACGCAGCCAATACGCTGATCAAGACCTTGCTATTCAAGCTATTGAAAAAAAAGGCCAAGCAGTTATCGTTCGACTAGAGATACCAACAGGAACAGAGCATCAACTCATTGGAGACCAAGCCAAAGAACTATACAAGAATCATCAAATAAATCAATCAGTTCAATTGAAACAAGAGATAGAGAAAGACGCAAAAAAGCTTTATGAAGATAATCTCAAAGCGATTGAAGCCGAGTATGAAAAACGATTACGTCTACAAGGAGAACGGCACTCTGAAGAAATAAAACGTCTCATTGAGGGAGAACGACAAGAAAAGGCAACCCTCATGGGCGTCTTATCAACAATGGCAAATAAGCAAAGTAGTAGTGAGCTCATAGAATATTTGCTTGACGCCGAACGGAAGGAAAGGGCAAACTTCGTAGAACTTCTATCAAAAATTTCTGATAATCGAGGGCCTACATATAATCTCAGCAATCCTCAATTCGCTGGTGGCTTTGCCGAAACTGTTCAGGGCGACCAATATCGTGCTCCTGTAACCCATAACAACCCAGAAATACCTTCTTTAGCCGAAGCTGCTGCCGAAATTCAAAACTTACTTAAACAGCTAGAAGCCTCCAACCCTACAGCAACTATAGCTGAACAATCCGCTTTTCTTGATGCAATGGTTCCACCCACGCGCCGCGAGCGGTTCATCGGTGCGTTGCAAGCTGTCGGTGATGCTGCAATTAATGAGATTCCTTATGGTTCCGTGCTGAAAGCAATGGTTGAAGGATGGCAACAGTCAAATTTAAAGAAAGAAATAAACCATTTACTCACAACCCTCCATGACCTAGCTCAACTCTTTCCCACCCAACAAAAAGACGAGGTCCTTGACATTCTTGATGACCTAGCTCGAGACCTTACTCAGCCTGAGCCCGACCAAGGTCGCATTGGTCGGCGATTGAAAAAACTAGTTGCGATCTCAACCTTCATCACCGACTCAACCAGCGGGGCCGCTGCTGTCTCGGGCGAGGCTTCTTCCTTCACCTCCAATGTCATCAAGTTAACTGAACAGCTGGGCATCCCCATTACGCAGGTGCAGCTGCCGCCGTCTGGTATTTCCTAGTAAATTACTGCCCCAACCGCTTCCGCGCTCCACGCACCTGCCCTAACTGCTTCATCGTCATACCTGCAACCAGAGCCGTACCACCAAAAATATACAGGCTCTTGTTGCGCGTTCCCATCCCAATAAACCGCACGATGCCAAACGCCATCAGACAGGCAATCACTATCGGCATCACAACAACGTATTGCGTATGCTGCGGACTCGCCAACCGATTCAGCCCCAGCCGCTCATTGCGTATCACCTTCCGCGCCAGCATCGGATTACGTCCCGCCAACGGTTGCAACGCCGCCAAGCGCGACTTACTCAGCTGCAGTCCCATCCGCTCCGCCTCCGCCCGCATCGTCTCGCGGATAATCTGATTAGTGGGCAGCTCCAGCTCTATTTCCAACATCTCTAAAAAGATGTCTTTACCAGGATTCGCCGCCGCAAAGCAAACCACTCGCACACCATCATTAATCAAGTCTTCCAGCCAGTAACGAATCCCCGTAGAGAGCCGTTTTGCCTCAGGCAGGATAAGCAGCGTTTGCGGTCCCACGTTCTCCGCAATCTCATCCTTGAGCTGATCCATCGTCAGCGCTCGTTCACCGCAGGGCTCACCGTTCTTGCCGTACTTCGTTTCCTCAGTGGGGATATCCAGTTGCTCAGCTAGGCGCACAAAGAAGCGTTTGCCGCTGCCTTTATAGATAGCGGTTGCAATAGAAAACTCATCACTAAATTGCTTCACCAGCTGCCGGGGCATCTCCCCCACCATCCCAGTCTCAGCCAACACCAAAACGCTGCTACCCGATTCGATAGCAGCGCACACACGTCTGAAATCGTCAGAGCAGTCTAAGCCGCTGCCTGCGTCTTCTGTCTGAACTGGCTTAGCAGGTCGGTCGCCACCTTCTGCGCATCGAACTTTGGGGCAGCCGCACTCCGTACCTTATCCACCTTTGCTTTAGTCACAGGATGTAAATCCTCATAGCCCATTTGGTTGGCCATGGCCATCACCACCTGCTGACCAGCTGTCAGACGCTGACCCGCAATCTCAGACGCTTCTAAATACAACGCTTCCATATTCAGACCTTGCGTCGGGTTCACCTCTTCCGGTTGCTCAGCTACATCACCGAGAGCCGTCTCACCCGCAACAGATAGCGCTGACTGAATTGCCTCATGAATGTCAAACTCGTCGATTTTGCCACCCGCTACGACATGCTCACGTAGCAATCGAATTGATTTTGCCTGAGCTTCTGTGAGAAATGCCTTACCATTTGAATCCTTCTCAGCCGTGATTCCCAAATGCTTTAGGTAGGCGTAGTAAGCATCCTTTTTTATACCTAATTGGTCCTGCAAGACATTCGGGCGAATCTGCTGCTCAACGGTAGAATTCTGGTCGGTCATCGAAAAATTTTTCAAAACTCAGCACCCATATTATGGGAAATACTGAGTAAAAATTTTTACGGGGTTTTTCTGGTTTTCGGGTGAAGTTTACATAAACGACAGAAAACCACTTTTGTTGAAATATTGTTTATATTCCTATTTTCTGCGACGGGAAACTATCAGAATGCTTGCGGTTTTGTTTACGTAGGTAGACAGAATTTAGACTACTCGCGTAGGTTAGTTGCTGCTAGCTTAGAGCCTACAGAATAGCTGATAGGTAATAGTAGGTAACGGTTGCTGCTGCAACTTATGGAGTGCCAGACGGCGGCAGCTGCTCCGGCTGAACTTGCTCTATCTGGGGTAGCGGAACGTTGAGGACGTCGGCCAGCTGCGCCAGGTCAGCGGTAAAGGCAGTGGCACCGATGGTAAGCGTAGTTGCGATCGCAACTAGCTTCTTCAACCGCCGACCGATGCGGCCTTGATCGGGCTGCTCGTCTGCGAGGTCGCGTTCTAGGTCGTCGAGGACGTCGTTAGCCTCGTCTTTTTGGTCGGTAGGGAAGGTTTGGGCCTGGTCGCGGAGGGCGGTGAGTAGGCGGGTAATGTCTTCGGTGTTGGGGCCGTAGTTATTGATAGTGCCACCAACTTGGTCGCCTTGGACGGTTTCGGCGAAGCCACCTGCGAATTGGGCACCGCGCATATCGTACTTTGGTCCTTGCTGACTATTAGCCATAGTTGTCATCACTCCCATCAGTGTTGCTTTCTCACGACGCTCTATTTCAATTGTCTGACGCGCATCCTCAAGATGTTGTCCTTGGAGACGGAAACGCTCTTCATACTGAGCTTCCAAAGTCTTAACTTCAGATGCATAGAGTTCTTTCACTCGAATCTCAATAACAGTTTTATCAATCTCTGGTGGGACTTCTACACGAACAACAAAAGCACCACCTCGTTTTTTCTCGATGGCTTGAATGGCGAGATCTTGACCAGCGTATTGGCTGCGGAGGTCTTGAAACGATTGAAAAAAGGCTTGCCAATCAATGCCGTCTTTGAATATAAGGTCTACGGTATCTACAACCTGCTGGAAAAGGGCTGCAAACTCGCCGGGTTTGAAATTATCTTTACTGTCCCTAGGACGGCGCTCCGTACCGTCAGATTTGAAATAGATATAGTCGCAGGACACATCATCAAACATTGTCTCGCTATTGATGTTCCAATCTTGTAGAAAAGCTCCCGTAAGAACTGATTGCTTAAAACTAGTATTGAGAGCTGAGGAGTAACTAAGATCAGCGTTAGTAAGGTCAGCCTTATTCAGATTTGTTCCTTGCAAGTTGGCCCAATGCAAGTTCGCTCTATAAAGATGACAGCTACTCAGATCAGCGTCGCTCAAGTCAGAATCATGAAGAAACGCACCACTTAGATTAGCACCGCTCAGATTAGCTAGACGTAAATCAGCAGCGTAAAACAAAGTACCACACAGGTTAGCGCCACTTAGATCCACATCAAATAGCTCAGTATCACTTAAATCGGCATCACTGAGATTAATATGATTCAGGTCAGCACCATTCAGACTAGCACTGCTCAGGTCAGGCTTTATCTCAGGAGAATCCTCTCTCCACTGATTCCATTCTTTTACGCCCCGCTTCAACAGGCCTAAATGCTTTGCATTCGCCACTTCATAATCCTCACCTCAGCAACTCAGGCGACACTCCCGAAATCTTTCTCTTGCCTTCAACAACAATCCGCAAAATTTCCAACGCAGGCCGCTCCGCCTCAATCAATCTCTCCACCCGCGTCACCTGACTCGCCCGTATATACTCACTCACCCGCCCCTTATGGCTATCCCACCGATAGTAATAGCTGACACTCGGCTGCTTCCGCCCTCGATTGCCGATCCGCTCCTCAATCCAGCCTGAGGCGTTACCTTTCTCCCGATGCTTTCGCTTAATGCCTTCCGCATCCAGCGGCTTATGTACCATCGTGCGCCGTCCCCCAGAACGCGGATCTACACGCTGATAGACCACCTGCTCCGGCAATAACGCCAGCTGCGCACCGTTTAGAATGTCATCCGTCCGCAGCTGCCCGTTACGTTCTGCCTTAAGCACGCGCTTACGGCCCATTTGCTTCAGGTCATAGGTGCCATGGCAGGGAGCACAAAGCGATTTTAGGTTGTTGCGATCGCAATTCCCAGGCTCGTGATCTAAGTGAGCGACAGTAAGTTTGAAACGCCCCAACCGCGCCACCGGCTCTGCGTCTTCAACAACGTCCCACAGCTCCGACACCTTCGGATGGTTAGAACGCTCGATTCTGACGATAGCGTCTTCTGGCGACTCCCCAGGATGACGACAGGGCCGCCCGCATTCAGTGCAGCGCCAGTTCGCCTCGGTTTTGATCGCTAACGCTAGCTCATCCCAGTTTTCAGGATAGAGACTTCGATCCATTGGCATCGTTCTATCCTCCCGTTAACCGAGACATCGCTGCGAGAATCTTTTGCTGTTCCGGAGTTAGCTCAGTCGCCTCGGCCACAGCATTGACCATCATCGGCTTTAGTTGGGCTTCTAGCTCATCCCAGGAGTGCGATCGCAACTGCTCAAACGGCACCCAACGCTCATCCACCAGACACACCAGCGTCGTATCGCCTTGACGTTGAGAGGCAAGCACTAAGCCACGTCGCCGCGCTTCATCGTACCAAGTCGCCCAGTCGCTGTTGCCGGTCGGCTGCTCTGGCTGAGCATCTAGCGTGTCAGCGATTAACTCGCCTAACACAGGCATAGACGGCTCTGAGGTATCGAAACAACGCGCCGTTAGCTCAATGCCCTCGTTAATCGTTTCGTCGATCAAGTCCTCGGCCACCAAGGCGGCTTTTGCCTGATGAAATTGGCGTTCAGGGAGATGCCAGCGCTGGCAAAACTCAGACACATTCTCGATTTTCCAGGGTTCACCTGGGGAGTGATGGGCCAACAGCAGATGATAGAGATACCCCTTGGGGGTGTAATGCTCCGCTCCCCATAGCTGTTTCAAATCGTCTGGAGACAGATTCATAGCACTCACCCCGCCTGGCGTATGTCGTCTGCAGCTGCCCCCGGCGGGCTCGCCGCTAATTCCCATTCTGCCTGGAGTAGCGGGATATCGATATGGCAGCGTTCAGCGTCGGCCTGCAGCTGCGGCGTAATCGGACTCTGGGTGGCAATGGCGTTTTTTATGCGATGCAACACTGTCGAGGCTTCCGGTTCTGGCTTAGTTGGTTGTTCAGAACTGTGTTCTGGGGGAGTGGGTAGCCAGCGAGGGCCGTCGGGCCCGATGTCAATGTTCCATTCGGGATGGGTTGCGATCGCATTTTGAATCCCTTTACGCATCGCCAGTACAGGCCAGTACTCCTGATACCGTGCTAGCTTCGCCTCGATGCTCTCGTCTTCTGACTCAGGCTGTTCTGGGGGAGTCGGCGGCGGAAGGGTGTCTATTTGCTGTTGAACAGAACACCATGCTTCATATTCACGCAAGTTGGCAGGATTTATGCTCTGTTTTTCTAACCACAGTTCCCGGAGTGCTGGCGGGTCTGGCAAGCGACTGGCTTTAGCAAGCAGCCACACCCTGTAGTCTGGTTCAATTTCAAAAATAGAAGTTTGGGGCTCTTTCTCTCTTATTGCATCATTCTGATCTTGACTGAGATCTATTGAATGATATTGAAGTGGTTCAGAAGCCTTGATATCAGAAAGGTTCAGCGCTTTGTTTTCCAAAATTTCGGACTTGGGTCTGATTTCTCGGACAGGATTCCGATTTTCTGGACTAGATTCCGAAATTTCGGATTTCGGTTTGATTTCTCGGACTAATTTTTTGTCAGAGTATTTTTCGAGCGACTTACTACCTAAGCGGTTTCTGACCCGTAGAGATACGTCTTCAAATTCAAAGAACTGCTCACGCTCTAGGACAGCTAGCGCATCGTAGTAAGTTGACTTACTAATCCCAAGGCGTTGTCTGGCCATGTGGCCACTGGTATCTACAAATCGATTACCGAACGGGTCGATCAGCGAGAAATAAAGAACTGTACGGTACTGGGCAGCGGTTAACTTTGCATCAATCAAACGGTCAACGATTGACCTATCCAAAAGCACGTAGCGCGACTTTTCCTCCAGGGGGCTGGAAGAATTACGGTTATTTGTCATATAATGCAAGCAAGTTATTTTACTTTTGCTTGACCGCAGCAATGCAACCAAGCTTTCGACCCATCTCTGGCAGGAGGTGGGTTTTTAACTTTTTAGCCCTATCTCTGCAAAACAAAGGGACTTGCTTGACAAAGGTGGCATAATGGAGCAATAAATTACCGTTGACGGTAATTTATATCACACCATATCAAAGTTGCTTGTAATCATACACCAAGCGATTACTTTAAAAAGTAACGACATGAATTTTTCCGAAGCGTTTGACCTCACATTGAAGGAATTTGGCCTAACAGGTAAGTCGTTGGCTATCAGTACAGGACTGCGAGAAGCCACGGTGAGCAACTTTCGCAATGGTAGTGACATCCGCTCGGACAACTTAGAAAAGCTGCTCGGAGCCCTACCTCCAGAGGCCAAACAATTTTTATTTCTTAAAGTCTTTGTTGACGATTTAAACCCCGAAGGCATCGCTACCATGTTGAGCTTATTAGCGGGACGTCTAAAAGAAACTCAAGGTAGCGCAGAGCACAATCAGAAATCCGTAATCCCTCAATCGCCCGTGTCTGCATAACCCGACATATTGAACCGTACTCGGGTGTAAACGTCAGATTTTTCATGGATGAATTGCATAACCAGGAGGCTAAAGTCGTTATTGACGCCAATGACGAAACTCTGGTTACGGATCTCTATCAAAAAGTCGAGCAGCTATCACTACAGCAAAAAGCTGCGCTGGCTCAATATTTACTCAGCACTAATGAACTAACAGTCGTTGTTAGCAGTGGTGCAACATTAGACAGTGCTATTCAGCACATGACCCACGCTGACTTAGGCAATATGCTGGAGTCCATTGCAGAGCAAGTAAGACGACTAGACGAAAGTAGTCTTGACTTAGGACAGTAACCCCTGACTAGTCATAGGTTTGAACGTCAAAAAAGTTCTCATGAACCAAGCCAATCTGCGTAAATCCATCACTTTATTTTTCTTAAAAATAGACGGAGTTTTCCCCAGGGTTTTCCTTGGCTTTTCCCCAGTTCAAGCAGGGTTCTCCCCAGGCTGCTACGCACGCTCAAGGTATTCGCGTGATCTGGGGAAAACGTAACTATATGGGGATCAGTCTTGTACTTTAACCATATGTAACAAAAATAACGTCTTAACCCTATTGGTTTCGTGCAGCATTTTTTCGCATTAGAAAAATATAAAGAGAGGCAGACATTGCCATTTCCTAGGCCCTCCTGCACAATGAAGCACCACTGATTGAGATGACCTAGTTAAGGCTTCTTTGTCCTGTGTTCCCGATGCTGTTAACCCGCTTGTGGCAGCGATAGGGCAAGGGTATACAGCTAGGTCCTAATTTGTTGTGTCTAGAATTAATGAGGCGTGAAATTTATGACGACAGCTACTGCAACCACCGCTGCTGTAACTACAGCCACTGTCAGCCTTATGGTAGAAGTCCCCGAAACGTTACATCTATCGATGCAGGACTATCTAAATACCCATGAGCTATGGAGTCAGGAGCGAGTCATGCAGGCTGCACTTTCTCTCTTTTTGATGCAGAATGGGGTGAATCAACCTCATGTAAACAAGCTCTACCTAGATAGTTTGTTCGGTTGCGCAGCATAGGAGCTGGTCGGCTACGTTTATCAGCAAATGGGCAAATGGGGACCGGCTGAGTCTCATAGGGTTTCAACACCAAGTACATCCCCGGCAGGGGCATGGAAAACAGTTATTGATCAACAGCAAACGTATTTGACTTCGTTGCGTTTCCCACACCCCCCGCCACCCCATCTGCCTCGGGAAAGAACATTTGATTTCTATTCCTAGAAAAGAGAATTCATACTCTTCTGAACTGAATCTGAGCTGCTCTAGGTAAGCGGCTCAGCCATTTCTAAAACTCCGGCTCCTCCTTCCGGCGCTGCATAAACAACGTGCTTGCAAACGCTCGTACCGTCGTTGCCTGAGGCTCAGGCAACGCACCTTGCAGCTCTTTGAAAATGCTCACGATTTCCGCCACATCGCGACTCGTCGGCTGCGGTGGACTTAGTATTGCAGCTAAGTTAGGCGGCGCTGTGAAGCGTGGGTCGCTAACAGGTGGCTGAAACAGCCTACTTTACTAAACAATCTCCATCGCTAAAGCCACATCAGATATTTTTGATATTTTCAGGGAATTCTGAGGAAGAATACGGTTCCAAAAAGGATTTTCTGAAATGAGTTTTATTCCGCATCAGCAACACTCTGCATATAAGTTACCTAAACTCAAATCAAGTATTGCTTTATTAGGGTTGAGCTGCTTAGGTATTGTTGGAATAGCCTTATTTCCCCAAAAAGCTTTTGGAGAGACGTACAGCCTCTACGGCACTTTCCAGAACGATGGTGTCATCCAAGGCACGTTCGATTTTGACGGCACAAATGTGACAGATGTCAATATCGATCGTACCGGAGGAGGGTTTCCGGATGCTACTTTTACCCAAGTTAATTCCTTTGGCGGTAATCCTGTAGGCAATAACGTTATTGGCTCAGGCAGCTTTGGCTTGCGTATTGCCGATCCTGACTTATTTGCCTCTGAAATAGCGTTTGCATTAGATCGGAATTTAACAGGAACTTCTGGTGATGTCGCTTTTCTCAGAACTCCTTTCATTCCTCAGCTTCCCAGTAGAACATTCAAAGGAGATGGAACTACCCGACACTATGATCTGAATTCTCTCGTAGTTACCTCTGTTGATAACTCTGAATATCTGGAACCTCTTGCAGCTATGCCTTTTGATAGCTCTCAATGCTCACGCTATAGCCTCTTCGGCACTTTTCAGAATGATGGCGTCCTCCAAGGTACATTTGACTTCGATGGCACAAATGTGACAAATGCCAATATTGAACGAACTGGAGGAAGGTTTCCAAATTCTACCTTTACCACAGTCAGCTCTATGGGAGGTAATCCTGTAGGCAATAACGTCATTGGCTCAGGCAGCTTTGGTTTGCGCCTGCTTGACCCTAATCTATTTTCTTCTGAAATAGCGTTTGCATTAGATCGCAATTTAACAGGAGAGGCTGGTGATGTAGCTTTTCTCAGAACTCCTTTTATCCCACAGCTCCCCAGTAGGACTCAAAAAGGAGATGGGAGTACTCGATATCGTGATCTGAATTCTCTTGTAGTGATGACCCCTGTTAGTGCTCAGTGCCAATGAGACTAAAGTCCAAAGTATATAGTTAGCTCTGTTATTAACACCTCACAACAACTGAAAATCAGAAAGGAAAGCATGCAGCAAAATAAGAATTCAAAGACTATCTTGTCACTTACTCTTTTCCCGTTAACGCTAATCGCGCTACTGCTGACACAAAAGAAGGCAGCAGCAGAACAAACTTACACCTGGCAGGACTTGGGTAACAATGGAACGCGACCAATGACCGGTGTTGTGAAAATTTCAGACACCGCATTAGCTCGTGGTACCGTCAGCGACAATGATATTAGAACAAACGACCTTTTCCTC